>DNFT01000117.1 GCA_003486385.1 Eubacterium sp. | reverse complement strand
CAAGCATCATCATAATCTCCATCATAAGCCGCATAGAACTCTGCAAAAGACAACGGATAAATTCTGATTTCATCTCCTCTGCCTCTAAATTCAGTTACAATATCACTAGATAAAAATTTCGAATTACTGCCGGTTACATACACATCAATGTTACTGATACGAAGCAAACTATTCAGCACTTCTTCAAATCGTGGCATAAACTGTACTTCGTCCAAGAGCAGATAATACTTCCGGTCATCTTCCACCCGCTCTTTAATATGCTGATAACACTTCTTTGGATCTCTCAGTTCCTCATTTTCAATGCCATCTAAAGCAATTTCAATGATGTGGTCATTATCTACACCATTTTCCAATAAATATTTCTTAAACAACACAAATAACAGGAATGATTTGCCGCATCTCCTGATTCCCGTGATAATCTTAATCATTCCGTTATCTTTTCTTATCTTTAACTGTTCAAGGTATGAATCTCTCTTAATCTCCATAGTGCTACTCCTTGTTTTTGTGCGTTGCACGTATTTTGGTAATGTTATTTTACTACTAAATTATTTTTACTTCAATAGCCATTACTATTTTTTGTGCATTTGCACTTTTTTATGTAGCAATTATAGAAGATATGCAAAAAGGATACCTACACCATGTACTATAACACGATGTAAATATCCCTTTTTCTTGATAGCTACAACACAAATAGATAAACTCTCAGAAATTAATCAATCTTTTCTCCATATCTATAATTTGACGTAGATTCCAAACACCACAAATCTTCTCCGTATGGAATATCCAATGTATGGTCCTCGCTTAACACATATTCTTTGCCATTAAGCTTAAACACACTTCCCGGCTCATAATTCATAAGCTGATACCCTGTCGCTTAGCCCGCTGTTGCGGCATTCCATGATGAGTCGGTATTGCTCATCAACAGTTCGTTTTACGGTCTGCATAAGTGTAGCCTCCATAATTGTAGTAAAATACTGGTCTACTGCTAAATCCTAACGCCGGATCATAGAGTAAAATGCTGGCATATGTGATTACTACTATTATGGCAAATATATGACCAAGGGAACATATACCCTTATATTAGGGGCTTACGAACGGGTGTGCAATCTGTCAAAACATCTCCAGAAAACACACCCATTAACAATATTCATTATGTCTATGCTCGATCTCTTAATACCAACCGAGTATTATAAATTGAGGTTCATCAATGCTAATTTCCGATTTTTTCAAGCTATAGGTTACATCATCAAAACTAATTGATTTATCATTTGTTAAAACAACATACGTAACCTGCTTTTCACCTTCAATACCTGAAACCTCTATTTTATAACTATAATTTAAGTCTTTGTAAGTATATGTTCCATCATCGTTAATAACATAATCTACCTCTAATTCTTCAAAATCAGTTTGTTTTTCATTTGACGATGGTCCACAACCACTTAAAATATTAATACAAATTAATCCAAACATAATAGCAATACCAATTTTTCTTTTCATAATAGCATTCTCCTTGAATTACTATGGAATATACGCTTGTATTGAAGAAGAACCATAAAAACTCTCCATTTCTGATATGGTTGTTGTATACACACCATAATGTCCAAGTTTTGAAGTACAACTTGTTGCACTGCCGTTTATCTGTTTTGTTGAACTTTTTCTTTGTTTCCTTCATCTGCTCAAAGGCATTATCCACCTGGCAGTTTATGGCTGATACAAGCCTGCCATTCTGTGTCTTTTCCGGAACAGTAATATATTCAAGTGCAGACTTCAAATGCTTTCCATGAAAACTGCTTCCGCAATCCTTCATATGAAGAATCTTACTGATTGTCAAGCCGCACCACCACCTCTTTAACTGTATTGTTGAGTTTTTTCATATATGCGATAAGCTGCTGTCTGTCCTCTTTTGAATACAACTCATAATTGTGATGATGCACAATCCGGTTGATATTCACACCGATATGATTTACCTCATTTATCAGCTGTTTAAGCTCTTGTCTGATTTCCAGGTAATCGTTTGGCGTCTGGCTGATTAAAAGCCTTAAATATTCTGCCTCATTCATATGAAAAACCTCTGCTTTTTCAGACAGAAGTCTGCTTTCAGCTGGTGTAAGTCTCAGCGTCTTTTTGACGCAATGAATCTTATCTGCCATTATCTGGCACCTCCCTTAACAGGCTCAGACCGGATAGAATCTGTAAGTTCCTTAACAGACTGGTCAATACCAACAAGTCCAAGTCTTTCAATGAAAGCATCTGCAAGCTGTACGGCAAGGGCTTCTATCTCTGCCGGGTATTTTGTCTGTTCAAACATCTTATCAAGTCTTATTTCATCCTGCTTTAAGCTTGCGAGCTTCACTTCCAGCGAACTCTTATCCTGTCCTTGTGAATGTTTGGATTTCGGTTTGATTTGTCAGCGCTGCCTTATCATATACCGATTTTAGGTATAAAAAAATAAGGACTAAATTAGTGCTAACCCCTTGATTTTACTGGGTTTCTCTAACTTTGTCCTTATTATAACATGGTCATCCTGAAAAGGATGAATATATTCAAATTCTGCGTGAAATTCAATAATGTCTTCAACCGTCACATTATCCTTTGCGCTGTATATATTTTTCATCCCTTAACAATTGCAGAATTCTGTTATCCGCCTCAGCACGCCGGGGATATTCTGGTGCAGCTTTCAGAATGTCAAATATCTTCTCCGGCTTATCGATAAAACATACGGCTCCCAGCTTTTCCATGTCCGCGCGCTTCCTGAAGCCCCATTCAACCATAATAAGCTTCATTCCGGAATTCTTCGCGGTCTCAATATCGACCTCTGAATCCCCGACATAAACTGCATTTGCGCGGCTTCTGTTAAGCCGGCACAGTGCTTCATTCACCATATCTGCCTCTGGCTTCTTTGCCATGCTAGGATTATCGCCGACCGCAAGTGGAACCAGCTCACCGAAGAAATGCTTGCACAGGCTCTGTGTCGCACTCTGAAGCTTGTTCGACACAACTGCGACCATATATCCATGCTCCTTAAGTCCGGTGAGCATATCAACAATTCCCGGATATGGTCTTGTGTGGTCAAGATTATGGACTGCATAATGCTTTTTAAACTCCGCAAATACCTTGTCGAAAAGCTCCTTTTCCATTCCCGGCACAACCGCGCGCTCTATGAGCTTAGCGACACCGTTTCCCACGAATGCTGTCACCTCCTCAAGCGTTCTTTCCGGCATTCCATACTGCTGTAAAGCGTGGTTGGTGCTTGCAGCAAGGTCCTCTATGGTGTAGAGCAATGTTCCGTCAAGGTCGAAGATTACAGTATCGATTTTCCCGGCAGCGATACTTTTCTCCGACATGTCATCAGACTTTAGTGTAACGTCCTTTGACATATCTGCATGCATGCAGCCTTCCCTGTCACCATCTTCTTCAGACAGCTTACATTCTGATATACTTTCCTGTGCCTCATTGCAGGCTTTATCTCTAAGAAAAATATCCTCAAGCTCACTAAACTTGTCTATGCTTCTCCAAGGCTTCTCAACCCTTCCAAGTCCATAGGCGGCATACACGATAGGTATTCCTGCCTTCTCACAAGAATCTGCATCGCCCTGCGTGTCACCTACATAGACCGCATTTTTAAGATTATTTCTCTCAATAATTTTTCTTATTGTCACATCCTTCGACGCATTCGTATCACCGAAGCACATCCAGTCGGTAAAATATTTCTGGACATCATGCACCGCAAAAACCGTATCTATATAACCTCTCTGCGCGTTGGTCACTATAAACAGCTTATATCTATGTGACAGCTTTTCAAGAGTCCTGGCAACACCCTCATACAATGCCGGCGCGTATCCTATAAGATATTCTTTCTGCCTCTTGTAGATTACACCTGTTATCTTCTCGTATTCTTCTTTCGTGCTGTTCGGATAAAAATGGAAAAATATCGTATCCATCGTCTTTCCGAACATAGCTCCAAGGCTCTTACCGTCAAAATTAATCTCCCAGTCAGTAAGCTCCGTGATGACATCGCGCCACGCATGAGCTACTGCATCCCTCACATCCCACAGAGTACCATCCACGTCAAATATTATACTGTCGAACTTATTATAATTATAATCGCCCATTATCTTCACCTTTTTCTTTTCACCTTTTTCTTTTCACCTTTTTATTTTCATCTATAACCATTCATAACCATGCAAAACTGCGTTCTGCGATTGCCTACATTCGGGCATATAAACAGTTTTATATGGCAGTGTGACCACATATGCAAAATGAAAGCCTCATAGAAGCGGTTTCGAGAATGTGGTTCTGAATAGTTACTCTTATTTTTTTCGCTTATTATACCACATGGAAATTGGTATTACCATTACAGAAATGTTATTTTGAATTTTCCTTATAAACACATGCCGCTCCAAGCTAACTTTATTGCTCATGGAAGTTCTGCCTATTACATCATATTTGATATGCTTTGGGCAGACTTTTCAGTATGTTCAGTTGCTTTTTTTTTCTGTTTCTCTGCCCATATCATCGTATTTAACATGCTTTGGGCAGACTTTTCAGCACACTTAGGCGCTTCTCCTGTGATTTTCTCTGCCCACAGCATTATATTTGACATGCTTTGGGCAGACTTTTCAGCACACTCAGGCGCTTCTCCTGTGATTTTCTCTGCCCACGTCATTATATTTGACATACTTTGGGCAGACTTTTCAGCACACTTAGGCGCTTCTCCTGTGATTTTCTCTGCCCACAGCATTATATTTGACATGCTTTGGGCAGACTTTTCTGCACACTCAGGCGCTTCTCTTGTGATTTTCTCTGCCCACAGCATTATATTTGGCATGCTTTGGCAGACATTTTCGCACGCTCAGGCGCTTTTTCTGCGTTTTTCTCTGCCCACGTCATTATATTTGGCATGCTTTGGGCAGACTTTTCTGCACGCTCAGTCGCTTCTCCTGTGATTTTCTCTGCCTACAGCATTATATTTGGCATGCCCTAGGCAGACATTTTAGCAGATATGGCAAAAATATGCGCTTCCTCCCCCAGCTGTAAGCAATTAAAATTATTTTTTTTAAAAATTAAGCTTTATTACTTTGCTGCTTTATCTTATAATGTAATTATTAAATTTAGGGAGGAAATATCATGCCAAAGCTTAAGGATATTGATAAGGTACTTATTATTGGTTCAGGACCTATTGTGATAGGTCAGGCCTGTGAGTTCGATTACTCGGGAACACAGGCGTGTAAAGCACTCAGAAAGCTAGGTTATAAGATTGTTCTTGTAAACTCTAACCCTGCAACAATCATGACCGACCCTGAGACTGCAGATGTCACCTACATTGAGCCTCTTAATGTTGAACGTCTTGAACAGATTATCGCCAAGGAACGCCCGGACGCGCTGCTTCCGAATCTCGGCGGTCAGTCAGGTCTTAATCTCTGCTCAGAATTATACAAGGCAGGGGTGCTTGACAAATATAATGTCAAGGTTATCGGTGTACAGGTGGATGCCATCGAACGCGGTGAGGATCGCATTGAGTTCAAAAAGACAATGAACTCCCTCGGCATTGAGATGGCACGAAGCGAGGTTGCCTACTCTGTCGATGAAGCACTCGCCATAGCAGACAGGCTCGGATACCCGGTTGTCCTTCGTCCTGCATATACAATGGGCGGTGCAGGCGGCGGACTTGTATACAACAGGGAGGAGCTTCAGACCGTATGTGCAAGAGGTCTTCAGGCAAGTATAGTCGGCCAGGTTCTTGTGGAAGAGTCCATTCTCGGCTGGGAGGAGCTTGAGCTTGAGGTTGTACGCGACAGCGAAGGCAATATGATTACAGTATGCTTTATTGAGAACATTGATCCGCTCGGTGTGCATACAGGCGACTCCTTCTGCTGTGCCCCTATGCTCACAATATCCGAAAACTGCCAGAAGAGACTGCAGGAGCAGGCCTACAAGATTGTTGACAAGGTTCAGGTTATCGGCGGAACCAATGTACAGTTCGCACATGACCCTGTAACAGACAGAATAATAGTCATCGAAATTAACCCACGTACATCACGTTCTTCAGCACTTGCTTCCAAGGCAACCGGTTTCCCTATTGCGCTTGTCTCAGCCATGTTGGCGGCAGGTCTTACCCTGCGTGACATCCCTTGCGGAAAATACGGCACTCTTGATAAGTATGTCCCGGACGGCGACTATGTGGTTATCAAGTTCGCACGCTGGGCATTTGAAAAATTCAAGGGTGTGGAAGATAAGCTCGGAACACAGATGAGAGCTGTCGGCGAGGTCATGAGCATCGGCAAGAACTATAAGGAAGCCTTCCAGAAGGCAATCCGCAGCCTTGAAAACGGCAGATACGGTCTTGGACATGTCAAGAATTTTGACACGCTCTCCAAGGAAGAGTTATTGAAAAAGCTGGTTACACCTTCGAGCGAGCGTCACTTTATCATGTATGAGGCCCTCAGAAAAGGTGCAACGGTGGATGAGATATATGAGCTTACCAAGGTTAAGCATTATTTCATATCACAGATGAAGGAATTGGTTGACGAGGAGGAGGAGCTTCTCAAGTTCAAGGGCTCACTTCCATCGGATGAGCTTCTCACCAAGGCAAAAAAGGATGGCTTCTCAGACAAATATCTTAGCCTGCTTCTTGATGTCTCCGAGGATGATGTGCGCAGCAGACGTACAAGCCTTGGCGTTAATGAAGCCTGGGAAGGTGTGCATGTATCAGGAACCGAGAACAACGCCTACTACTACTCGACCTACAACGGCGAGGATAAGAACCCTGTTTCAAATAACAGGAAAATCATGATTCTCGGCGGCGGTCCTAACAGAATAGGTCAGGGTATCGAATTTGACTACTGCTGTGTTCATGCCTCACTCGCACTCAAAAAACTGGGATTTGAGACAATTATTGTAAACTGTAATCCTGAGACTGTATCGACTGATTATGATACCTCGGACAAGCTCTACTTTGAGCCGCTTACACTTGAAGATGTATTAAGCATATATAACAAGGAGAAGCCTCTCGGTGTCATCGCACAGTTCGGTGGTCAGACACCTCTCAATCTTGCGGCTTCGCTTGAGAAAAACGGTGTGAAAATTCTCGGAACCTCACCTGCCGTAATCGACCTTGCAGAGGACAGAGACCAATTCCGCGCCATGATGGATAAGCTTGAAATTCCTATGCCTGAATCAGGCATGGCGACAACCGTGGATGAAGCCATCAGCATCGCCAATGAAATAGGCTACCCTGTCATGGTTCGTCCTTCATACGTTCTTGGCGGACGCGGAATGGAAGTGGTATATGATGACGAGAGCATGAGCGACTATATGAAGGCTGCTGTCGGTGTAACACCTGACCGCCCTATCCTCATTGACCGTTTCCTCAATAATGCCCTCGAGTGTGAGTCCGATGCCATAAGCGATGGCACACATGCCTTCGTTCCTGCAGTAATGGAGCACATTGAGCTTGCCGGCGTACACTCAGGAGACTCAGCCTGCATCATTCCATCTGTACACATTTCAGAGGAAAATGTACGTCTTATCAAGGAATACACACGCAGAATTGCCGAGGAAATGCATGTAAAGGGTCTTATGAACATGCAGTATGCCATTGAAAAAGGAAAGGTATATGTGCTTGAGGCTAACCCAAGAGCTTCCCGTACAGTACCTCTCGTCTCAAAGGTCTGCGATATAAGAATGGTTCCTATTGCAACGGATATCATCACAAGCGAGCTTACCGGAAGACCATCTCCGATTCCGGCAATGAAGGAAAGACACATTCCATACTATGGTGTGAAGGAAGCTGCCTTCCCATTCAATATGTTCCCGGAGGTCGACCCGATACTCGGACCTGAGATGCGCTCTACAGGTGAGGTGCTCGGTCTTTCATCCCACTATGGTGAAGCCTTCTACAAGGCAGAGGAAGGCGTATCCTCCAAGCTTCCGCTTGAGGGAACAGTCCTCATCTCTGTTAACCGCAAGGATAAGGAGGAGGTTGTCGATGTCGCAGGAAGCTTCGTAAACGATGGCTTCAAGGTTCTCGCAACAGGCGGAACCTATGACCTTATCGCCGAGGCTGGTTTACCTGTCACAAAGATTAAAAAGCTCTACGAGGGTCGTCCTAACATACTCGATGCCATAACTAACGGCGAGATTGATTTGATAATCAACTCCCCTGTCGGCAAGGAAAGCGTACACGATGACAGCTACTTAAGAAAGGCTGCCATCAAGGCAAGAATACCTTACATGACAACCATGGCTGCGGCAAAGGCAACCGCTGAAGGAATAGCCTATGTTAAAAAGAATGGTTCGTCTGAGGTAAGGTCGCTTCAGGAGCTCCACAGCCTTATCACGGATAAATAAAGCTTAAAATAACACCTAAATGCAGGCATAGTCAGACAGACAACAAAAAAAGGACAATATCATTCAAAAAAGATAATTTAATCTGAATGATATTGTCCTTTTAATATTCTGGTTCCAAGTTCAAAAGCCTAATCGTATTAGCACGAACGGCTTTTGGAACTTTTGACCATGATATCTTCTTATTTTTATACCCTGTAATAGGAAACCAGAATTATATTTTCAAACCAGCAGTTACCAGTTATTGCTTATCTGTTTCCGATAGTCGCAATATCTATAGGAGTCATGTGCTGCTTATCCTGAACCTCAAGGCTTGTGATAAGCGCATGAGCTGTATCAAGTGATGTGAGAACATTGACACCTGTCTCGATTGCATGACGGCGGATTAAGAAGCCGTCACCGCTGTGCTCAATACCGTTAGACGGGCTGTCTATTACAATGTCGATCTTGTGCTCAAGAATGAGGTCGAGAAGTGTCGGTGCCTCCTGCTCAAGCTTGTTGACCTTGATTGCATTTACGCCTCTCTCGTTCAGATACTTGGCTGTTCCGAGAGTTGCATATATCTTGTAGCCGAGCTTCTCAAAACGCTGTGCTATGTCAACAACATCCGGCTTATCCTCATCCTTGACGGTAATGATAATCTGTTTGTGCTTCGGAAGATTAACCCCGGCACCCTGGAATGCCTTGTAAAGAGCCTCATTGAACTGCTTAGCAATACCAAGACACTCACCTGTTGACTTCATCTCAGGTCCGAGGCTTATGTCAGCGCCTCTGATTTTTTCAAATGAGAATACAGGCATCTTAATTGCGATGTAATCTGCCTTAGCCTGAAGTCCCGGTGTGTAACCCATGCTCTTTATTGTGTGACCTGTTATTACGCGGGTTGCGAGCTTAACAATAGGAATTCCCGTAACCTTGCTGATATACGGAACAGTTCTTGATGAACGAGGGTTTACCTCGATTACATACACATCATCATGGCTTACGATAAACTGAATATTGATAAGTCCCTTTACATGAAGGGCTCTTGCAAGCTTGCCTGTGTAATCCTCAAGCGTTGCGATAACCTTGTCGTTAAGGCTCTGTGCAGGATATACCGAAATAGAGTCTCCTGAGTGGATACCCGCTCTCTCGATATGCTCCATTATACCCGGAATAAGGATGTCCTCGCCATCACATACGGCATCGACCTCTATTTCCTTTCCGACAATATACTTATCTACAAGTACAGGATGCTCCTGAACCTGTCTGTTGATGATATTCATAAATTCAACCACATCATCATCCGATACCGCAATCTGCATTCCCTGTCCGCCAAGTACATAGGAAGGTCTTACAAGTACAGGATAACCAAGCTCATGAGCAGCATTTAATGCCTCATCAACGGTAAATACTGTGTGTCCCTTCGGTCTTGGAATAGCACACTTTTCAAGAATCTCGTCAAAAAGCTCTCTGTCCTCGGCAGCGTCAACGTCCTCGGCACTTGTTCCGAGAATAGGAACTCCCATCTCCATAAGGCTCTTGGTGAGCTTAATCGCCGTCTGTCCACCGAACTGGACTACAGCTCCGTCCGGCTTCTCCAGCTCAACGATATTCTCAACATCCTCCGGTGTGAGCGGCTCAAAGTAAAGCTTGTCCGCAATATCGAAGTCCGTACTTACAGTCTCAGGGTTGTTATTTACAATGATTGTCTCATAGCCTTCCTGCTTGAATGCCCATGTACTGTGAACCGAGCAGTAATCAAACTCAATACCCTGACCAATTCTGATAGGACCTGAACCAAGTACAAGAACCTTCTTATCAGGATGTGTCTTTATGACCTCATTCTCACTCTTAAAGCATGAATAATAGTAAGGTGTCGTCGCCTCGAACTCTGCCGCACAGGTATCAACCATCTTGAATGCCGCATGGATGCCATACTCATTTCTGAGTGCCTTGATATCTTTTGCGGTCCTTCCGGTAAGCTTTGCGATTACATTGTCAGGGAACTCTATTCTCTTAGCCTCTAAAAGAAGCTCCTTGGTAAGCGGCTGTGTCTTAAGGGCATTCTCCATCTCAACAAGAATTGCAAGCTTATCTATAAACCATACATCAATCTTGGTTATATCATGGATTGTCTCGTAGGTAACGCCTCTTCTTATCGCCTCCGCAATAACGTAGATTCTTCTGTCATCTACTCTGTTTAACATCTCGGTAATCTCTTCGTCTGAATATCCGGAATAATCCTCATTCATAAGGCAGTCCACATGCTGCTCAAGTGAACGGATAGCCTTCATAAGTGCACCCTCAAAGTTAGTGCAGATACTCATTACCTCACCGGTTGCCTTCATCTGTGTTGTGAGCTTTCTTGAAGCGTGGATAAATTTATCAAAAGGAAGTCTCGGAATCTTAACTACGCAGTAGTCAAGCGCAGGCTCGAAGCTTGCGTAAGTCTTTCCCGTAATTGCGTTCTTAATCTCATCAAGTGTATATCCAAGTGCAATCTTAGCCGCAACCTTGGCGATAGGATAACCTGTTGCCTTGGAGGCAAGTGCGGATGAACGGCTTACTCTTGGATTAACCTCGATTACACAGTACTCAAAGCTTGTAGGATGAAGTGCGAACTGAACATTACATCCGCCTGTAATCTGAAGCTCATTTATAATGTTGAGCGCAGATGAACGGAGCATCTGATACTCTTTATCCGAAAGTGTCTGGCTAGGTGCGACAACGATACTGTCTCCGGTGTGGACTCCGACAGGGTCTAAGTTCTCCATGTTACATACCGTGATGCAGTTGCCGGCGCTGTCACGCATAACCTCGTACTCGATTTCCTTCCAGCCTGCGATACATCTCTCTACAAGCACCTGTCCAACTCTTGAAAGACGAAGACCGTTAGAGAGAATCTCGACTAACTCCTCCTCATTCTTGGCGATACCGCCGCCGCTTCCTCCGAGTGTGTAAGCAGGACGAAGGACAACCGGATAACCGATTTTATTCGTAAATTCAATACCATCCTCAACATTCTCAACAACAAGTGAAGGCGCGCAAGGCTCACCAATCTTCTCCATTGTAGTCTTGAATTCAAGTCTGTCCTCCGCCTTCTTGATTGTGAGTGCTGTTGTACCGATGAGCTTTACATTGTGCTCCTCAAGGAAGCCTGTCTCTGCAATCTCCATCGCAAGGTTAAGACCAGCCTGACCTCCGAGTGTAGGAAGAATGCTGTCCGGCTTCTCCTTTATGATAATCTGTTCAAGAGACTTTATTGTGAGAGGCTCGATATACACCTCATCAGCGATATCCTTATCTGTCATAATCGTAGCCGGGTTGGAGTTTACAAGTACTACCTCAATGCCCTCCTCCTTGAGAGAACGGCATGCCTGTGTTCCCGCATAATCAAACTCAGCGGCCTGTCCGATTACAATAGGACCTGAACCGATAACCAATACTTTTTTAATATCCTTATTCTTAGGCATTATCTTGCACCTCCCATCATCTCTATGAATCTGTCAAAAAGAAATCCTGTATCAAGAGGACCTGCACATGCCTCCGGGTGGAACTGGACTGTATACACGTTCTTCTTAATATATGAAAGTCCTTCGTTCGTACCGTCATTTACATTGCAGAAGCTCGGAACCGCAAGGTCAGCGGAAATCGTCTTTTCATCGACAACATATCCGTGGTTCTGGCTGGAAATGTATACCTTTCCAGTCTTTAAATCCTTAACCGGATGATTTGCCCCTCTGTGTCCGTACTTCATCTTATGTGTATCCGCTCCTGTCGCAAGTGCCATGAGCTGATGTCCGAGACAGATTGCAAAAATAGGAACTCCGGACTCATAGAGCTTACGGACTTCATCGATTATCGTTCCGCAGTCCTTCGGGTCTCCGGGACCGTTTGAAAGCATAATTCCGTCAGGATTGTCGGCAAGTATCTCTTGTGCCGTGGTTCTCGCAGGATATACCGTAACCTTGCAGCCTCTCTTATTAAGGCTTCTTGCAATATTTCTCTTAGCACCAAAATCCATAAGTGCAACCTTATAACCATCTCCGTCAAGCACATACTTCTCGGCACAGGTGACCTTGTCGACAACATTTCCCGTGCGGTATTCCTTAATCTTAGGAATAACCTCATCAAGCTGATAATTTTCATTTGTGGTTATCATGCCGTTCATGGTACCCTTTTCACGGAGGATTTTAGTAAGAGCTCTGGTATCAATACCTGAAATACCGGGGATATCATTAACTTCAAGGAAATTCTGGATGGTATCTTCACTTCTGAAATTACTAGGGATTCTCGATAACTCCCTGACAATAAATCCGTCCGGCCATGGTCTCCCGGACTCCATATCTGCATGACATATTCCATAATTACCAATCAAAGGATATGTCATTACTACCGCCTGTCCGGCATAAGAAGGGTCAGTCAGCACCTCCAAATATCCGGTCATTGAGGTATTAAAAACTATCTCGCTGATGACTTCTCTCGCAGAACCGATACTGGTTCCCTCAAATACATTTCCGTCCTCAAGAATCAGAAAAGCTTTCATTATACCACCATTAATCCTTTCCATCTGTACTTTAAGCTGTTTCTAAGCATGCAGATTTCTCTGCATAAAAATTCAGTAATAATGTATATTTGATGTATTGCCTGTATAAAAATGCATTATTCCCTAAATTTTCTCAAAAAAAAAGACAGCTATACGGAGGTTATATCCTTACTGCCCGGATATCTCCTTGTGTCTTTTCCTCTAAGTTGACAAAAGTTTACCACAAAGTCATGCTCATTGCAAGCACAAATTTATTTTTCTTCGCAAGCTATAATCTCTTTTACATATTCCTCGTTCTTGTCGGTGAGCTTCGATATCTGTGCGGCTGTAAGACCGTTATTTAAAGTGTACCCCTTGTCAAG
>DNFT01000085.1 GCA_003486385.1 Eubacterium sp. | reverse complement strand
TGTTTTGACCCCAACATCATTTAAAGCAGCAATGGAGAAAGCATTGCTGCTTTTTTCGATTTAGGTGAAAATAATCACCCGGAATACTTATCAATGCGGGATGCCTATCGTATCTCCGTCGTCCATGGGATCTCATACCGCTTAGCCATTTTCTGGAGCGCTGCGAGAAAATCATCTTTTCCATAGGTCAGATATCCAACATTTAATTTGTATACAGTATCATCTGTATACAGCCGTAGCTTTTTCCAGACTTTTCTGCCGTTCACTTGCACTGCGATTCCCTCAATCCGCCGGATATTTCTCCAATATACATCTTTCTTCCTTCGCAGAGGAAATTTCACCGTCATTTTTTCTTCAAAATATCGGATATTTGTATTGCAAAGCATAAACAGACCGATCAGGCTTACCACGCCGCAGACAGGTGCAAACCATACTGAAAATATTTCAGAAAACGATGAACGCTGCTTAAAAAGCTCCTGCAAGAATATATTGCCATCGGAAGACAAAAGCGCCGCTACATATATTCCAAGCATCATAAGCCCAATAATCGCCAGCACGTAGTACTCCGAACCATAGCGCAGGATACGCTTATTGGGACGGTCATAAGCCTGTGACAGGTAATATCCTTTGACCGCCTCCGGGCACCGGACTTTTACCATCTGACAGAATGTTTCATAATTGACCATGCTGATATCCGCCGTAAATATCTTCGTACCATCTGCCAAATACAGATTTATCTTCCTGTCAAATCCTCCATCGATCCGCCGGATATTCTCCCACGCAAATGTTTTCGGTTTCCGGAATGCCCGCTCAATCTGAATCCGCTCCTGGTCAAAATATGTGCATTCTCTGGCCATCACATTTCCGCCAAAGATCGTCAGAACAAACACCAACACAGCCATGCCCACGCATAGCCCCCACATTCCTATGGCCTCCTCCGGTGCTCCATCCATCACAAACAGCACCGAAAAAAATCCCACAACTACCAGCACCATAACACCAAGTGCATAAAGCAAATATCGTTTTCCGGGCGGCTGGCATAAGATTGACATCCCCGGAGGAATTCTTTTGATCTGCCGTCTGTTCCGCCCCGTGATCAGGGAAATGATACCGGCGAGGAGAGCTAACGCCAGAATAAAAATCAGCCTGTTCATGCGATACCTCCATTTGTTTTATATAATACTTAGCATTCTAGCAAATTACTGACCATACCGCAAGGTTTTTCTTTTGTTCGGATAGTGATTTAAAATGCTGCCCAGGAGCTGGCTTATGTTACAATGATGTTGCATATATGATATATTATTTCTGCGAGCTTGTGTGGTTTTAAGTTAAAATCATTATTGATCCAGTCAACAATTATATTAAGGCAGCCGTGCATTATTTTTCGGGAACCTTTTTTTCAATGTCCTCAAGCAATGCAGATTGATCCTGGTAATGAAGATAAAAGGTTGAGCGGCTCATATCGGATAAGTCGCAGATTTCTTTAATGGTAATCTTTGAAATAGGCTTTGTCTGCATAAGTTCAAGCAGGGAATCATTAAGAATTTTCTTTGTAATAATCTTTCTTCTGTTATTTTTGACAGCCATTATGATTCCATGCAGTATTATTATGATGTCTATTTAAAAGAGCTTGCTGCCGTAATATAAGTCCAATAGTAGAAAAAGTTAAAGATATCATGGATATAATGTTAGAATTGAACAAAAAAGTGAGTTAAAATACAATAAAAGCAAAAAAATGTAAAGGGGAACTTCTATGGAATATTCAGCAATTTTTCATGATATGGACAAAAGATTCTGCTATGCGGTCGATAAGGATTTATTCGTGATACGCGTGCAGGTAAAGAAGGATGATATGAAGGAGATAATTCTTCATTATGAGGATAAGTATATCCCGATGGAATTGAAGGATACCAGAAAGACGATTCCGATGAAGAAGGCTGCCACATCACAGTTTCATGATTATTATGAGGTGCAGCTTCAGATGCATCTGGTATGCCTCCGCTATTTCTTTGAATTTACGGATATGCAGGGGGAAAAGGTATATTACGGTAATTATGAGTTCAGCAAGGAATGTATTACGAACAGGGACAGAATGTTTGACTGTCCGCAAAATCTGAGAGAGGAAGAAATGTTTGAGGTGCCGGAGTGGGCGGCGAACAAGGTGGTGTACCAGATTTTCCCGGCCCGTTTTGCCTCCTCACAGCCGGTGGACAGGAGTCAGTGGTATAAGGCACCGATTACGTCTGCCGATAATCTGCATGGTGATCTCAGAGGTATTATTGAGCATCTGGATTATATCCGGGAGCTGGGAATTGATGTTTTATATATGACACCTATCTTCAAAGCCAATTCCTGCCATAAGTACGATACCATTGATTATTACCATATAGATCCTTCATTCGGAACAAAGCAGGAGCTGAGGGAGCTTGTACAAAAGGCGCATGAGCTTGGAATGAAGGTGGTTATGGATGCGGTTTTCAACCATACGGGAAGAGAATTTTTTGCATTTGCGGATATTCTGGAAAAAGGAGAGAAATCGAAATATCGTGACTGGTATTTTATCGATGATTTTCCGCTTAGAAATGAACCGGGGCAGCTTCCGAACTTCAAATGCTTTGCTTATTACGGCGGAATGCCAAAGCTTAATCTGAAAAATCCTGAGGTTGAGAAATTCGTCACGGACGTTGCCTGCTATTGGATTGAGGAATGTGATATCGACGGATGGAGAATGGATGTAGGCGACGAAATCAGCCATTTTTTCTGGAAGCGCTTCAGAAGGGCAGTCAAGGCAGTGAAGAAGGATGCGCTGATAGTTGGAGAAATATGGCATTATGCAGGGGATTTCCTTGAAGGGGATGAGTGGGATACGGTCATGAATTATCCGTTTTATCTTAACCTGATAGATCTGATTGCGGATGAAAAAATCAGTGTAAGCCGGTTCGTGCAGAATCTTGGATATCTGGAGGGCAGGCTTAATAAAAAGTGCTATCCGCTTATGTGGAATCTGATTGACAGCCATGATACGGCAAGGTTCCTGCACCTATGTAATAATGATAAGAAAAAACAGCATCTGGCAGCAGCCTTTCAATTGCTGTTGCCGGGAATGCCTATGGTTTATTACGGAGACGAGGCGGCGATGCCGGGAGCAAATGATCCGGATTGCAGACGTGGCATGTACTGGGATGAGGAATACCGTGACAAGGAGATGTATGAATGGTATAAGCGGCTGATGCAGGTCAGAAAAACACATGCCTGCATCGTGGAAGGCGAACTGATTGAGACAATCACAAGTGACGACGAGGAGACGATTGTTATGCTCAGGAAAAACGGCGAAGAGACCGTTGCCTTGATTTTCAACTGCAGCAGCAATGTGAAGGAATTTAATGAGTATGCACAGAAGGTTAATCTGCTCGGGGAGAGCCTCTTTGACGGAAAAGTGGAGGGGCTTGATGCCGCTGTGATAGTACTATAAAAATCTCAGCAAAAAGTAGTGATATGCATAAATGTAATACGTTATACACGCTGAGAGTATAGAGCATGTTTTGCCACAGGCATCAAGATATAGTAAAAATGCTGAAAAATCAAGGTGGGGGTGGGGGCGGGCGAATTATGTAAAAATACAACAAAAATAAAATAAAAAATAAGCCAGAAAACATATTGACTTTCAAAAAAATTTTTGATATAAAGGAGACAGAAATAAGGTAATGCAGAAGTCAAAAAGAAAAAAGAAAGGAAGTAACAACTTATGTCGTCACAGAAGAGTATGATGAAAAAGAAGTTGGAGAATATGCATCTGCAGGAAAGGATAAATTATGGTTACAGAAAAGTCATTATTATGATGTTGGTATCAGGACTGGTTTCCATAATAGTCATAGGTGCGTTATTTTCAAATATGCTGTATTATATAAACAATGTTACTGTAGCAGACCAGGCGGTAAAGAACTGTAGGAAGAATGTCAATGCGGCTGCAAGAAATATAAGGGAGATGGCATTGGATAATGATGCTTCAGCTTATGACGGTTATGAGCAGACTGTAAAAAAGCTGCTCGCAGAGGTTGATTCTGAGTTAAAGAAGCTGGAGAAAACGGGGGTGGTTCCGGAATCGGACTATAAGGAATATTCAGCGGCACTTTCCGAATGGGGAAATATCGGTTATACCATTATGGAAGAAATTAAAAGCGGTGATAAGGAAAAGGCAGTTAATGAAATCTTCAATAATTGTACGCCGGCATTGAATAAGGCAGTTGATGTTGCAATCGGTCTGGACGAGATGACGGATGAGGTCAGTCATAGGACTGCGAGAACCACCATTATATATGCAGCCGCAGGAATTGTGTGTATCATTGTATGCCTGTCTATGGCATGGATTTTTGCAAAGAGAATAGGCAGAAGAGTGCTTGAAACGATTTTGGAGCCATTACATGAGGTTGAGGCTGTTGCAAAGGAGCTGACAGAAGGAAATCTGCACAGCACCTTGGAGTATCACTCCGATGATGAGATTGGAAGTCTGGCACATAGCATGCGTAAGTCCATCCGTATTCTGGGAAGCTATGTGGATGATATCGGCCGTGCGATGAAGCTGTTTGCGGAAGGAAATTTTGATGTAAAGCCTGAGGTAGAGTGGAAGGGAGATTTTGTCGGGATTCTAGATTCCTTTATGATGTTTGAGAAAAGCATAGCGGAAACGATTAAGGGAATACAGGGTGTTTCCAACGGCGTTTCAAGCTCATCGGAGCAGGTGGCTGCAAGCGCTAATGCCCTTGCTGACGGAGCAACGAATCAGGCAGCGGTTGTGGAGGAGCTGACAGCGACTGTAGCAGGTGTCTCTGAGCAGGTAGACAAAAATTCACAATCTGCAAAGGAAATCAGTGCTAAGGTTGATGAGCTTGGAAATGCAATTCTGGAAAGCAATGGAAAGATGCATGAAATGGTCGGCTCCATGAATGAGATTAATGAGGCATCAAAGGAGATTGACAAGATTATTGCAACAATCAATGAAATTGCCGCCCAGACAAATCTGCTCGCACTCAATGCTTCTATCGAGGCTGCAAGAGCGGGAGAGGCAGGAAGAGGCTTTGCGGTTGTCGCAAATCAGGTAAATGCACTGGCAGACCAGAGTGCACAGGCGGCAAAGGAATCTTCTGCATTGATTGAGACCTCGGTAAAAGCCGTGGAAAAGGGTATGGTGATTGCAGGAAAGACTGCGACGCAATTGGAGGAGGTTGCTGACAGCTCCAAGATAATCACGGAGGAGGTTACGAATATTGCTGTGACCTTAGAGACGCAGGCATCAGAAATCAAGCAGATTAATGAAGGAATTGAGCAGATCAATGATGTTGTCCAGACAAACTCGGCAACAGCAGAGGAGTGTGCGGCTGCCAGTCAGGAGATGAGCAACGAGGCAGAAAATCTGCGTGAAATGATAAGAAAATTTAAGGTTGCAAAATTCGAGAAATAATATAAGGATGTTTTTTGGCGGTAATGAAGCATATCTTCATTACCGTTTTTTTTGTGCATTCAGGCAGCGGTATCCGGTTGATACGTCAGCACATGGCTGTGCGAACGTGGCATAGTGCATATAAAAGCAGGGACAGAATATAAAAAAATAAGCATGATTACTGAAAGAAATTCTTTGAAAACCTCAAAAATATCAAAAATGCACAAAAAATTCATGGTTGATATAAAAATTTTCTATATATATATCTTCGCGTGTGCAATATAATTAAGACACTTAATAAACGAACATACTTCACAAGGAGGAATTAAGCTATGAGAAAAAACAAAATTTTACCACTGCTTTTAGTAGCAGCAATGACAACAACAGCACTTACGGCATGTAGTTCAACACCGGGCAGCAATGTCGAGAACAGCAAGAAACCACTGGTGTGGTTTAACCGCCAGCCATCCAACAGCTCAACGGGAGAGCTTGACATGGATGCACTTAAATTTAATGACAAGACCTACTACGTTGGCTTTGATGCCAATCAGGGTGCAGAGCTTCAGGGACAGATGGTACTTGACTATATCAAGGCTAATGCAGCAACCATCGACCGTAACGGTGACGGAGTAATCGGATACATACTTGCAATCGGTGATATCGGACATAATGATTCCATTGCACGTACCCGCGGTGTTCGTTCGGCACTCGGAACAGGAGTTGATAAGGCAGGAGCGGTTGACCCATCGCCTATAGGAACGAATGCAGACGGCTCCTCCTCCATCGTAAAGGATGCGACAATCGAGATAGACGGAAAGACCTATACCGTTCGTGAGCTTGCATCACAGGAGATGAAGAACTCGGCAGGTGCTACATGGGATGCAGCTACAGCAGGTAATGCAATTGGAACATGGTCAGCCTCCTTTGGCGATCAGATTGATGTTGTAGTATCTAATAATGATGGTATGGGAATGTCAATGTTTAACGCATGGGCAAAGGACAATAAGGTACCTACATTTGGATATGATGCCAACAGCGATGCGGTTGCTGCGATTGCCGAAGGATATGGTGGAACAATTTCACAGCATGCAGATGTTCAGGCTTACCTCACCCTGAGAGTTCTCAGAAACGCTCTTGACGGTGTGGATGTGAATACAGGTATCGGTGTTGCCGATGAAGCAGGCAATAAGCTTGATGAGGGCGTTGACTACAGATACAGCGAGGCTGAGAGATCCTATTATGCATTGAACATTGCGGTTACATCAGCTAATTATCAGGATTTCACTGACTCCACCAAGGTATACAGCAAGGTATCACACCAGCTTGATACAGCTAAGAGCCCTGAGAAGAAGGTATGGTTAAACATTTACAATGCATCAGATAACTTCTTAAGCTCAACCTACCAGCCGCTTCTCCAGAACTATGATGATCTTATGAACCTCAAGGTTGATTACATCGGCGGTGACGGACAGACAGAGTCTAATATTACTAACCGTCTCGGCAACCCTGGTGAGTATGATGCATTCGCTATAAATATGGTTAAAACAGATAATGCAACATCTTATACATCTCTCCTTCAGCAGTAGAATGATTGAGATATGTCAGCAAAGGCTTTGGAGGTGTCAGGGTATCCTGACACCCCCTTTTCTAAAAGAGGAGTGGTGATATGGCAGAAGACAAGAAGGATATTATTTTGTCGATCCGCGGCATGAGCAAGTCATTCGGAAGAAATAAGGTTTTAAAGCATATTAATCTGGATGTAAAGAAAGGCTCGATAATGGGTCTGATGGGCGAGAATGGTGCCGGCAAGTCGACAATGATGAAATGTCTTTTTGGAACATATCAAAAAGACGAGGGCACAATAATTCTTGATGGAAAGGAAATCAGCTTCGCCGGACCTAAGGATGCCTTGGAAAACGGCGTTGCGATGGTTCATCAGGAATTGAATCAGTGTCTGGAGAGAAACGTTATTGATAATCTGTTTCTCGGGCGCTACCCAAAGAATTCTTTGGGAGTAATAGATGAAGGAAAAATGAAAAAAGAGGCTGCGGAGCTGTTCCGTAAGCTTGGAATAACGGTAGACCTTTCACAGCCGATGAAAAAAATGTCTGTATCAAAGAGGCAGATGTGTGAAATTGCCAAGGCTATTTCATATAATTCTAAGGTTATTGTATTGGATGAGCCGACATCCTCCCTCACGGCACCGGAGGTTGAAAAGCTCTTTAAGATAATGCGGCAGCTACGGGAGCAGGGTATCTCGTTGATATATATTTCCCATAAAATGGATGAGGTTTTTGAGATATGTGATCAGATATCTGTTCTCAGGGATGGTGCGCTGGTAATGACGAAGAACAGCAAGGACACCGACATGAATGAGCTGATTTCAGCTATGGTAGGAAGGTCGCTGGATAATCGTTTCCCTAAGGTGGATAATACACCGGGGGAGGTGGTCTTTAAGGTAGAACACCTATCCACAAAATATGCACCGAAGCTTCAGGATATTACCTTTGATGTGAAAAAGGGAGAGATTTTCGGACTTTACGGTCTGGTCGGTGCAGGACGTACAGAGCTTCTTGAGACAATATTCGGTATCCGTACAAGAGCGGCGGGACGTGTCTACTACAATGATAAGCTGATGAACTTCCGCTCCTCCAGGGATGCAATGAATCACGGCTTTGCGTTGATTACAGAGGAGCGTAAGGCAGATGGTCTGTTCCTGAAATCAGACATTACCTTTAATACTACAATTGCCAATATGAAGCAGTACAGATCGGGAGTGGCTCTTTCTAATGACAGCATGGTGAGGGCGACGGCAGAGGAAATACGAATCATGCATACAAAGTGCATGGGACCGGAGGATATGATTTCAAATCTTTCCGGAGGAAATCAGCAAAAGGTAATATTTGGCAGATGGCTGGAGCGTTCACCTAATATATTCATGATGGATGACCCGACAAGAGGTATCGATGTCGGCGCCAAGTATGAGATTTACGAGCTGATTATAGAGATGGCAAAGCAGGGAAAGACAATTATTGTTGTCTCATCTGAGATGCCTGAGATTCTCGGAATTACCAATCGAATCGGTGTAATGTCCAACGGACATCTTGCAGGGATTGTTAATACCAGGGAGACGAATCAGGAAGAGCTGCTTAGACTTAGTGCAAAGTATTTGTAACAGAGAGGAGTACGAGAGCTATGGCAAATGATATCAGATGTCTTTCTATAGAAGATGAAGCTAAGCTTTTAGCACCGATAGATGAATATATCGGTAAAATACAGGAGCAGATAGATGCCCTGCGTGTAGATGGTTCCGACCGGGTTCAGGCGTTGAAAACACATATAGCACTGACAAAGGAGGATAAAAATTATACAAAACAGGAGCAGCAGGAGATAATCCGCGAGGATAAGGAACAGCTTAAAAAGGCAAAGGAGATTGAGAATAAGAATAAGGACAAGGTCTCCGGGCTGATTGCGGATGCAGAGGCATATCTTGCCGCCCACTATAAAAATGATTATTATAAAAAAGTGGTTGACAGCTGTGCGGCTGCAAAAAGAGCAGAGAATGCCGAGTATGAAGGAATACGCGAAAGGCTTAAGGCGGAGCATACGAAAGCACTTTCTGAGCTTAAGGATAGACAGGAAATCAAGGATGAAAAATATGTATACAAGAACCGCCTGTATGATGCGCAGATGATGCATGAATCCAAGCTTCAGGAAATAAAGGACAGAAAGCATGAGGCATTTGTGCATGAATATCATCTGATTGATCTGCTCCGTATGTCGAAGTTTACCTACGCGCAGAGACGTAAGCAGAAGCTGGAAAATTATAAATATACATTTAATACCTCACAGTTCCTTTATAAAAATGGTCTTTATATTGTAATTATATTGATATTTATTGCTCTCTGTTTTATTACGCCGATTGTAAAGAATACACAGCTGCTCACTATGGCGAACATCCTGAATATTCTTCAGCAGGCATCACCGCGAGTATTTCTTGCACTTGGTGTTGCAGGTCTGATTCTGTTAACCGGTACAGACCTTTCCGTGGGAAGAATGGTCGGCATGGGTATGGTAACGGCGACAATAATCATGCATAAGGGTGTTAATACAGGTGGAGTATTCGGTCATATATTTGATTTCACGGGTATTCCGATACCTATGAGGGCGATTCTTGCACTGGTTGTGTGCGTGCTTCTGACAACTGCCTTTGCTTCCGTTGCGGGCTTCTTTATGGCAAAATTTAAGATGCATCCATTCATATCAACAATGGCGAACATGCTTATTATCTTCGGACTTGTAACCTATGCTACCAAGGGAGTATCCTTCGGAGCAATTGAGTCCTCGATTCCGGCAATGTTCATTCCTAAAATAGGAAGATTCCCGACAATCATTCTCTGGGCGGTTGTAGCGGTTGTGGTTGTATGGTTTATCTGGAACAAGACAACCTTCGGAAAGAATCTGTATGCGGTCGGAGGTAATCCTGAGGCGGCAGCAGTATCGGGTATTTCCGTATTTGCAGTTACAATGGGAGCCTTCGTTCTGGCAGGTATACTTTACGGATTTGGTTCATGGCTGGAGTGTAACCGTATGATAGGTTCCGGTAGTGCCGCTTACGGACAGGGCTGGGATATGGACGCCATCGCCGCATGTGTTGTAGGAGGAGTATCATTTACAGGTGGTATAGGTAAGATTTCAGGAGTTGTAACAGGAGTAATGATTTTTACGGCACTTACCTACTCACTTACTATTCTGGGTATTGATACTAACCTGCAGTTTATATTCGAGGGTATTATCATTCTGGTTGCAGTTACACTTGACTGTCTTAAGTATGTCAAGAAAAAGTAGAAAAAAACTGTGATATAGTAGGATTTTGGTGAAAAAAAGAGTATAATAAAGAAAAAATGGCACGAATCGGTTATTGGGTAATTCGTGCCATTTTTGTAAATACAGAAAGAAATCTTATCAAGCATGGAGGAGACAGATGTTTAAGTATAAAGTGCTTCTTGTAGATGATGAGGAAGAAGTTACCAATATGATTGAAGAGAGAATCGACTGGGCGGGACTTGGATTTGAGGTGGCAGGCAAGGCTCAGAACGGCGTTAAGGCACTGGAGTTATCAGAAAAGGTACAGCCTGATGTGGTAATTACGGATATTAAGATGCCGTATATGAACGGTCTTGAGCTGGCGCGTTATATGAAGCAGGAAAATCCCGGAGTGCGTATTCTCATTCTGACCGGCTTTGATGAATTTGAATATGCCAAGGAGGCGGTTCATCTTGAGATTGATGAATATATTTTAAAGCCTGTCAATGCCGATGAGCTTTCAGAGTGCCTGAGCCGCCTGAAGAGTGTTCTCGATAAGGAAAGAGATGAGAAACTCAATGTCATCAAGCTGGAGCAGTATTATGCAGATTCCCTTCCTGCGCTGCGTGTGAACTTTTTCTGTTCGCTTATTGAGGGGCGTATTCTTGAAGGCGAGGTCAGTAAATTCCTGAGTGATTATAAGATTTCGCTGCCGGGACCTTATTACTGCTGTGCAGTCATGCATACATCGCAGAATCATGTTCCGGATGGCATGTCCCCGCTGCTGCTTTCCATGTCGGTGCAGCGGGAGGTTCAGGAGAGACTGAGCGCAAGGTGGGATTACAGGTATTTTACTTATCTTGGGAATATCGTCCTGATTTTTAATCTTGAGAGCGAGGACAGCATTAAGAGGCTTACGGATGACAGCGACAGGTTCTGCAGATGGGCAGACCGCTTTCTGGGGGCGGTTGTAACTGTAGGAATCGGCAAGGTGTGCCGGGAGCTGCTGTCTGTAAGGCAGTCCTATGAGGGCGCAAGAGAGGCACTTTCCTACCGCGTAATATATGGAGCCGGACGTTCTATCAATATTGAGGATATAGCACCGAAGGGGCAGGAGCCTTCGGCACAGCTTGAGGATATTGATATGAATGCCGTATTCAAGGCAATACGCATTGGTGTGCGTGAGGATGTCGAGCATGCGGTTCTTGCGCTGGTGAAGAAGCTTAAGGATAGTGCCAAAACAATTGTGCAGCATAATTTTACCGTCATGGAAATTGTTGGAAACCTGTATCGCTTCTGTGGAAATAACCATATGAAATTCGAGGACCATACAGGAAATATCAGGAATGACTATGAAGAGATTACCAGAATGGATGAAAGCGCATTATCGGACTGGCTTGTGAAGGTGTCACTGTCGATTTCGGAGGAATTTAAAAATGTCAGGAAATCTTCACTGTGTTATCTGATTGCGGAGGCAAAAAATATAGTCCGTGACTGTTATTCCGAGCCGGATTTGTCATTGGATACGGTGTGCTCTAAGCTTGGAGTATCCAACTCCTATTTTTCATCCATGTTTAAAAAGGAGTCAGGAAGTTCGTTTATAACATATCTGACGGATTACAGGATGCAGCAGGCGGTAAGGCTGCTGCTGGAAACAGAAGAGAAAAGCTATGAAATTGCAGAGCATGTAGGCTATGAAGACGCCAACTATTTCAGCTATGTCTTTAAACGCAGGTACGGAATGTCTCCATCTAAATATCGTATGGAGCATATAGGAAAACAGGTATGAAAAAAAAGAAAAGAAAAGTGTCTGATATACAATCGGTTATCATGCTGGCGCTGTCGCTTATGACGGTAACGACCTCGATATTCATTGGTCTGCTGCTCTATAACCGGTATGAAACGGCAATGCGTCATAATGATGTCAGCAATACACAGAACATGATGGAGTCCATTGTCAGCTCGACGGAGCAATACCTTAAGAGCATGAGACATCTTGCGAACACAATAAACTATAATATTATACAGGTATATGATGTTTCCGATCCGGAGTTCAACCAGCAGCTCAATCTTATTTATGAAGCGGACAAGGATAAGATACATAGTATTGCACTTTATGATATGGAAGGAGAACTGATTGTGGCGGAACCGGTCACACTTCAGAAGGAGGGTATCAAGGTTACAGGACAGCCATGGTTTGTGAATGCGGCAGAGAAGGTTGCAAATATGCATTTTTCCACGCCGCATATACAGAACCTGTTCCGGGATGATGCGAAGAGGTATTACCGGGTTATTTCCTTAAGCCAGGCGGTCGATTTCATATCCGGGGACCGTCCGGAAAATGGAATACTGCTGGTGGATATGAAGTATTCCTTTATTGAGAAGCTGTTCAGCCGGATCAATTATAAGAGCAGTGAGCATTATTATTATATATGTGACGGAGATGGAAAGCTGATTTACCACCCTTACGCGAATGAAATCAGCAATGGCATGTTCAGTGAGAATGTGGATATTCCATGCAGCAATGAGGATGGAATATACCGGAATCAGCTCAGTCCCTCCGGCGAAAAACGGACTATTATAGTAAATACTATTTCTTATACCGGCTGGAAGCTGGTCGGAGTTGTACTTGAGGATGTCAGGACGGACAGTGTGAAGCAGTTCCGTATGTACATGGTAATTATTGTTATCATGCTTATCATGATGCTGCTTGTGGTCAACAGGATTGTCTCGAGGAAGATTTCCAGCCCTATTATCAAGCTGGATGCATCTGTGACAGCATATGAGGCGGGTGAAAAGCCGGATATTTATATAGGGGGTTCATACGAAATCAGACATTTGGGAAATTCTGTCCAGAAGTCCTATGAGGAGATTGAACACCTGATGACGGAGATTGTTGCCCAGCAGAACAAGCGCAGGAGGAGTGAGCTGGCTGCACTGCAAAGCCAGATTAATCCGCATTTTCTTTATAATACTCTGGAGTCAATCACCTGGATGATTGAGGGCAACAAAAATAAGGATGCGGTTTTTATGATTTCGGAGCTTGCCAAGATTTTTCGTATAAGCCTGTCAAACGGAAAGACAATTATCAGTATTGAGGATGAGCTGAAGCATTGCAAAAACTATATGAATATACAGAAGTACCGCTATAAGGAGCGCTTTGTGACGGAGTATGATGTCTCGGAGGAAATCCATCAGTTCTGCACGGTGAAGCTTATCATACAGCCGATTCTGGAAAACGCTATATACTATGGTGTAGGGAATATGGATGCTGACGATAATCCAAGGATTCTGGTTAAGGGCTGGAGGACGGATAATGATATATATCTGGCAGTATCGGACAACGGCATGGGAATGAGACAGGAGGATGTTAAGAATATTTTGTCGGATAATAAGAAGGTGCCAAAGCACGGCTCGGGAGTGGGACTGATTAATGTACACACGCGCATTCAGCTGATGTTCGGCGCAGAGTACGGTCTTATTGTCGAGAGCGAGCCTGATGAGGGCACAACGGTAACAATCCATCTGCCGGCGATACCGTATACGGAAGAAAATTGTGAGCTTTTGGAGAATGGGGTTAAAAAGCCCGGGAATGAGGGTGACGATGAAAAAACCTAAAACCACCTTTCTGCTGTCTGAAATATGTCTTGCCATATTACTGCTGCTGTGTGTGCGTCAGATATTTGCAGACGAAAAGCCACAGAAGAGGGTAGCAGTTATCGTTGAGAAATCCGGTGATGAAAAATGGGATTCCTTTTTCAACGGTGTCAAGCAGGCAGCAAGAATGCAGAATATACATCTTATTATCTGTAATACGGATGAGATTGAGAATGCACAGGAGGAGAGAACCCTGATATATGAGCAGCTGGATAATCAGGTGGATGCTTTTATTATTCAGGCGGCACCGGGGAATGACACAGAGACGGTGTTAAAGGAGCTTCGCACACAGAAGCCGGTTATACTGGTAGCCAATGATGTTCTGGGCAACGCCGGTAAGAGTGGTCAGTCGAAGCGCTCCGGTCTGCCGGTTATCATGCCTGATAATTATTCCATGGGCTATGCGCTGGGAGAGGATCTGGTGAACAGAAATGTCATTGAGGGAAGAAGCGTTGGAATTGTAGGCGGGCTTGGAGGGACGGAATATGCCGCAGACAGCAGGCATGGACTGCTTGATGCGCTCGCAGCCTCGGGCTGTGAAATCGCTTTTGATATTGGTGTGACTTATGATGTGTCAATTACTGAGGCACTCAGGCAGCAGAGGACTGTGGATTATCTGTTCGTGCTCGACACAAATGCACTGGAGCAGGCGGCAGCGATGTATGCCGGGAAGGAAGGCGCCGGAACGAAGCTCTATGGAATAGGAAACAGCATGAAGTGTGTGTATTATCTGGATGATTCCGTAATTGACGGGCTTATTTTAGTTGATGGCTACAGCATGGGGTATAAGAGTATTCTGGAGCTTTCCCATGTGCTGAATAAGCGTTTATATGCCGCTTCGGATTATGTTATTGAGTACAGGCTGATTCATAAGGAGGATATTTTCCGGGAGGATGTACAGCAGTTCCTCTATACCTATGATTGAGGCCGGTATGAATGGGGAATGGAGATTAGTGTGAAAAATAAACGGATAATAAAGGTTATTATATTATGTCTTTTACTGTGTATGACGGGCTGTCACAAGGACAATGGTGTAAACAGGAATATTATGAGGGTTGGTGTAGTACTGTACACGCAGGATGACCCCTTTATCAATGCGTTGACGGAATGTATGAAGGAAAATTTTGAGAAATATGAGTCGGATACTTTTAAGATAACGATGACGGTTCGTGATGGCAAAAATGATCAGGATATCCAGGACAAGGTTGTTGGAGAGGTGATTGATGCGGGCTGTGACATACTCATTATTGATCTGGTTGACCGGACGGAGCCGTCAAATATAATTAAAATGGCAAAGCAGCAGAACATACCTGTTATTTTCTTTAATCGTGAGCCGGTATATGAGGATATAATGCAATGGGACAAGCTGTACTATGTCGGAGGGGACGCAGCACAATCCGGTACGCTGCAGGGAGAGATTGCGGCAGAGATAATATGTGGGGATTATGCGGCAGACCGCAACAGCGACGGTAAGATTCAATATGTCCTGCTTGAGGGTGAGGCAGGGCATCAGGATGCCATTATGAGAACCGACAGTGTGGTCAGCACTATTCAGACGGAGGGCATAATTCTGGAGAAGCTCAGCTATCAGTTCGCTAACTGGAACCGGGGACAGGCTGAGAATAAAATGACCCAGCTTATTAACCGGTATGGAACCGATATTGAGCTTGTGCTTTCCAATAATGACGAGATGGCACTTGGGGCGGCTGCGGCATACGATGCACTTGGGTATCCACAGGACAGCCGCCCGGTCATTCTAGGAATCGATGGGCTTGACAGTGCTCTTGAAGCTGTTAAAAAGGGCTATATCCAGGGTACGGTATACAATGACAAGGAGGGACAGGCAAGCCGGATATCAGGTCTTGCACTGAGTCTGTTCCTTGGGGGGGTTCTGCCGGACAGTGATTTTGAAAATGGAAGATATATCTTTCTGCCGTATCATAAGGTTACGGAAGATAATGTTGATGAGTTTTTAAAGTAAGGGTTATCAGGATATGCCGGCTTCGGTGGCACATATATAGAAAAACTTTATCAGAGTTCTTAGAACAACATTATAAAATAGAAAATCAGAGAGGAAATCAGAGATGGAAGAATGGTTGAACAGCTATTATGCGGAGCTGGATCCTGTAAAGAGACAGCAGATACTTGAAGAGAACAGCCGTGATACGCAGAGCGGGGATGGACTGCTCCGCCATCAGCTCTGGACAGCCAGATATGGCAAGGGAAAGCCGAAAAGCGATGCCTTTGTCGGATATCTGATGAATTTGAAGTATATTGCGGACAGTGACAGGCTGGATCCGGGAGGCAGGAAGAAGAAGCTTGCCATAGAAGCGCTTATGGGGCTCAGGCTGTATGAATTTGAGAAAAAAAGTGAGCTGGAGCAGGAAATAATAGTGTCGGAGTTGAAAAATACCTGTAAAAGGTATATGGACATCAGCGCCGGCGGAAGAGGATTCACGTCTGTGATTTTCGGGATGGGACAGCTATCAGAGGAGAGCATTGCCGGAAAGCTTGCGGAGCAGGTAAGCAAATTTGCCTATGAGGCTCCGCATATCCTTAGGCTGGACAAGGAATTCGAGCCTCTTCAGAGGGCGGCGGTGGAGGTGTTCTGTGAGCTGTATCCAAATCGAGTGCATTTCCTGAAAAAAAGATAACATGATTCGGGTGTCAAAACAT
>DNFT01000028.1 GCA_003486385.1 Eubacterium sp. | reverse complement strand
CATACATCCGTGTATGCATTGCTTCTAAAGCAGCCTCCATGCTGCTTTTGGCTGGGGACTTAGCAGAGTTCTAAGAACATCTAAGCTTCTCCCAAAAGTCGTGATACGCATAAATATAATACGTTATACACAGCCAGGTATACACAACATATTTTGTCACCCGAATACTTATACACAATTTTATCACCCCACAACTTCATTGGCAAGTTGCTCTTGCTTATATCCGGCAAGTATATTATCATGTTCTCCTAGACAATAACACATAAGGTTATGCAGTATTTATATTAATTTTCAGGAAAGGATACATTGAGCTATGAATGAAAAAGCACCACAGCGCAAAAGCAAAAGAAATAATAACCATACAGCCACATACCTTTTATGTGCGCTAACCATATCGATTGTCATAGTTATTGTACTGCTCACATCCGTGCTGTCAAAAAAATCCGGAAAAGAGAACGAAACACCTGAGCACACGGTTGATACAGCTTCAACCGACACCTCCACCGATACCTTCACTGAGGAGGCAGCATATCCGACTATCAGTGAAATCACTTTGTTTGGCAGAAGCTACGCACAGGATATCACTGAATTCAGTTTATCCTCCGATGAACTCACCGGTCTTGAGCATGATGAAATATATTCTGACATCTGCAAGGCACTTAAGTTTTTCAACTCTCTTAAGAGCGTTGACCTGACAGCCGCCGGCCTTGAACTTGATGAGATGACAGCATTAAAGGACATTTACCCGGACATAGATTTCATTTGGACAGTAAAGTTATGCGGAAAGGAAGTTTCCTCCGAGGAGACTGAGCTTGACATAAGCGGAATAGAGATTACCGACATCGAAGATTTTAAAAAGCACATTAATTCGCTTGACAATCTTAACTATATTGATATGTGTGACTGTGGACTTACGAATGAACAGATGGAACAGCTTAAAAACGATTTTCCTTCCATCAAGTTCGTCTGGAAGGTCACCCTCGGCTTGTGGACAATAAGAACCGATACCGTAGCCTTCTCAACCCTCAAGGATGGAACAATAACCTATCGTCTCACCAACGAGGACTGCAAGGTATTAAAATACTGCACTGACATGGTCGCACTTGATTTAGGGCACAACAAGGTCACAGATTTATCTTTCCTCGAATACATGCCTGAGCTTAAGATACTGATTCTTGTAGACAACTGGCTCACCGACACGCAGTCACCTTATCTGTATGACCTGTCGATGCTTAAATACTGTCCTAAGCTCATGTACCTTGAATTTTTTGTGGGGGATGTGAGTGATATAAGCGTGTTTGACTATCTTCCGAACCTTGTGGACCTCAACATCAGCTATAACCCGATAAGCGATGTATCACATCTTCTGAACTTTACAAAGCTTGAGCGTCTGTATATAGAACACACCAGCCTGACCGAACAGGATTACGAGCTTCTTAAGGAAACCTATCCTGATGCCTACATCGTATATTACGGTGAAGGCTCTGTCGACCAAGGCTGGCGTGAACATGAGAGGTATTTTGCAATGATTGATATGTTCCACAATAATTATGTGAATGACCTTTTTAAGAACTAGCCCTTAACAGCACCAAGTGCAATGCCCTGTACGATATATTTTGAAAGAAAAATATACACTACAATTACAGGGAAAATAGAAAATGCAATTGTGACATAAACCTGACCCATATCGAACTTGAGCCAATCCGCACTTCTTAGCTGTGCGATAAGTATCGGAAGTGTCTTGACACTGTCCTTCTTAAGCACAAGTGCCGGAACGAAGTAATTATTCCAGCTTGATACAAATGTAAATATTGCCTGTACGGCAATCGCCGGCTTCATTATGGGAAGCACGATATTGTTGAAGGTGTGGAACTCACCGGAGCCATCTATTCTGGCAGCCTCTATTATTGCGAGCGGTAATGTACTTTCCATGTACTGCTTCATATAATAGAAGGTTACCGGTGCGGCGATTGTCGGCACAATCAGCGGAATAAAGGTGTCCATAAGATGCATATTGTCCATGAGCCTGATAAATCCAAGAGCTGTTACCTGGCTTGGAATCATCATAACTGCAAGTATGAACGCAAATATAAATTTTTTAAGTTTAAAATCATATACGTGAATCGCATAGGCGGTCATCGCTGAGAAATATGTACACAGAACAGCGCTGAGTGTTGAAATGATAATACTGTTAATCATTCCCGATATAATCGGCTGTGTTCCATGAATGACATGATTCCAGTTTACAAGAAGATTTTTTCCCGGAACAATCGAAAAACCCTTCTGTATCTCTGCATGTGTCTTTGTGGCATTCACAAAGAGTACATAAAACCAGAACAGACACAGTATTGATATCAGTGTAAGAACCACGTATGCCACCGCTCTTCTTATGTGAACTGAGTCTTTATTATTATTATTGCTCTTACCCATAATCATACCTCCCCTTCTAATCCTTCTTGCGATACATTACAGAATATATTATGAGACTCAGTATAGCTGTTATAATAAACAGGAATACAGAAAGTGCTCCGCCAAGTCCATAATTCTTACTGTACAGATGCTGGTTAAGATACATAATAAGCGTCTTTGTTGATTCAGCAGGAGCACCGGAACCATTAGTAAGAATCTGAGGTACATCGAACATCTGAATACCACCGATCATGGAGGTAATAATTACATATATAAGGATAGGCTTAAGAAGAGGAAGCGTTATCCTGTAGAATCTCTGCCATGAACTTGCGCCATCTACCTCCGCCGCCTCAAACAGCGAGGTGTCAATGCCCATAATTCCTGCCATGAGAATAATAGTCGTATTTCCGAACCACATGAGGAAGTTCATAAAACCAACCAGGCCTCTTGTAGCCCATACATTAGAGAAAAATCTCACCGGATTTTCCTGAGTGGCAATTCCCATCTTGATAAGAATGGCATTGATTGGTCCGACATCTGAGAACAATGCAAAAAACAACATTGAGAACGCAGAGGCCATAATCAGGTTAGGAAGATATATAACTGTCTTAAAGAATCTGCTTCCCTTCAGCTTCAATCTCACATCGGAAAACCACTGCCCCAGAAGAAGTGATACTATTATCTGCGGTATGAAACCGATAACCCACATGATAAGCGTGTTTGCCGTATACTTCAAAAGGCTGACATCCGAAAAAATCGTTTTATAGTTCTCAAGTCCAACCCATGTCGGTCCTACCTGCATGAGTCCTACCCTATAGTTCTCAAAAAAGCTGTTATAAATCGTACTGACTAATGGAATCAACTGAAAAATCACATACACAAGCACAAAAGGGATGAGGAAGATATATCCCCATTTATTGTACCTTACTATCTTGCTCTTTCCTTCGGTTTTTTTCATACAATCATCACTCCTCACCTGCAAAACAATTCCACCCTATTTTTAGCCAAAACATGCCTGCCCCATATAGAGCAGGCATGTTATACTTACATTTTAAATTTTAAGGTTAATTATTCAGCCTTAAGGTTAGGATACTTAACAACAATGTTCTTCTTGAAGGTTGCAAGTGCCTCGTCAAGTGTTGCATTGCCTGTGAAGTAATCCTTCATAGCCTTCTGGAACTCCTCGTTACAGCCCTGATCATAGGATGAAAGGTTGCTGAGGTCAATCTTGTCTGCACCTGCACAGAACATTGCAAGTGGATTCTGTCCGCCAAGAACCTTACTCTGATAAGATGTATCTGCCGCCATAGTCTCCATTGCCGGCTTGTTGTTAACGAAGTCATTGTCCTTCTTAACAATCTCTGTCATGACATCCTTGTTAGTTGTGAGCTGTCTCATGATGTCTGCTACAAGTGCCGGGTTATCTGTTCCCTGTGCTGCACAGATCCATGTACCACCCCAGAAGAAGCCCTGAGGACCTTCGGTTGCTGCCCAGCCGCCGTTAGCTGCGATACTGGCTGCATCAGATACATTCATGGAGAAGTCGACGAACCATGCCGGTCCAAAGTAGCAGAATACCTTTCCTTCCGGATAGAAGCCCTTGCTCCAGTTGTCATCCCAGAGTGATGACTGATTGTTGTAGCCATTATCCGTGAATGTCTTAGTCTGGGAAACCCAGTTCATAATGTTATCATCAATTACAACCTTGCCATCAACTACCCATGGGCTTGATACATTGTTGGAGAAAACTCTGAATGTATCATCAAAGCCTGATACCATGAAATATCCGCTATCCTTCATAGTCTTAGCTGTCTTCTCAAAGGTTGACCAATCAGATACGCTCTTCTGAACCTCTGCCGGATCATCTGTTCCTAAAACTTCCTTGGCAATATCTCTGTTGTAAATAAGTACACCAGGGCAGCCCTGCCATGAAAGACCCTTTAAAACACCCTTGGAATCTGTCACGATATCCTGTGTATACTTATACTGGTCAGCTATTTCGCTGTCTGTTATACCTAAATCCTTGATTGGCATTGTATAGTCTGTATCTACATACTTAAGTGCGTAATCTGCCTCTACAAGGAATATATCAATTTTATCATCAGCTGCTGCATCCTTCTGCTTAAGAAGTGCTTCATCAAGATTGTTCTGGTATGCATTGTTCTCATTAGGTGTTGTATGCCATTTAACTGTAACATCACCAATCTTACCTGTGGAATCATCGGTCTTTACATATCCAGGATAGTGATCTGTAACCCTGCTCTTAAACTCTTCATTCCATACATAAATGTTAAGTACAGAGCCTTCCTTTCCATCAGTATTTCCCGATGCTGCATTGTTGCTCTTAGAGCATCCTGCAAGAGCTGTTGTTGCCATCAAACCTACTAACATTGTCGCCGCAAACTTTTTGAATTTTCTCATATTCTTCCTCCATTTCTCCGGCTTAAACACTGCCTGCCACCCCGGCAAATGCGTAGAAAATATATTTCTACTGAACAATAGTTGCATTAAGGTTACTTACTGACCCTCCCGTCAGAACCTTTCCCTCAATCACATAGCTTTTCTTAAGTGTGGTTTTCGGTTTTCTGATTAAATCGATTAAGCATGAGGCAGCTTCCCTGCCCATCCCATCCCCGGCCTGCTGCAGTGTCGTAATCTGCGGCTCGTATATGACAGAATATCTTATTCCGTCATACCCGGTGACTGATATATCACCGGGTATGCTAAGACCGTGGCTCTTGATGATGTTCGCACCGCTTATCGCTGTGATGTCATCCGGATACATGATACAGGTAGGCCGCTCTTTCAGTTGAAGCAGCTTCCTTGTACATTTAACTGCACCTGCTGTGTCATGGTATCTGCATTCGCACACATACTCCTTACAGACATCAAGTCCAAGCTGCTCCATTGTTCTGTAAAAGCTCGTAACTCTGTCTCTCGTAACCGAGCTGTCATCTCCGTGAATGAATGCAATCCTCCTGTGTCCCATTGAGTACAGATATTCTACAAGATCCTTCACACCCTTTATATTGTCCGACATCACCGATATAGTATCATTGAAGATATGGTCTATAGTCACTATCGGTATTCCGCTGTTGACAAGCTCGATAACCTGAGGATCACTATAATCTATACAGGCTATTATCACTCCGTCAAACTGTCGTATCCGACAGAACTCACTATATGTAATCTTCCTTCCGCCAATCCTATTCGTTATAAACGTAATACTGTATCCCAGGATCTCTGCCTGAGACCTGATTCCCTCAAGAACCCTCGCAAAATACTCATGTGTAAGACCCGTGTTAGCCGCATCTACAAACAGAATACCTATGTTATAGGTTCTGTTCGTCTTAAGTGCAACCGCAGCCATGTTAGGTATGTATCCAAGCTCAGCAGCCTTAGCCTTAATCATGGTCTTAGTCTCTTCACTTATATCGCTGTAACCATTGAGTGCCTTACTCACTGTTGCAACAGATACATTACATGCATTCGCTATGTCCTTTACGGATATCATTCCGTCACCGCCTTCCCGAATTGGTATGTAGGATTGCATTGGCAATCTCATCGGTGCCCGCATCACTTAATCGTTTTCGCATGTTTATAGTACATCATTTTGAATATAAAATCAATAGTTTTTTGAAAATTTTTAGTAAATTTGTATATTTTCTTTCTCTTTTATTTCACTCAATGCTTAAATCATTAAGTTTAGAGTTATTTTTGCGTATTTTTTATGCATTTTCACTAATACGTTTTAGCAGAATAACATAGGATTTTACATTATTCTTTCATTAAATCTCCTATATAGATATAAAAAAATGCCGCACCACATTACATAGTACGGCATTTGTCCCAAAATTATTCCCAATATTTTATTTCATTGCAATCTCAATACTTAGTATCAATATTATACGTTAATCTGCGCTGTCATGCCAAGCTCATCCTTGCTGGCTTCAAGTACAGGATTTATAACTTCATTTAAGAATTCATCAACCTGCTCCTTGGCACGTCCTGTATACTTAGACGGATCCATGGACTTCTTGAGGTCATCAAGAGAAAGATTAAACGCAGGGTCTGCGGCGATAAGCTCAAGAAGATTATTGTCAAGACCTCTCTCCTTGACATTGCGTCCTGCTTCCATAGAAAGTGTTCTTATCTTCTCATGAAGCTCCTGACGGTCGCCGCCTGCCTTTACGGCATCCATCATAATGTTCTCTGTAGCCATGAAAGGAAGCTCTGCCATGATATGCTTCTCAATAACCTTCTCATACACTACAAGTCCGTCAACAACATTCATGTATAAGTCTAAGATACCATCCACAGCAAGGAATGCTTCCGGCACAGACATTCTCTTGTTGGCAGAATCGTCAAGTGTTCTCTCAAACCACTGCGTAGCGGATGTGATCGCAGGATTCATCGCATCAGCCATAACGAAGTTGGCAAGGGAGGCTATTCTCTCACTTCTCATAGGATTTCTCTTGTATGCCATAGCAGATGAACCTATCTGGTTCTTCTCAAACGGCTCCTCAATCTCCTTTAAGTGCTGTAAAAGCCTTATATCATTGGAGAACTTATGTGCACTGGCTGCAATACCTGCAAGAACATTGACAACTCTTGTGTCAACCTTACGCGAATAAGTCTGTCCCGATACAGGATATACATCCTCGAAGCCCATCTTATTTGCGATCATCTTATCAAGCCTGCGGATTCTGTCATGATCCCCGTCAAAAAGTTCAAGGAAGCTTGCCTGTGTACCTGTTGTACCCTTAGAACCCAAAAGTCTCATAGAGCCGATGAGATAGTCAAGGTCATCAAGGTCAAGCTTCAATTCCATAAGCCAGAGAGTTGCTCTCTTTCCCACCGTAGTAGGCTGTGCAGGCTGGAAATGTGTAAATGCAAGTGTAGGAAGCGCCTTGTACTTATCTGCAAACTTTGCAAGCTCCGCCATAACATTCACAAGCTTCTTTCTCACAAGCTTAAGTGCCTCTGTCATAACAATAAGGTCTGTATTGTCTCCAACGTAGCAGCTTGTAGCTCCAAGGTGGATGATTCCCTTAGCCTTAGGACACTGGACACCATACGCATACACATGCGACATGACATCATGTCTTACAAGCTTCTCCCGCTCCTTTGCAACCTCGTAGTTGATGTCATCCTGATGGGCCTTAAGCTCCTCTATCTGCTCATCGGTGATATCAAGACCAAGCTCCTTCTCTGTCTCTGCAAGTGCAATCCAGAGCTTTCTCCATGTACGGAACTTCTTGTCCGGCGAAAAAATATACTGCATCTCCTTGCTCGCGTATCTCTCAGCGAGCGGGGTCTGATAACGGTCTGTGCTCATTCGTGTATTCTCCTATCTGATTTAATCATTATATTACAATTGTCTATTATTTCTGCGTAAAAAAACTATTCGTGTTCACCGCGGATATCCTTATCCGGTGGTGCTATAGGATAGTTTCCGGTAAAGCATGCGTCACAGAAGTCACATCTCTCCTCAACCATGTGCTTTAAGTCATTCACATCTATATAGCCAAGTGAATCGGCTCCTATGTACTCACATATTTGGTCAACAGTGTGTGTGCTCGCTATAAGCTGGTCGCTTGACGGAATATCCGTTCCGAAGTAGCATGGGTACAAAAATGGTGGTGAAGATATTCTTACATGCACTTCCTTTGCTCCCGCATCCTTTAACATCTTGACAATTCTCGCACTGGTGGTTCCTCTTACTATTGAATCATCTATCATAATAACGCGTTTATCCTTAACTGCCTCCGTAAGCACATTAAGCTTAATCTTTACGCTGCTCTCACGCTGTGCCTGCTTAGGCTTGATGAAGGTACGTCCCACATAGCTGTTCTTGATGAATGCCATTCCGTAAGGTATTCCGGACTCTAACGCGTAGCCCATGGCTGCAACATTTCCCGATTCAGGTACACCGACAACAAGATCCGCAGCAACCGGATGGGATTTTGCGAGAAGTCTTCCCGCCATGATTCTTGACATATACACACTTACACCATCAATATGACTGTCCGGTCTTGCAAAATATATGTACTCAAAAATACATTTCTTATGTACAGGCTGGCACATGGAGGTGTCAGACTCAATGCGTCCGTCCGCTGTGATTGTCACTATCTCGCCCGGAAGTACATCCCTCACAAATTCCGCTCCTACCGCATCAAGTGCACATGTCTCAGATGACATCACATAAGTATTATCTCTTTTTCCGATGCAAAGAGGCTTAAAACCAAAAGGATCTCTTGCACCAATCATCTTTCGTGGACTCAGGACAATAAGTGAGTAAGCTCCCACAATCTTCTTCATTGCACTTGCAACTGCCTTCTCAACACTCGTCGTGTTGAGTCGTTCCCTGGCTATATGATAAGCTATAACCTCCGAATCGATTGTAGTCTGGAAAATAGCTCCGGTATATGAAAGCTCCTCCCTCAAATCAACAGCATTGATAAGATTACCATTATGAGCCATTGCAAGTGTACCCTTGACATAGTTAAGAACAAGTGGCTGGGCATTCTCCCTTGTCGAGCTTCCCGCTGTTGAATAGCGCACATGTCCGACTCCGATATTGCCCTTGAGCTTTTCCAGATCCTCAGGTGTGAACACCTCATTCACAAGCCCCATATCCTTGTGTGAGAGTACCTTTCCCTTCGGTCCGTTGGTATCACTTACAGCAATACCGCAGCTTTCCTGTCCTCTATGCTGAAGTGCAAACATTCCATAGTATATGGTTGAGGCTACATCCCCGCCATCTAAATCATATACGCCGAAAACTCCACACTCCTCGTGAACCCCATCCTCATCATAGTAGCTGTCCGATATATTATTCATTTTCTGTCCCATATTAGCTCCGCATTATTAAGTTTGACTTAGATTTCAATAGACTACAGTGTAAATTCCCTGCCTGTAAGAAGAAGATATGCTTCCTTATACTTATCAACCGTCTTTGTGACAACCTCCTCAGGGAGAAGATAATCGCTGTCCGGGTTAGCCTTTAACCAGTCTCTTACATACTGCTTGTCAAATGATGGCTGTCCCTTGCCTGCCTCATAGCCCTCAAGCGGCCAGAAACGAGAGCTGTCCGGTGTAAGCATCTCATCACCGATTACAACCTCACCATTCTCATCAAGACCGAACTCGAACTTGGTATCAGCAATGATAATGCCCTTGCTGAGTGCGTACTCTGCACACTTCTTGTAGAGTGCGATTGTGCAGTCCTTAATCTTTGCAGCATACTCAAGACCCTTTCCCGGGAACTTCTTCTCAAGTACTTCTATACTTCTTTCATATGAGATATTCTCATCATGGTCACCTATCTCTGCCTTGGTGCTAGGTGTGTAGATTGGCTCAGGGAGCTTCTGTGATTCCTTGAGTCCCTCAGGAAGCTTAATTCCACATACAGTTCCGTTCTTCTTATAGCTCTCCCAGCCGCTTCCAGTAATATATCCACGCACAATACACTCTATAGGGAGCATTGTGAGCTTCTTACACATCATAGCTCTCTTATAAAAACGCTCATCATGGAAAAACTCAGGCATGTCATTATTGTCAACTGTAATCATATGATTAGGTACAACATCTTTCGTGTAATCAAACCAAAACTTCGACATCTGTGTCAGAATGGCACCCTTAGCTGTAATCTTGTTCTTTAAAATGTGGTCAAAAGCTGAAATTCTGTCTGTTGCCGCAATGACAAGGTTCTCGCCGATATCATATACCTCTCTGACTTTTCCTTCGTATAATAACTTGAATTCTTCCATCTTTATCCTCTTTTCCGCCCTCTCCGGGCAATATGTGTGGACAGGTGTTATTTTCACGTTCCTGCCTGATATACGTTTTTTAGTATAAAGCATAGGCATACAGAAATCAACTTAGATTTTTCTTCATTTTTTCACAATATGATGTTGAGGTCAAAACATGCTAATTTAATGTACGAGTGTATA
>DNFT01000062.1 GCA_003486385.1 Eubacterium sp. | reverse complement strand
ACTCCCACTGACATAAGCATCCCCATTACCACCGCTTAGTGCTCTACACACTTGAAGCGGGGGATTGCTTATTCTGCGTTCAAAACATCACTTTAATTACTATATCATTTCATTTTGAACTTTTCAATAGTTATTTGAACTTTTAGGCACTAGAAGTTCAAAAGCAATACAATCATTATGTGTATATATCAGACAGCAGATATTGAACTTTTATATTTGACACAGCTTCACGCTATTCCCATTTCAGCAAGCTTTTCTATAATATGTATTATCAGTTCAAAATCTCCTTCAACAGATATGTCCTGTTAAATGGAAATGAGAAATAATATCCGTCAACAAAATCCTCCGTAAGCGCAATCATCTGCTTTGCAAGTTCAATTCCGACAGCTTCGCCCTCCTTTTTGCTTCCCTTTTCAGGATATCTCTCTACCAGTTCATCCGGGACATTCACACCTGCAATCTCATTTTTCATAAAGAGCGCGTTTTTCCTGCTTATGAGAGGCATGATACCACACAGTATCCTTGCACCTGTCTCTTCCTTAATATATCTTAAACGGTTAACGTCTTCCTCACAGAACACAGGCTGTGTCAGAAAGAAGTCTGCGCCTGCTGCCAGCTTCTTTTTGACGCGCCCAAGTTCAACCTCAATATTCTTTCTGCCCTGATTTATAGCACCGCCATAGCAGAGCGGGCTGTCGCAGAATACCTCCTCATTCATCTCTTTGGCTATCTTCATAAGCCCTACAGAGTCGAAATTGAACACGGACTTGACCGTCTCCCTCACCATTGATGGGAGCGGGTCGCCTGTGATTATCAGCATATTGTATATATCGTTGATTCTTGAACCCATGAAAAGTGAGCGCATGGCCACCGCATTCTTATCGCGGCAGCATATATGCGGCATGACGGCTATGCCTGTCTCACGGTGCACCTTATCCGCCATCAGCACCGAATCGATTCTGGTACGCCCAGATGGTGAATCCGGGAATGTGAGTACATCCACCCCTGCTCCGATAAGTGAATGTGCGGATTCCAGCAGCTTCTCATCGTTCGCATCAAATGGAGGCGCCAGCTCAACAGCTATAAGCTTCTTTTTCTTAAGCTCCCCATTCTCATCGTACAAAAATCCCCTTTTCTTCACCTGCCCCGCTTCCGGTTCAGCAGCATCCGCCATCATTTTTTCACACCTTGGCAGTCCGTTAAGCTTTTCACATACCTTTGCTATCGTCTCAGGTCTTGTTCCACAGCAGCCTCCGACTATGTCTGCCCCCTTTTTTGCGATATCAAGCATTTTCCCGGCGAAATAAGCCGGTGCTCCTCCAAAATGCATCTGATTTCTCGTAAAATTCGGATATCCGGCATTCGGAAGCGCGATAAAGAATTTACCGCCAAAGCTGTCCAGACCATCCATGAGCTGTGCCATGTGTCCCGAACCCACACCGCAGTTAAGCCCTACCGCGTCCACAGGAAGCTTCGCGGCATCCGCTATGAGTCTTTTAGCACTGAGCCCTGCGGCACTATAGCCATATTGATTCACGCTGAAACATACACTTATAAAAATATCCTCTGCACTATCCCTTATATACCTGATTGCCGGAAGAATCTCCTCATAGTCGGCAAAGGTCTCAAAGTGAACAGCATCAACTCCTGCCTCAAGCATATACGAGGCAAGGCGCGTATATTCGCTCTCATTTTCACTCTTTGAAAAGCCGGACATTTCGGGTATAGGTCCTATATCCCCGGCAAGATAGATTTTTTCCTCTACACCGCTCTGCCCTATTGCCTTGCGCGCAATACCGACTGCCGCATTCACATTTTCCCTGACCTTCTGCTCGTCATTTGACAAAAGACTGCTGTTAGAGGCATAGGTGTTGGTTCTTATATATCGCGCCCCCGCCTTTATATACTCCGTATGTATTTCCAGAACACGTTCCGGATGCATTGTATTTGCCGCCTCCGGCAGCTCATCATTGCCGTACTTTTCCGCATAATAGGTTCCGAATGCGCCGTCCGCTGCAAGTCTGTTATTTGTAATGTATTCGCGTAGGTTCATCTTTTTCTCCTGTCGTAACGCATTCTGCGTTATTCCTATTTTTAATTTTAACACATTATATCCCCACGCACCATTTTCTGTCAATTTACAATACAATCACTGTTTTCCCTAGCCCATGCAATCACCTACTATGATGATGTTGGGTGCAAAACATGCACTATAAACTCTCAACAGGGGACGGCAATGTGTATCTGGTGAGTGTTGACCCACTTGATACCTACGAGGTCACTCTGCCCGACATGATAAAGCACGATGAGCTGCCTGGGCTTACCGAAGCCGACAGCTTCACCGATGAGGAAGCCGCTCAGAAGGAGGAGCTAAGCATTACTCTCTACCTGGACAATGACGCTTTTCCTCAGACGACCATCAAGCTCTACAGATATGATGGCAGCACATGCCTTGCCACCGTCGACGGCAAATCTGTTGCACTGGTTCCAAGAAGCCGGACGGTCAACCTTATTGAGGCTGTGAATGCGATTGTGCCTGGAAAATAAAAAATTGCCCCGAAGCCGGCACTTCGGGGCATTTTTTATTTTCAGGCATATATGTCTGTGACAATATTATATTGCAATTTAATCTTACTGTCTATAACCGGAAATCCCCTCTCTAAGCCTCCTAAGTCCATCCTCAAGTCTCTCCCTAGGACATGCGATATTGAGCCTTAAGAACTTCTCTCCGGTGCGTCCATACTGCACGCCGTCTGAGAGGTAAAGTCCTGTGCGCTCTCTTATGCTGTCGGCAAGCTCCTCTGAGTTGTCGCATATCGCTGAACAGTCAAGCCAGAGAAGATATGTTGCCTCTGAGTGGATGAGCTTTATCTGCACAAGCTCCTTCTCTATGAACTCCGTCACCCTCCGCTTATTCTCATAGATATATTCCCTGAGTGCGTCAAGCCATTCTCCGCCGTTTCTAAAGGCTGCAACCGCCGCCCATATTGCAAACGCATTAGGCTCCGCAACCTCGTCGGTGTTAAGCCCGCGGTTCACCTTGTGGCGCAGAAATGGATCCGGAACAATAGCCGCTGCCGTCTGTAAGCCCGCCATGTTGAATGCCTTGGTCGGTGCCACACAGGTAATGCTTATTTCACGGCAGGTGTCGGAGGCGGAGGCAAACGGAATGTACTCCTTGTCCGGGTCTGTTATATCACAATGTATCTCATCAGACACTACTATGACATGGTGCTTCCTTGCAAGCTCACCGACATGCGCAAGTGTCTCTCTGTCCCATATCTTTCCGACCGGGTTGTGAGGATTGCAGAAAATCATCATCGTGGTCTGAGGCTGTGACATAGCTTCCTCAAGCTTATCAAAATCAATCGAATATTCACCATTCTCATAGCTTAACGGGCACTGCAATACATTTCGCCCATTATTCACTATAGAATTAAAGAAAATATTGTACACCGGTGTCTGAATCAGCACATTTTCACCCGGTGTTGTGAGCTTTCTGACAACACTTGAGAGAATCGGAACAACACCTGTTGAGAATATCAGCCAGTCCTTCTCAATATGGAAGTGATGTCTATTCTCCCACCACTCACAGTATGCCTCATTCCACTCATCCGGTATTATGGAATAGCCGAACACTCCATGCTCAACTCTCTTTTGGAGAGCCTCAATGATTGCCGGAGCAGTCTTAAAATCCATGTCCGCAACCCACATCGGAAGCTCATTGTCCCTGACATCCCACTTAAGCGAATGTGTGCCACGCCTGTCGACAGGTGTATCAAACAGCTTTCTGTATTCTTCTTTCATGCCTGCTCAACCTCTTTTCTTAATCATATTATTAGGTAATTGTGAAGCTTCCTACCACGCAATCTCATCCGTCTTATTCCTGATATCGCCGCAGACAAGCTTGGTCTTTCCCTCATCAATATAATCCTTCTGTATAATGAGAGTATCAATGTAATCCGCCTTGATTGTTCCCGATGATGGATTCAGAACGCTTGTTATACCGCTTGTTATCTCAGCGTCCACGCTTGAATATTCGAATGCAAGTGTTGTGTTGATGAGCTTGCAGTTCTTCATCACAAGATTGTCGATATAGCACATGCCCTGAAGGCTCTCGATTGTGCAGTTGATAAGCGTGAGGTTCTTCGCATTCCAGCCAAGATACTCTCCTGATATGAAGGAATCATATACTGTCACATTCTCCGTATTCCAGAAAGCGTCCTTGGAGAGGAGCTTAGAGTTGCGAATCTCCATGTTCTTTGTTCCGTCGAATGAATAATTTCCGACAAGCGTGAAATTGTCTGCCTTGATATTGTTGGTGTTGAAGGCAAAATAATCTCCCTTCGCAAACACATTCTCCATCGTCACATTGTTGCAGTTCCACAATGTCTCGGCTGCATTCGGGAAGGACACATTCTTAAGTGTTACCCCATCTGCCTTTCTTATATTCTTAGGAGCCTCAATGACCGTATCCTCAATGCTCACATTGTCTGTGTACCATATTCCGGCTCTCGCCATGTCAAAAAGTGTACAATTTTTGAGGCTGACATCCTTACAGTACCATAAAGGATACTTATATCTGAAAAGTGTGGTATCTATATCAAGCTTCCTGCACTCCTTGAGCGGTGACTCGCCCACATCGAACACTGAATCACTAATCCTGGCATCGATTGTGTGAAAAAGTGCTCTCTCCTCTGTAAATGTCTGCTGTGTAAATTCCTGCATTTTTATTCCTCCCTAATGCACATTTGTAATAATCATCTGTAGATAGCTGCAAATTTATGCAAAAGCCATCCATCGTTTTATATATAGCTGATTGTTTAACCTTGTTTATCTGCAATCCGTGTCACGCAATCACCCAATATATGTTATTCTAAAAAAATTCTGTTCTAATGCCTCACGGCACAGTTTTTTATTATAATTCATAAACCTGACTTTAGGTCAAGCATTATTTTCAACAAATCCGCCCTCAGAGCACATCATTTTACACTGACAGCCTCCCAAATTCTCGCTATAGTCTCCTCTATCCTCTCAGCATACACACCGCAGTAATTGATTACAAGCGTATGTGTGTCCTCATGCGGCTCAGGCATATACGCAGATGTGCATGCCACATTTATATCCTTTTTTTTGATTCTTTCAACAAGCTCCGTGTCCGACAGCGGTGTGTCAAGCTCAAGAAGAAAATACGTGCCTGAGCTGATTTCATGTATCCTTGATATCCCCATAAGCGGTGATTTTCTTACAGCATCCATAAGCATGCTTCTCTGGGACTTAAAATAATTTCTCAGGTGATTTATATGCCGCTCAAAGTACCCCTCTGAAATAAATTTTGCAAGAGCATACTGCTCCATGCTGGGAACTGTCCCCGAATAAAAGCTAAGCCCGTTTCCGTACCGCATTGCAAGCTCATAGGGCAGTACCATATAGCTTATGCGAAGCGATGGTATAAGTGTCTTTGAAAATGTGTTAAAATAGATTACTCTTCCATTTCCATCCATGCTGTAAAGCGTCGGTGCCTGCCTTCCCTGATACCAGAACTCACTGTCATAGTCATCCTCGATTATATAATGGTTCTGAGCATCGGCCCACTCAAGAAGCTCTGTTCTCCTCTTTACCGGCATGACTGTTCCGATTGGGAAATGCTGTGCCGGCGTTACATGAACCACATTGCACCCACTGTCATGCAGGTCTTTCATATCGACACCGTATTCATCCCTTGAGACGGATTTCCATCTGGCATGGTACATGTCATATAGTCCCGTTATCTTCCGGCTTCCGACATTCTCAACCGCCCACACAGCCTCAGGCAGGAGGCTGAAAAGCCTGCCGTACATGCTCTCAGTCCCGGAGCATATTATAATCTGCGCCGGGAGCACCTGCATTCCACGAAATTCATGCAGAAAACTGGCAAGTGCCAGTCTAAGCTCATACACTCCATTATACGGAACCGTCTTTAATAGCTGCTCCGGTCTTTCGGACAGGGTATCACGTAGCAGCTTCGCCCATGTTGAGAACGGAAATCTGTTTCTTCTTATTCTGTTGGACTTCAAATCCGCAAAATAGGCATACTCAAATTCCTCCTCCGGCTTCGGCTTTATAAGGCAGCTAGCCGACGGCGCGGAACCTATATCATTGACAAAATACCCCTTCTTCTCAAAGCTCGTGATATAACCCTCTAAAAGAAGCTGCGCATAGGCATTCTCCACCGTGACGACACTGACATCAAGGTGCTTTGCAAGGCCCCTCTTAGACGGAAGCTTCTCACCTACAGGTATTCTTCCCGAAAGTATATCATTTTTAATGCACCTATACAGATAATCATATAAGGACAGCTCCTGCCTGTCCTCCATATTGTATGTGAGCATTCATTCTCCTCCGTTATGTGTATTATCTATCATGCTTCGCAGTCCACAATTATATGATAAATAATAGAATATAGTTTGACCCTGACACTATTTTATTGTAAAATAAATGGAATAAAATACATGTGAGGTGCAGTATGTCTGTTTCAGATACATCCAAAATTAAAGTTATAGGCGTTGCCGGCGGCAGTGCGTCCGGTAAAACCACAATTGTCAACATAATCCGTGAGCACTTCGGTGACAACCTTGCTGTTCTAAGCCATGACAGCTATTATAAGGCTCACAACGAACTCAACTATGAGGAACGCTCCAGGCTCAACTATGACCACCCGGACTCCTTTGAGACCGATATGATGGTAAAGCATGTGCGCATGCTAAAAAAAGGCATACCTGTGGAGGTTCCTATTTACGATTACTCCATCCACAACAGAAGCCAGGCTACAACTCTCGTTGAACCTAAGAAGGTTGTCATTGTTGAGGGCATACTTATTCTTGAGAATAAGGAGCTTCGCGATGAGATGGATTTAAAAATATTCGTGGACACCGATGCCGACGAGCGTCTCATGCGCCGTATCAAGCGTGATACTGTAGAGCGTGCGCGTACGGTTGAATCGATACTTTCACAGTACCAGGACACTGTAAAGCCAATGCATGAGGCTTACATAGAGCCGTCCAAGAAATACGCAGATATCATAATTCCGCGCGGTGGACAGAACACCTCCGCCATTGAGCTTTTACTCAGCCACATTGACTCACTCTTAAAAATTGACTGATTTATAAGAACAATTTTTGCCGGGCTGATGAAAACGCAAGGAACTATTAATACAATGCATTTATCACTGCAATGCTGTTATTACCGCAATGCATTTATTACCACAATATAATTACTATCGCAATGCACTTATTACCATAACGCAGTCATTACCCCAATGCAGCTTTAAATATTTATCCAGCAAATATTTAAAGCTGCATTTTTTACATTAAAATTACTTTTCCAAAATTGCTTTTCAGCCGGCATGCCATGCTGTCTTTAAGCTCATTGTCTTTCAGATGACGACTATTCAGGATATACAAGTCTCTCATCGCAGATGTTGTCAAGCACCTCAGCCTTGAACTTGCGCGCATAGGTCTTTGCCTCCATGACATTATTGTCAAGATAATTACCGCAGTCCCTAGGTGAATATCCCGGTATATCACATTCCTTGTCCGATGAATTGATAATGAAATCAATCATCTCCCCTATAACTCCGACAATATCCTTAGACTCAAGGTCGCCGGCAAAAATCACATAGAAGCCTGTTCTGCACCCCATCGGTCCAAAGTAAATTGTTCTGTCCTTCCACTCCTCGTTGTTTCTTAGGAAGGTTGCGCCAAGGTGCTCAATTGTATGAATACCCGCCGTATCCATCACCGGCTCGACATTCGGCCTTGTAAACCTTAAGTCGAAGGTTGTGATAACATTATCTCCGATTCTGTCCCTTCTTGACACATAGATACCTGTGAGAAGGTCAATATGATTTACCGTAAAGCTTGCAATTTTATTCATAAACTATAACTTCCTTTCATTTGTTTTACACCCTTTAACTGTACCACATTTCTTTTGATTTTTAAAGGCTGTTGTGTTATATTCATTATGATAAGCCTGCACATACAATATGCCTTGTACAGTGTAAGGCTGCTGTCAGAATTCATCGTGCCGCGCGCACAGAAATGGTTTTTTATGGAATATAAAACACAGCTCAAATCAAACATAACCGGCGAACAGCTGCTCACCCTCTCAATGGACATGGGTGAGAAAATGATAATCTGCGGTGCTGAAGCCAACCGCGTTGAGGATACAATAAGACGAATTTGTTTAGCCTATGGCTGTACCAAGGTTGATGTTTTCTCCATAACCTCGTACCTGTCAACCACCATCAGGCTTCCCGATGGCACACATGATACGCAGACAAGGCGTATTCACTCCTACAGTAACAATCTTGACAAGCTTGAATACCTGAATGCAATATCAAGACATATCTGTAATAACACTCCCGCATATAATAATATAGAGACGGAGATTGCTTATATCAAAAAAGACCGCAATTTTCCATGGTACATGTCAATATCCGGATATATACTGTCAAGCAGTGCCTTTGCCGTATTTTTCGGAGGTTCCATCCGCGACGGACTGATAGCCGGGCTGCTATCCACCATCGCATATATCATGGACCTGAAGATACGTCCTCTGGGAATAAATATGTTGATGTACAATTTTTTCTGCACATTCCTGCTAGGTGTACTGGCACGCTTCATCGGACTTACAGGGTTCATCGACAATCTGGACAAGGTTTTCATCGGGCTTGTAATGCTCTATATACCCGGAACCCAGATGACCAACTCCATCCGCGACATACTTTGCGGAGATATTATGTCCGGGCTATTAAGGCTTATTGAGGCAGTCATGCTCGCTATTGCGATTGCACTCGGCTTCGCCACCTCGATAATGGGACTCAACCTGTTTTTTCATTAAAATATCGTTTTTATGGCAGATGTGAAATCGCCTCCGCGGATTTTTCACCACCTCTTCGCGGTAAATCGCAGGAAATGAGGATTATTATGATACAGAAATACATTATTCAGGTAATTGCCGCCGGACTCGGAGCCGGTGGCTACTCAATACTTTTTAATATAAGACGCGACAAGCTGGTGTTTGCCTCCGCCGGAGGTTCATTTGCATGGATAATCTACATCCTTGCCTCACAGTTTACACCTAATGCATTCGTGACAAATATGCTCGCCGCCTCCTTCGCAACTCTCTATTCGGAGATACTTGCCCGTATCAAGAAAGCACCGACAACAGTTTTCCTGATTCCATCCATCATGCCCATGATTCCGGGAGGTGGTCTGTTCTATACCATGTCCGCGGTCATCAGCAATGACACCGTACTCTTTGAAAAATATTTTGTAATCACAATAGAGACAGCACTTGGCATCAGTATCGGTATTATGTTCATGTCACTCATTGGGGTTAAGCTTGTGAAGAAGGGGATTTCCAAGCTGTAAAGGTGGGCTTCGCAATCACCTTAAACGATTCAGGGGTCAAAGCATACCCCTTTTAGCTATGAGTGTATAACGTATTATATTTATGCATACCAGCTCCATTGTCCGAAGCAAGATGTTCTAAGAACTCTGATATGGGTTATTGTATACATTCGCCACCGAAGCAAAGCATACATCCGTGTATGCA
>DNFT01000063.1 GCA_003486385.1 Eubacterium sp. | reverse complement strand
ATGTCCTCTTAGTAGTTCATATTTGATTGAATCTTTTTCTTTTCAGATTGTGTACTCTTTCATACTGATGTAAATGACTATGTCAAAATGCGTCTTTTAATGCGTCCTTTGACGTACTCAAATGCCTCAACCCCGCATAAACACTAGGTTTATTTATCCAAGCTCTTCATTGTCGGGAAGAGAAGCACATCCCTGATTGCAGGGCTGTTGGTCATCATCATTACCATTCTGTCGATACCGAAGCCGATTCCGCCCGTAGGTGGCATACCGATGCTGAGGGCATTTAAGAAGTCCTCATCTGTGTGGTTAGCCTCGTCATCTCCTGCGGCGAAGAGCTCCTCCTGGGCTGCAAAGCGTGCTCTCTGGTCGATAGGGTCATTGAGCTCTGAGTAGGCATTAGCCATCTCCCAGCCGTTCATAAAGAACTCGAAGCGCTCAACGTACTCCGGATTTTCCGGCTTCTTCTTGGTGAGAGGTGATATCTCAATCGGGTGATCCATAACGAAGGTAGGCTGAATCAAGTGCTCCTCAACGAATTCCTCGAAGAAGAGGTTGAGAATATCGCCCTTCTTATGGCGCTCCTCGAATGCCACGTTCTTTTCTCTGGCAGCCGCCCTGGCCTCCTCAAGAGTGTGAATCTCGTTAAAGTCAACGCCTGAATACTTCTTCACGGCATCAACCATTGTTATTCTCTCAAAAGGCTTGGATAAATCCATCACATTCTCACCGTAGGTAAGAAGCTCTGAACCTGTAACCTCCTTAGCCACATAGCGGTAGAGATTCTCTGTAAGATCCATCATGCCGTGGTAATCTGTGTATGCCTGATATAGCTCCATGAGTGTGAACTCAGGGTTATGTCTTGTATCAAGTCCCTCGTTACGGAATACACGTCCAATCTCGTAAACGCGCTCCATTCCGCCAACAATAAGTCTCTTTAAGTATAACTCAAGTGAAATACGAAGCTTTAAGTCCTCGTCAAGTGCATTAAAATGTGTCTCAAACGGTCTTGCTGCGGCACCGCCTGCGTTGGAGACAAGCATAGGTGTCTCAACCTCCATGAAGCCTTGTGCGTCAAGATAACGGCGTACTGTGCTGATGACCTTTGAGCGCTTTACAAATGTATCCTTAACATCAGGGTTCATTATGAGGTCAACGTATCTCTGGCGGTATCTTGTATCTGTGTCGGTAATTCCATGGAACTTCTCCGGGAGCACCTGAAGTGACTTGGACAGAAGTGTGATTTCCTCTGCATGTATGGAAATCTCATCTGTCTTTGTTCTGAAAACATATCCCTTAACACCGTAGATATCGCCGATATCGGACTTCTTGAAATCTGCGTATGCTTCCTCGCCGACTGCGTCCTTTGCAACATATACCTGGATATTTCCCTTTAAATCGGCAATGTTACAGAATGAAGCCTTACCCATAACACGCTTGAACATCATACGTCCGGCGATGGATACCTCGATAGGGTCTGCGTCCATGATTGCTCGTCTCTCGTTGTAGTCCTCGTTGATGACATCCTTAGCCTGCTGCTCGTCAAGTCCCTCTGTTGAAGGTCTTACCCTGCCTGCAAGAAGCTTAGCCTCATGGTCATTGTAAAGACTCTTAACCTCATCTGTGTGATGTGTCTGATTATACTTAGTGATTGTAAAAGGGTCCTTTCCGGCTTCCTGCAACGCAGCAAGCTTCTCCCTTCTTACTCTTATTAACTCATTGATATTCTGGCTGGAGACATTCTCCTGTGCCTGTGGATTCTTCTGTTCTGCCACCTTATTTCCTCCTTGCAGAAATATGCTTTGTTTAATTGTTCTCTGTTCTTCTGATTGATAAAATCTTGTAAGCTACATCTCCTGCAGGTGCTGCAACAGTGATTGTCTGTCCAACCTTAGAACCGATAAGTGCCTTTCCAAGAGGTGACTCGTTGGAAATATAGCCGCTGAGGCTGCTTGCCTCTGTCGAGCCTACAATCTTGTACTCTAATGTCTCGTCGAACTCAACATCAAGAAGATCTACTGTACAGCCAATGCTTATCTTATCGATATCGACATCATCGCTTACAACAACCTCCACGTTTTTGAGAATTGCCTCTAACTCATCTATTCTTGTCTCTATGTCACGCTGCTCATCCTTAGCTGCATCGTACTCTGCGTTCTCTGATAAGTCTCCCTGCTCTCTGGCTTCCTGAAGCTTCTTCGCTACATCTTTACGTCTATCTACCTTTAAGCTCTGTAATTCGTCCTGAAGCTTTTTCATTCCTTCGTATGTCATGACTATTTTCTTTGCCATAATAAAACACCTATACCTTCCCATTTTTATATAACAAATGCCGCTAAACGCGGCTATTTTAGGGTATATTTCCCCATTCAATGCACCGTATTATAATATAATCAACCTCAAATGTCAACCATTCAATTTTCCCGGTGTGCTTAGTATTATGCGTTTAGCAAATATTATTACAATAATGTTTATTCGTGCCGGAACATGCCGTATATACTTAGCCGTGTATAACGTATTATATGGTGGTGGGGCAAAACATGCAAATTTAATGTACGAGTGTATAACGTATTATATTTATGCATATCAGCTCC
>DNFT01000081.1 GCA_003486385.1 Eubacterium sp. | reverse complement strand
ACCTCCGCGCCCGTGATAGATGTTACCCCGGCACATACCGTAAATCCTGATGCGGACAATGATGCTGTAAGGAGCATCGACATAACCATAACCGTGACGGAGCACGGCTCAGGACTGAGGACGGATAATTCCTATGAGTACGGCTTCTCCGCTTCTGCCTCCGCCCTGCCTTCGGAATGGGAAAGCTACGGCAGTGCCGCCTCCCCTTCAGGCTTTACAACTTCACTTCCTGACCTTGGAGCCTCAATGGACGGATATTACTATCTGTGGGTGCGTCAGGTGATAGATAACAGCGGCAGCCTCTCCGTGAGCCCTTCCGCACTCGCAACAGTCAACAGCTGCCATGTGTACGGCATATATGTATTTGACAACACCGCCCCGCAGGGAACGGCAGACTATACGGAAAACAACCTCACCCTCGGTCTTTACAACGATTCCATAACGGATTCGCCCTATGCCGTGATGACCATACATGATCCGCACGATGACATAGCCGGCATAGCCGGATATGCTCTCCGTATAAGCGATGCAGCCGGCCCGTCAAACAGTGTTGACCATGCTTTCACACCTGATGACGGTTCAGGAACCTATATCTGCCGCTTTAACCTGTATGGCAGCCTTCCCGGTGCGGAGAACATCGAAAAGGTACAGCTTCAGATAACAGCCACGGACAAGCTTGGCAATGAAGCGACCATCCCGATAACACGGTATGATTTCGGAACCCTGCAGACCGGGGCGGCTATACGTGCGGAGGATATAGGGTACAGGGAGCTTTCCGACATTCCCGATGCTTCATCCCATCTACTTTCCACATCATATAAATATATCCGTGACTATTTCCGCGTTGAGGCATATATTGAAAACATTTCCTACAAGGCTTCGGGTACAACATTTATGGGTGGCCACAAGGGGCAGCTAAGAATATATGTTTTCGGCTATGTGGACAATGTGTCCGCCGACTTCGGCTCCATAAAGAAATTCATACTCCCTGCATACGATACCAACCCTGATTTAAGCAGAACCGACATAGTTCCACCGGAAAGGGAGAAGCTATACCTGCATGAATTTTTTGTTCCACTCTACTGTGCAAACTCAACCTACACCGACACAACAGCCTTCGGCTACAAGCGAAATTCCGTCCAAAAGCGCTGCGTTATTTACGATGTAAGTGACACTCTGGCATATAAAATCAAAACAATACTAAAATATAACGCAAAATAAAATTCACACAGTTTTTATAATTTTTCCTATTCCCTTTTTTACTTTATGTGTTATAATATTGTCAAAATAATAACAATATCGGAGGTATTCTTATGTTAGTTACAGCTAAAGAAATGCTTGAAAAGGCAGTTGCCGGTCATTATGCAGTTGGTCAGTTTAATATTAATAACCTTGAGTGGACTAAGGCTATCCTTACAACAGCTCAGGAGCTTAATTCCCCTGTTATCCTCGGTGTTTCCGAAGGTGCCGGAAAATATATGGCAGGCTACAAGACCGTAGTCGGCATGGTTAACGGAATGATGGAAGAGCTCAACATCACTGTTCCTGTTGCTCTTCACTTAGACCACGGCTCATACGAAGGATGCCTTAAGTGTGTAGAGGCAGGTTTCTCATCAATCATGTTCGATGGTTCCCACTACCCTATCGAGGAGAATATTGCAAAGACTAAGGAATTAGTTAAGATTTGTGCTGATCACAATATGTCCCTTGAGGCTGAGGTTGGTTCTATCGGCGGTGAGGAAGACGGCGTAATCGGTATGGGTGAGTGTGCAGACCCTAACGAGTGTAAGGCTATTGCAGACCTTGGCGTAACAATGCTTGCAGCAGGTATCGGTAACATTCACGGTAAGTACCCTGCTAACTGGAAGGGACTCAGCTTCGAGACACTTGCAGCCGTTAAGGAGCTTACAGGTGATATGCCACTTGTTCTTCACGGTGGTACAGGCATCCCTGCTGATATGATTAAGAAGGCTATCTCTCTTGGTGTTGCCAAGATTAACGTAAATACAGAGTGCCAGTTATCCTTCGCAGATGCTACACGTAAGTACATTGAGGCAGGCAAGGACTTAGAGGGCAAGGGCTTCGACCCTCGTAAGCTTTTAGCTCCTGGTGCAGCAGCAATTAAGGAAACTGTAAAAGAGAAGATGGAGTTATTCGGCTCAGTTGGCAAGGCTGAATAAAAAAAATAAGTTTTTTTTAAAAAAGGGCTTGCAATTTTGTGAGTTATAGTTTATTTTATTAACATAAATGATGTCTTGTAATACTAAAGCCAATATTTAGGGAACAAGGTCATATATTTCGTGTGAGTGAACAAGGGCGTTCCGTTTAGTTGGAATGCCCTTTTTTTATGCATATATGTCTAATTATAGATATAAATAACAGACATATAGTTCGGATAAAATACAATCCACTGTACATCCTGATGCATAATCACCACGAAAAATTTATAGCATGAAAGGAATGGAAAAGAATGAGCAATATCAATGTAGAAGAAATTTTTGGCGAAAATGTATTCACAGTTGGTAAGATGAGAGAGCGCCTTCCTAAGAAGGTATTTGCAAATCTCATGAATGTTATGAACAAGGGTGGCGAGCTGTCAAGTGCCGATGCCGATGTTATTGCAAAGGCTATGAAGGACTGGGCAGTCGAAAAGGGTGCAACCCACTATACACACTGGTTCCAGCCACTCACAGGTATTACAGCTGAGAAGCATGATGCCTTCGTCACACATCCTGATGCAGACGGCAAAATGATTATGGAGTTCTCCGGCAAGGAGCTTATAAAGGGTGAGCCTGATGCTTCTTCTTTTCCGTCCGGTGGCTTAAGAGCTACATTTGAAGCCAGAGGCTATACGGCTTGGGACTGCACATCACCTGCATTCGTTAAAGAGGATGCAACAGGTGCCATCCTCTGTATCCCTACAGCTTTCTGTTCCTACAAGGGTGAGGCTCTTGATAAGAAGACCCCTCTCCTTCGCTCCATGGAAGCAATAAGCGAGCAGGCTCTTCGTATTGTAAGACTTTTCGGAAACACAGAAGCTACCAAGGTTATAGCATCTGTCGGTCCTGAGCAGGAGTACTTTATTGTTGACAGAGAAAAGTACCTTGAGAGAAAGGATTTAATCTATACCGGACGTACTCTCTTCGGCGCACCTGCTCCTAAGGGTCAGGAGCTTGAGGACCACTACTTCGGTTCTATCAAGGAAAGAATCGGAGCTTATATGAAGGACATCAACATTGAGCTCTGGAAGCTGGGCGTTACAGCTAAGACACAGCACAATGAGGTTGCCCCAGCACAGCATGAGCTTGCTCCTATATATGAGACAGCCAATGTTGCAGTTGACCACAACCAGCTTGTAATGGATGTTATGAAGAAGGTTGCCACACGTCATGGTCTTGCATGTCTTCTCCATGAGAAGCCATTTGCAGGTGTCAATGGTTCAGGTAAGCATGACAACTGGTCCATCGTTACGGATAACGGTGTCAACCTCATCGACCCGGGTGATACACCTAACGAGAACCTTCAGTTCCTGCTTGTACTTGCCTGCATAATGAAGGCAGTCGATATACACGCTGACCTGCTCCGCCAGTCCGCTTCCGATGTAGGAAACGATCACAGACTTGGAGCTAACGAGGCACCTCCTGCAATCATTTCAATGTTCCTTGGCGACCAGCTTGAGGATGTTGTTAACCAGATTATAGAGACAGGTACAGCTACACACAGCATTGAGGGCGGCAAGCTTCTCACAGGTGTTTCAACACTTCCTGATTTTGCAAAGGATGCTACCGACAGAAACAGAACTTCACCTTTTGCTTTTACAGGTAACAAGTTCGAGTTCCGTATGGTTGGCTCCGCCGATTCAATCGCAAGCCCTAACACAGTTCTCAACGCAATTGTTGCGGAGGCATTCTGTGAGGCTGCAGATATTCTTGAGAAGTCCGACGATTTCGACAAGGATGTTCATGAGTTAATCAAGAAGTATATGACTGAGCATAAGAGAATTGTCTTCAATGGTAACGGTTACTCAGATGAGTGGGTAGCTGAGGCTGAGAGAAGAGGACTTCCTAATATCAAGTCCATGGTAGACGCTGCAAGTGCTCTCACAACAGATAAGGCTGTAGCATTATTTGAGAAATTCGGTATCTTCACAAAGGCTGAGCTTGAATCCCGCGAGGAGATTACATACGAGACATACACCAAGTACATCAACATAGAGGCTCTCACGATGATAAGCATGGCATCCAAGCAGATTCTTCCTGCTGTCATCAGCTACACGACTGAGCTTGCTAACTCTATCGCTTCCGTTGAGTCTGTAGGCTGTGACGCAAGTGTTCAGAAGGAAAGACTTGAGGCAGTTACAGTTGAGCTCAAGGCTATGAATGCCGCTCTTGAAAAGCTCAAGGCTGATCAGGCTAACGGTGAGAAGGAATGTGCTAAGTGCACAGCCGTTTACTATCATGACACAATTATGTCCGATATGGCTGCTCTTCGTGCTCCTGCCGATAAGCTTGAAATGCTTGTTGACAAGGACTTCTGGCCAATACCTACTTATGGCGACCTTCTCTTTGAGGTATAAAACGAGGAGGGCATAAAAAGTATTTTTACTTAGCTTTTGAACTTTCATATACTATAAAACCTGCTGCCGGACAGAAAAGGCGTAAATCCGAAATACGGATTTACGCCTTTTTATCGCTGTCACCTTTTTCGATAATGGAATCTGTTGCAGGCTATTTAAGCATCTCAAGAATCTTGTCCTTCGGCTGTACGCCAACGCTTGTGCTGACCGTCTTGCCATCCTTAACCACTACGAGTGTAGGAATTGACATAACGCCATACTTCTCAGCCAGTGAAGACTCCTCGTCAACATTAATCTTGCATATCTTAGCATCCGTAACCTCATTCGAGAGTTCTTCGATAACCGGCAGGAGCATCTGGCATGGTCCACACCATGAAGCCCAGAAGTCAAGAAGCACCGGCTTGTCTGAATTAAGCACTTCGCTCTCGTAGTTGTCACTTGTAATGTGTAATGCTGCCATATTTTAAATCCTCCTTGTTTTTGCGAAGCAAAAATCCGAGCTCGTGCGAGGAGAGGATTTTGCCTCCTTGTTTTTGCGAAGCAAAAATCCTAATTCGTATTTATACGCTATGCTCATGCGAGGAGAGGATTTTGCCTCCTTGTTTTTGCTTCGTATATATTGTAACAGGATATATGTTTTTTATCCAGTAACTGATGTTACATTTTATAGTTTCTTAATATTTGTGTATCTGCATATTGAAATCTACGCATAAATCAAACCGCCACTGAGCACACATAATCTGCGCACACAGTGGCGGTTAAACACATACTCTTATCCTTAATTAAGCATTCCCTATATACGAATATGCTTTTTGTCTCCTACGCTTTTGCAGGCCATCACATCGGAAGTGACAATGCATATATAAATTTATATCGCCTACTCCTCCTGATTCTTGGCATTGCGGTACTGAAGCGGAGTCATGAGATATTCCTTCTTGAAAAGTCTGTTGAAATGCTCCACGTTCTCATAGCCGACGCTTGCGGCGATTGTCTCGACATTCTGGTTGGACTCGCGCAGAAGAACCTTCGCCTTCTTCATTCTTGCCTTCTTTACCGCATTCTGGAATGTCATACCTGACTTTTCCTTAATATACTTGGAAAGGTATGGCTTTGAGAGGTTGAAATTCTCAGCCAGCTCATCGAGTGAAACATCCGTATAATGGTTCTGGATGAAGTTGAGGATATCGACAATGCGCTCCTCCCTGCCCTCTTTCACATTAGTATCCTTGGCAAGCTTGTTGACTGCTGCCACAAGTGCCGATATTGATGCCTTGATAATGTCCTCATCAAGCCCTACGCCCCAGTACATCTTATCCTTACAGAGCACTCCCACATAGGAAGCAGCCTTAGAGGATGAGCCCTTGGAAATAGCATGCTCCTCGTATACGGCAAGCTCATAGCTTATGCCAAAATACATCTTAAGTGCGTTGCTCACCGCATCAAGACGTCCGTTTCCACCCGTCTCGACAATGCGTTTCTCCTTGCCCTGCTGTATTGTGACAGTTGCCCAGATTCCGTCCTCCTGCTTGAAGTGGCACTCCGGAACCGAGAACACATCCGTCTGTCCTATGTAATTATCTTCGAATATCTGATATACAACCGAAGGTGTAAGCTCCTTGTGCTTGCGGTCTGAAACACCCTTTACAAGATAGCCTACCTCCTCCTTCATCTTATCCGGTATGGAAATACCGAAATTCTGCTTGAGAATGTAGGATACTCCTCCCTTACCCGACTGGCTGTTGATACGGATGACATCCGACTCATACTCCCTGCCGACATCCATAGGGTCAATCGGAAGATACGGAACAGTCCACTTACCGCCCGACCTGCCCTTCTCCCACCAGTCCATACCCTTGGAAATGGCATCCTGATGTGAGCCTGAGAATGCGGTAAATACAAGGTCACCCGCATAAGGTGAGCGCTCATATACACGCATGCCTGTGTACTGCTCATATTTCTTTCTTATATCCATGATATGTGAAAAATCAAGTCCCGGCTCAACGCCCATTGAAACCATATTCATCGCAAGCGTCACTATATCGACATTACCTGTACGCTCACCATTTCCGAAGAGCGTTCCCTCCACTCTGTCAGCTCCGGCAAGTACACCAAGCTCCGCATCGGAGATTCCGCAGCCGCGGTCATTGTGTGGGTGTACACTGAGCACGACATTCTCACGATATTTCATGTTGCGGCTTAAATACTCTATCTGTGAAGCAAATACATGAGGCATGGCAATCTGCACTGTTGTAGGGATATTGATAATTGCCTTATTGTCCGCTGTCGGTTTCCATACATCCAAAACTGCATTGCACACCTCAAGTGCATAGTCAACCTCAGTTCCAGGGAAGCTCTCAGGTGAATACTCGAATGTAAAGCTGCCGTCCGTCTCTGCGGCAAGCTTCTTTAAAAGCATTGCTCCATCAACAGCAAGCTTCTTAACCTCTTCCTTGCTCTTTTTAAATACCTGCTCACGCTGGGCAACGGATGTGGAGTTGTAAAGATGGATGATGGCATGAGGTGCGCCCTTTACCGCATCAAAGGTCTTTTTTATAATATGCTCTCTTGCCTGTGTGAGCACCTGAACCGTAACATCCTCCGGAATCATGTTGCGCTCGATAAGTGCACGCATAAAGTTGTACTCCGTGTCGGACGCTGCCGGAAATCCTACCTCAATCTCCTTGAAGCCGATATCCACAAGCATCTTGAAGAAGTCTAACTTCTCCTCAAGGCTCATAGGCTCGATAAGTGCCTGATTTCCATCTCTTAGGTCAACGCTGCACCATATAGGTGCCTTATCTATATAATCCTTTTTCACCCAGTCATAACTCATCTGTGGCGGCAGAAAATACGCTCTCTGATATTTCTCTGTGTTCATGCCGAATACCTCCATACTTCTAAACTTATGTAGATATCTTAACACGCGCATAATACATTGGCAATGTGCAAACTTAATCAATATTATTGATGTTTTTTAGCATTATTGCCATATTTTTTGTAAAAAACATAGGAATAGTATATCATCAATGCCGACATTGCAATGATAAGCACCAGCATTATGACCGTGGAGGCAAAGCCTTTGACAACGATTGTCTCTATAATAGTAAGAACACCGCATATCATTATCAGCCTGCCTCCAAGTCTGTTTGACAGCTCCCATGTAGTGTCATTGTCCATACTCCATGAGGTTCTGACTCCTACCACACTGTTGCGCTTGCACTTTGGAATAATATTACCTATCACAATGAATATCAATCCAAGGCAGCAATTGGAAATCACATTTATATCAATGGGCATTCTGTCCTGTCCCTCGGAGGCATTGATGTCTACAAGCAACATCACAAATTGAATTATAATAAACATTATAGTTGTCCCTATCGCTGTAAATCCAAGTACTTTGAGGTTGCCTGCCGCCTCAACGCGCGCCTTCTCCTCCTGTGCCCTGTCCGCCCTTCTGCCAAACACATTCATAAAAATAACCCAGAAAATATTAAATACCGCTATAAAACACGGAAAGATAAAGTTCTCATTTTTTGAACCATAGCGGTCAATCTCTCCATGAAAATTATAATGCATAGGCACAGAATCCGCCATGAACTGAATACATACCGCTGTGATTATAAACGCTGCTGCTGTCAACGCCATAAGCCATGTGTAATATTTTTTACAATTATTCATAATATTGATCTCCCTTTTTTCTATTCACTGTGCAGGCTTTTTCGTTTCCCTGATGTCCGCAGGACTAATTTTCACATTTGCCTGCCTTCGCCTGTCCCGCCTCTTCCTTCCTGTCACCGGTAAAACACCTAAACCACATAATCATCTCATCGAACACCGTCATATCCAGAGAATAATACACGAAATTCTTCTCCTTGTACTCCATTACCAGCCCTGCCTCCTTGAGCAGCCTCAGATGATACGATAGTGCCGCCGGTGACATGTCAAGTGCCTTTGCAAGCTCACCCGCCGACCTTCTTCCTCCCTTCAGTAACTCAAGTACCTGTCTGCGCAGAGGCTCGGACAGCACTTTAAATATTTCCGACACTGCCATCTTACGCACCTCCCTTTCATAGAACATTGCTATTTAAAATTTTCTTTAAATACTTTATATCATTTATTTATAGAATTTTCAATATGTATTTAAAAATATTTTTAAATACTTTCAGATATACTTTAAAGTAATGATGTTGAGGGCAAAACATGCCAACTTAATGTACGAGTATATAACGTATTATATTTATGCATATCAGCTCCATTGTCCGAAGCAAGATGTTCTAAG
>DNFT01000012.1 GCA_003486385.1 Eubacterium sp. | reverse complement strand
CTGTCTGAACTGCAGATACACCGTCCTGTGCGTTTGTGGATGCCCGATCAAGACCACGGATCTGTTTTCTCATTTTTTCAGAAATTGTTAATCCTGCCGCATCATCTGCTGCACGGTTGATTCTGTAGCCTGAGGATAACTTCTCTGCTGACTTAGACTGTGAACCTGTTGTGATGTTTAACATTCTGTTGGCATTCATTGCCTGTAAATTGTGCTGTACTACCATATTAATTTACCTCCATGTCGTTGTTTGCAAGAATCCGTTCCTGCAAAATTTTATTTTTTTGATTTATAATAGATACGGAGAGCCTAGGATTTCTCCGCATTATTACCAATGATATCAATTACCCTTTGGTGTGGGGGTAGTTTTTCGTCTGCCCTGCTTTTCCTTTTTTATGATGTCAACAATCTCCTTCTGTGCCTCGCTCGAAAGCTTCGGCTCCGCGTAGTACGGTGAAGGCTTCTTGTCCTTTGATGCAGTGCTCCTCGCGATATTCATATCCCTCGGTGCATCTATAAGCAGATGAATGTTATTTGCTGAGCCTCCGGAAAATACCACCCGGATATTTTCTCCGATATCTATAAAGTCACCGGGATGAAGTGTGAGTTTCAGCATAAAAAACCTCCTTGTTTTCGGGCTGTAATTATGCAACATTTTGTATAAAATGTTGCATTTTCTGAACTACCTCCATGTCGTATGTTTAATTGGAAAGGAAGATAGCTATGAGCACAACACAACCTATCAGAGATAGTCAGGATGTCAAAAGCTTCGTTGACTATTACAACAGCAAGAAACCGAACCTGCGAAACCATGCATTGATTGTATTTGGTCTGCATACTGCACTGCGCATCAGCGATATTCTCAGCCTCCGGTGGGAGGATGTCTATCAGTTTGACAACAACCGGTATGTTCCTCACCTGCTTGTATATGAGAAAAAGACTGGAAAAGCCAGCATGATAGCACTGAGCCCCAAGATTTTAGATGCTCTGGATGAATATCGCATGCAAAGAAAGCCTAAGCAGGGCGAGTACATATTTTCCAAAACAACGGATTCAACCAGACCACTGTGCCGCACCCAGGCATACCGTATTGTAAAAAAAGCGGCTGCCGCTACACTTGACGAAACACATATAAGCTGTCACTCGCTCAGAAAAACATTCGGATATCATGCATGGAAAAAAGGCACGTCACCTGTACTGCTGATGGATGTATACAACCATTCATCATTTGTGATAACCAAGCGCTATCTTGGGATTGAACAGGATGACCGCGATTCATTGTTTGAAAAAATGGATTTTTAGCACCAGTCGGCAGCTTTGCTATAATTAGGAATTTACTTAAGATAAAAAAGTTATATTTTTTTGAAAACAGGGGTTAAGATTTGCGGATAACATCCGAAATATAGAGTGTAAATGGAAAATGCAACATTTTATACAAAATGTTGCATTTTTCTGTTTTTCAGCACATTTATTAATTTAACATAAACACAAGAAAAAGACAGCCCCTCTTCTGACATTCTATTGTCTGAAAGGGAACTGTCTTTTATTTTTTACTTATTCTATATTCGCAATCGTCACACTACTGTGCGTCGTCCTTCTTCTCCTCAGCCTTATCCTCAACTATCTGTATATGAACCTCGCGGAGCTGCTTTTCTGTAACTGTTGCAGGTGCGCCCATCATGACATCCTGTGCGTTCTTGTTCATCGGGAACGGAATAATCTCGCGGATGCTCTCCTCGCCTGCGATGAGCATTACCATACGGTCAACGCCCGGCGCGATACCTGCATGTGGCGGTGCGCCATAGCAGAATGCATTGTACATGGCAGGGAACTTAGCTTTAACATCATCCTCGCCGAGACCTACAAGCTTGAATGCCTTAATCATAATCTCAGGGTCGTGGTTACGGACTGCACCCGATGACAGCTCAACACCATTACATACGAGGTCATACTGGTATGCAAGAATGTCAAGCGGATTCATTGTGTCAAGAGCCTCCGCTCCGCCCTGTGGCATTGAGAATGGATTGTGGCAGAACTCAAGCTCGCCCGACTCCTCACCAATCTCATACATAGGGAAGTCAACTATCCAGCAGAACTCATAGCACTCCTTCTTCATGTATCCGTCAAAGCTGTTGCCGATAGTCTTTCTGATAACTCCTGCTGTCTTCTGTGCCGTCTTTAAATCACCCGCTGCAAGTGCAACGAAGTCACCGTTCTTAAGACCGAGTGCCTTTACAACAGCCTCCTTATGCTCCTGTACGAACTTAGCGATACCACCGACAAGATCACCGTTCTCATCAAGCCTGAAATAGTAAGCCTTCTGTCCGCTCACGACCTCAACATCAGCGCAGAGCTTATCAATCTGCTTTCTTGTACCTGTGAAGTTCTCTGCAACCACAGCCTTAACCTTATTTCCCGCAAATGGACCGAAGCCACAGTCTGCAAGAACGTCTGTAGCGTCCTGCACAATAAGGCTGATACGAAGATCCGGCTTATCCGAGCCGTACTTGTCCATAGCCTCAAGGTAAGGTATTCTCTTGAACGGTGGCTTGGAAGCCTCATTGTAGATTCCGTATCTTGCGAAGATAGGAGGAAGAACGTCCTCAAGAATCTCAAATACATCCTCCTGATTTGCGAATGCCATCTCCATATCGAGCTGGTAGAACTCTCCCGGTGAACGGTCAGCTCTGGCGTCCTCATCTCTGAAGCAAGGCGCTATCTGGAAATATCTGTCAAAGCCCGATGCCATAAGAAGCTGCTTGAACTGCTGCGGTGCCTGTGGAAGTGCGTAGAACTTGCCCGGATGATTTCTTGCCGGTACAAGGTAGTCTCTTGCGCCCTCAGGTGATGAACATGTCAGTATAGGTGTTGTAATCTCCATGAAATCATGTCCTATCATGGCAGCACGAAGGTCTGCAACAATCCTGCTTCTCAATATAATTCTTGACTTGACATCCGGATTACGAAGGTCAAGGTATCTGTACTTAAGTCTTACGTTCTCATCCGCATCCTTCGAATGATTGATCTGGAACGGAAGCTCGTTGTACTGACACTTTCCAAGAACCGTAATCTTAGAAGGAACAACCTCGATATCTCCCGTAGGAATCTTGCTGTTCTTGGAGCTTCTCTCTCTCACCGTTCCTACTATCTCTATAGTCGACTCGTAGTTAATTCCTGCCAACTGCTCCATCTGTTCTTCTGTCTCAGCGACAATCTGTGTCGTGCCATAGAAGTCTCTCAAAATCAGGAAGCCAAGATTCTTGCTCACCTGACGGAGATTCTCGTACCAGCCGACAAGCTTAACCTCTTCTCCGACATTCTCTAGTCTTAACTGACCACAATTATGTGTACGTCCCTGCATGTTTTTTTCCTCTTTGCTATAATTTTCATGGCAAAACCATTTCACACGCAAAAGCCTTGTCCGCAGGTGTTTTCGCGATGCATGATTTTGTCTGGTATCTTTCGCTATTATAGCATTACCGTGAAACGCCGTCAACCACAATGCTTTCACTATCTGAGTTGTTTGAGGGTTGCAAATTGGAATCTGCTTTTTCGGCATATTCCTGTTCCAATTCATCCGCCAGATATACGTCACTCATGCAGTGCATATCGGATACACCGTCACAAACCAGCTTATACACCTCGGAGTGATAAAAGAATCCCAATGCTTCATCCAACGAAATTCCCTGCCGCTTTGCAAAGCACTCAATGACACGGCTGTATTTTTTCTGAAGCAAAATCGGATTTGCCATCATAGCGCCTCACTCCCTTCAAAATGTAATAACGACAATGCCTTCTCTGTACGGAAACGAATTTGTAGGTTCGGCTTTTCATAACGCAGACGGTTAATGGCTTCTGTCTTGTCAATCAATCCGTCAAAAAACAATTCCACGGTATTAAATACTTTATCATTGGCAACACCACCCACAACGAGGTCATAATCAGTCGAATCCTTCCCAGTGCGACAGTCCAAAATAAAATCCAGCCATTCCTCGGAATATGAGTCAAATTTGAGAGTTTTCAACTCAGTTTCCCTGCTCTCATCATACATATATTTGGAAATTATTCCGTCTTTTCCTCTGCGCTTAAACTTACCACACCACTTTGCAGCCTGCTCACACAGAGGCGTGACATAAAAACCACGTCCAAAGTCTACATTAGGGCGTGAATGAACCAAATCCGGCTTTGCAATCTCCAAAAATGAGCCATGATAAAGAATCATACCTCCACACCCCTTTCCCGCATCACGTCAAGGAGGTCGTCTACGATGTATTCCCGGCTTTGTGTATGCAGCACTTCATACTCCGGCACAATGTAACCATTTAAAATGTCGCTTTTTTCAGCAAACGCCTGATAAACACACTCTGCATCCACCCCCAGCTTTGCCGCAACATTTTCAATGCAAAATACAGCAAATTCCAGCTCACCTGAATTTTTGATTTTTTCATCCGGCATCATACGCAATTCCCCCTTTACTTTATTTTAACCAATGTTACTTTTACTATCATAACACATAAATATGTACTGCACAATCAGGATTGCATTTTGATAGCCCATATAATAATGCTCATGTGCTATAAAGTAACACACATATTTACAGACAGCAGCCCTCTATTCTGAAATTTTGTTGCATTAGTGTAGTTTTTGAGCGAATGTTATTTGTGGTTGACAGATTTCCAACCATTATTGGTAGAATGACAGGCTATGATTTTGCTATAATCAAGACACGATAAAAAACAAAGGAGCTTTAGAGTATGAATTTTAATGAAAAACTGATTTCTTTGAGAAAATCCAAAGGGCTGTCACAAGAAGAACTGGGAGCGGAATTGAGTGTGTCAAGACAAACAGTTTCAAAATGGGAAAGCTGCCAGTCTTATCCCGATTTTCAACGGCTGGTATTGTTGAGTGATTTCTTCGGCTTGACGTTAGATGAACTTGTTAAGGACATTGATGTGCAGGAAGTACGCGAAAAAAACTTAAATAGTGAACGGCTAAATTCCATATACAGTGATGTGGAAAACGCCAAGAAAATCATTAAACGGGGAATTATCATCGGAGGCAGCATTGCCGCTGTTCTTCTGATTGTTGTGATTGTTTTGATTTTTAGCTTTGTATATTGATAGCTATATTTTAAGAAAGGATATGTGGTATGGGTAAAGAATGTTTGTTACAATTGCAAAATGTAACGAAAAGATATGGAGATAAAATCGCTTTGAATGATTTTTCCATGGATATTTGTCCGGGCGAAATCGTTGCATTGATTGGAGAGAATGGTGCTGGAAAAACAACACTATTGAATATTATTTGCGGATATATTAAACCCAGTGCCGGACAGGTACAATATAAAGGGGAAAACATCATCGAAAAACCGTTGGCAATACGAGAATTTGGTATTTTGATTGAGCCGCAATTACTTGTATGTGTAGGCACCTATATGATTCTCTATATCATAATGAATTTGATGTCTTATATGGACGGGATAAAGTATCTATCACCATTACATTATATTGTTGCAGTTTCCTCAAATACCCTACAGTTCACATTCTCCACAATGATTTTTTTCCTTTATACTATTTGTATGGGAATTTTATTTACCCACATTGGTATTCGTAGGATTGAAAAAATGGATTTATAAAAACTGCACCGCAACATGAAGGTGTCAGAAGGCGACCGTCCTTATCTCACCCCGATGAAGGAAAAGCTTGCGGAGTATCCGGCTGACTGACTGTGGTTGTGGGCGGCATAACGGCACTTATCGGGGCTATAATATTATTAATCAAATGTATATGATGTTGGGGTCAAAACATTTGCTATAAACTTAGCATGTATAACGTATTATATTTAT
>DNFT01000011.1:4842-72225 GCA_003486385.1 Eubacterium sp. | reverse complement strand
ATAATACGTTATACACTCATAGAGTAAATTGGCATGTTTTGACATCTGAATCTATATTAAAGATTCTCAGTTGACCTCCTCCACGAAGCTCACTCCCTCAACCAGCTCAAGCTGCTCTATAACCTCGGAGTGCTGGACAAAATGCACAAGCTTGACCACGAGAAGCACACCCACATGGTTATCCGACATGCGCGCCTTGCCTGTCTCAAACTCCGTCACGTTTATGTCAAGCTGTCTCAGCTTCTCGAGAAGCTTCCCGACATAAGAGACATCCGCAAGCTCCACATATAGTCCTATAACTCTCGCATTCGTCTCCATTCTCGTCTCAAAACGATGCAGTACTGTGTTAATCACGTAGCACATTACTGTCGCTATTATTCCTCCTGAGTAAAAGCCTGTTCCGAATGCAAGTCCAATGCACGCCACAACCCACAGTCCTGCCGCAGTGGTGAGTCCTCTTATCTTCTGAAGTCCTGTAACCATGATTGTTCCTGCACCCAGAAAACCTATACCGCTTATGACCTGTGAAGCCATCCGCGAGGCATCTATGCCTGTATAATGTTCAGCCATATACTGATTGGTTATCATGGCAAGCGCTGAGCCGACACATACAAGCATGTGTGTCCTGAAGCCCGCAGGGCGCTTTTTCTTGCCTCTTTCCAAGCCCAAAAGACCTCCGCACACAAGTGCAAGCAGCAGTCTCAAGCCTGTTGAGACAATATTAATATTCTGTAAAAATTCATGCTGCATTACAATACCACCTGTTTAATTTCCTATAGCTGTTCCAACACCATTTTTCATTCTTCCGTATACAGTACCATCACATACCGCACAATTACGTCCATTCTCCTTTGCAGTGTACATCGCATCAGAGGCACTGTCATACAGGCTCTTAAAGCTTGAGCCCTTCTCCGGATATGTATACGCAACGCCTATGCTCACTGTCAGATACTTAGATACGCCGGTAAACTCCTGTTCAAGCTCAAGTCCGGCAATCGCGTTTCTGATTTTTAATGCGAGTGCAATAAGATTTTCCTTTTCGACACCTTCAACCATGACGAAAAAAGCTTCTCCTCCAACTCTTGCAACCGTATCCGTATCCCTGCGCGCACAGGAAGCTATCGCATCGGCAATTTCTTTAAGACACTCATCACCCTGCGAATATCCAAAGGCATCATTATAATTGTTAAAAAAATCAATATCTATGAATATTCCGCCCGCAACTGAATGATTTCGTATACAGAACTGCCACATTACCCCGGCGGTATTTATAAGTCCGCTTTTGTTGGTAAGCCCTGTGAGTGCATCCTCATTCGACAGGATGTTCCTCGTCTTATTCTCATTTTCAAGACGAATATAGCTTCTGAATCTCTCCTGCGAATATCTTCCGGCAACAATCCCAAGTCCACCAACCACTGCTGCTTCTATAACTACTCTTATGCCTCCCTGTGAGACAAATACACAATATACAAATGTCGCCGTTGCCATAAGCAGCGTATATATATGCAGCTCGCTTCTTAATAGTACCGGTATGAATATTGAGTCCCCCACCAGGAGCACATACGCAATAATGCTGCCACTTACCTTATAATCAGCGATACATACAGGCATAAAAACAATAAGTGTCATTATAAAATACGCCCTATATGCTGCTGCCATCGCTTTCTGCGCATTTCTTAAAATATACATAAGTAATATTGCGCCGGCAAGCTGCAGCGTGAATGCCACTATAAGCATTGCTGTATACCAATATGGCAGTTCCTGTTCCTCTCCTGCCAGAAAATAATATATTACAAGCACTATCGAAACCGATATTGCAAAAATGATTCCTCTTTTACAATTAAGTCCTGCAAGCCTTCTCTCAAAATCTCTCTTTCCTGAGGACCTGCGTTTCCCTGGTGACATGTCCATAAACTAAATAGCCTCTTTTAATTTTTTTTATTCGCTAGCACTTTTAATATTACCTTCTCTTTTCCGGTAATACATATAATAAGTACAACAAAGGCAAGCATTGACACCACGGCTGATATTTTCCAAAATACAAAGCCCGTGAACCTGACAACAACATCACCGGAATATCCCGGCTTGACCTTCAATGCAAGCCGTCCTCCATCGTTATAGACCTCAAGCTTTTCCCCGGTCTGCTTATCAACTGCCGTGTAGCCCGCATAATATACAATTGAGAATTTGACATTGCTTTCCACACTGCCGTTATTCTTTATGCTGCATTCAATATAATTATTATGTCTGTAGTTCTGTGTATACTCTATATTATCGCCAGGCTGCACATACTGTGCCATAAATGTCTCCACAACCGAACCATAAGGAAGGTATTCAGCTCCTATTACTGTTGTGGTATCAAGCTCCTGTTCGCCATACACTCTGTACGGCTCATAGTGGTTCATAATATCACTCATAAGCACGGAACCCTGTATAACGCAGGCAAAAATCATTGCCCCCATAAAGTACTTGTACTCTTTACGTTTTTCATTCATATTGATAAGCGCAATGATACCGCACACGGCTAACATCACAGTTGCTATACTTAGGAATCTCCATGGGAGAGAAATCATGGATATAAGCTTTTCAAACAGTGAGTTCATGTTCTGAAGCTTATCCCATGGGAAAAGATTCGATGAAAACCAGAGTGATAGTGCCGCAAATGCAAGCGCAATCATGCCTGTATGCTTCTGCTTTTTATCCTTTACATAGCCGGATACAAGCACATATATGATTGCTACAGCACATACTACAAGTCCCAGACCTGTTGTCGAAGGCATCTCATCAGCAATTCCCATCTCGGTATTGACTGAAAGTCCATCATAAGTTGTAAATGGCTCAAAAAGCTGTCCAAGGAAGGCTCCATACTGCTGTATTCCGCTTGTAAAACGTGAGCCGTTGGTCACGATAAAACCTCCCAGCTTCATATAATGAAGAAATGGCAGAAGGAATCCAAGGTTTAAAATAACCGTATATATGACAATTTTTACCAGAACAACGAATGTCTTCTTATTGAATATCTTCTTTATCATAACCAGACAGAGTAAAATTGTGAACGCACCTGCCATCTCACATGTGAGAATATGCGTGTTGATTATTCCGCTGTAGCCTATTACAGGCATAATCCAGTTCTTAGAATAATCTTCGCTGTTGGTGTCCTCGGTAAATACCTTCCATAATCCGCATGCAATAAGCGGAAGAAATGTTATTGCCGAATACTCTCCGACCGAAGACCTTATATATATATCTATTATCCTGTACATGGAAGCCGTGTACAATGCTGAGCCTATGACAGCTGCATTTCTCTTTCCCGACATGATTTTGAAGCAGTAATACGAAATCAGGCATGTAGCCACATTGTTGAGGAATATATAAATATTATAGCTTTCTGTTATGTTAAAGCCACACAGACGCAGAAGTGCCGGTATATAGAGGAATATGTCACCATAGAACACAGACGTTGCATACCCATTACCACTGAGCCAGTTAGACTGTATCTTAATCGGGAAATCCCCTGAGCTCAGCCCCTCCTTAATTCCCTCAATCCTCAGAAGATGGAAAATCAAGTCATGTCCCTGCAAAATATAATCAAACATCAGTGGAATTGATGTAAATATTATTATTCCACTGAGCATAAAAAACGTCTGGATACTTTCCTGCTTTATCTTATTCTGCTTACGTTTGTCAAAGAAAACAATCAGCAGATTTACAATAACACTGAGTAAAATAACAGTCAGACCCGCTCTCAACACTCCTCCCGCTGTTTTCCGGACTGTGATACTCTCAACAGTGAGGCTTCCTTCTCCCATGAAATAGACACAGGCAAGGTAATCTTCCCTTCCCGACTTGACATACGCCTCCATCGATACCTCATTCCTGTCAACCGGAAGCCGGCACGAATTAGAGTAGAGCTGTCCATTCATCGGTTCAATTGAGTTCATCACATTCGGATATGACAGCATAAGAAGATTATTGTATCCGTCTGTATTATATCTGACAGTTATCTTATAGCTGCCATAGTTCAGCTTGAGCGCCGGTGTCAGCGCAAAGTTATCCGCCCAGTGAATATTCTGGTCAACATATATACCATCATCGTGTACTTCACCGCATATCTGTGTAAGCTCATCAGCGGTATATGTCCTGTTGATTACAGGAAATGCCGTCATGCATACAGCACCCACAAGCAATGCAAGCTCAAGCAATATTACTATTATCCAATTCTTTTTCTTCATCTTTTTATCCTTTCAATACCTGAATATATTTCAAGCATATTTGCAGCGTTTTTTTCACTGTCGAAGAGTCTCATTGCATGACTATGTGCCATGTCGGTCATATCTTCCAGCTGCCGTCTGTTTTCCTCCTGCAGTCTGAATATCTCCATGACATAGTATGCAAGCATATAAGGTGCATCATGCTGATATGTGAAGCCTTCTACTCCGTTTATAAGCATGTTTCCCACACCGCCGACTAAAGATGAAACGCACGGGACCCCCAGCATCATCGCCTCACCCAGCGAATTAGGCGAATTTTCTATGGAGGATGGTGACACAAATACATTGCTCTTAAGGTACATCTTCTTCATCTCATCTGCCTTAAGCGGCGGGAGAAATTCCACACACCCTGCAAGGCTGTACTTCTCTATAAGCTCAGCCAAATAGCGCTGATAGTTTTTCTGTTTCAGCCTGTTTTTTATTCCCGCATTGTTAAGGCTCACCCCACCTGCAACCCTGAGTCTCACATCCGGGTAGAATTTTCTTATATCACCTAGTGCCTCCAGCATATAGTGAAGCCCTTTAATAGGATAATATCCCTGGGATACAAATATCGTGTGGCTGTCACATTCATCCATGTTCCAGCGGCTTCCGTCATAGAAGGACTTCCTCAATATCTCGCTGCAATAATGGTACCGTGCTTCAGGATTGATAAGGCGTGTGCATATATTATCCCAGTCAGTTCTTCCGATAATATGTCCTGCACCTCTTATCGTCTCCTTCTCCATAGCGCCCCTTTTATAATATTTTTTCCTGTCAAAATAGAGGTTGTCAAGCTTAACCAAATCCCTGAAGGTAAAGCCGTACCTTATCTTTATAGGAAGGTCTGCCATATAATGTCTTGCATAGACGCTCGTAAGTCCCTGAATGGATACCACCGTTTTCTCCGGCCTATTGAACACCCGCACCATCGCCGCCGCATGTTCATATTCTGTTCCGGCTATATGGACAACATCAGGGTCAGCCTTTTCTATTATATATTTTAGCCTTTCTTCCAGCCTTTTATTATACTTGTAGGGCTTATCCTCTTCTTTATAAAAACCGTAAAAGGAATTGCCGTCAAGTTCACCCTCTATTGTCTCACTCCTGCTAAACTGCGGAAATGCCATGGCAAGCTCAAAATCCTGTTTTTTCTCCCTCACAAGAGCCATAAGTGAATTGTACAGTCCTTCTATCCACCCCTCCTTGACCTGGACCGGAAGCCCGGCGCGCTCACAAAGGGCAGGTATCGGGGCATTTATAAGCCATAATACCTTCATGTTAATTCCTCGTTTCTATCAAATTATCTGAAATCGAACTTGCTGCTTGTATATGAGCTCCAGTCAATCGGCTCAATCATTGTAGGATTGTACAGCAAAAGCACAGTGTCCGGCTTGGATTCCTCAATATAACTCTTAATGCTTCCGGTGAAATCGGCAACATCTATAAGCTCCACCGTACCATACTGCTGTGCAAAATAAGGCGCAAAATTATTCCCGAAGGAATCTCTTAAAATAAGTATTTTCTTGTCCGGATTAGCCGCATTCTCATTCTCGATTATCGCAACATATCTTCTTATGGTTATATAGGCACTGTAGGCATCCATCTCATAGTAATCCGTAATCCTCAGCTTGTCATAGTCGATGAACACCTCATCGAAGGTTCCCGTCACGTCAAGCTGCTTCTCCGGCATCACAAGGTGATATGTCATGCCATTATCCGGATACATAATCTCAAAATCCTCCGGTGAAGCCTTGCTCAAGGTAACTCTTCTTCCGTAGCTTCCAAGGAATGTCTTTTCGTATATCCTGCTCGTATAATTACTGATGTCAAAAAGTTCAGGCGTATACTCATATCCATACAGCTCAGACAGCTTCCCAGCCACCCGTCCGGAACCCCATATAGCCGCCCTCGCGTTCCAGTGATGGTCTGTCTTGTAGAACATATCATAATGACTTATGCCATCCTCCTTCTCGCAGGCGCGAAGGTCAAGATAATCCACATTGTTTTTTTTGAGACTCTCAAGAAGCCTGTCCGCATTGTCATTGGTTGCATCCGTTATTCCAAGCGGAAGCTCCTTATCCACGGTATCAATAAGAAAAGGAACCATGACATACATAAGGTTGATATTCCTCTCTGCAAGGAAATCCCTGAAGCCCGTGACGCTGTCGGTTATCTCAGATATCACCGACTCATCCCTCTCCGGGCTTATGCAGGTCAGATAACCATTTCTGAGCGTAATTACCGCATCATAATCCTCCTCCTGCACCTTCCAGCCTATCAGGCTCTCATAGCCTGCTGCAAGCTCAGTCAGCTTCGTCTGCATCGGAAGTCCGTCCGTGGCATACCACTGTGCCTGTGACTCAGCCTTATTTATAAATGAGGTGTACCTCTCCATGAGGCTTTTATTTTTTACTGCATTTACATACTTATCCTCCTCAGCGAAAGGATACCTTTCTGCCCAGTCTATCGTTATCGAACCACTTCCGTCATCACCCACACTCACATCATTGTCACCCTCCAGAAAAAACGCGACCACCGGATTGTAAATTCCCATCTTTTCGTATACAACATTCTTAATAACAATTCTCAAAATGATAAATATAAACATCAAAAACAATATTCCCATACAGCACATGGCGGTAATTCTGTATACCTCATTGCCTTTTACGGACTGCCCGCAGGCTTTATCGTTATGTGATATTGGTTCTGCCTGATTTTTAACCACTTAATAAACCCTCCCTGCTAGAAATTCAGATAAATGAATGGATTATATGTTGCCTTTATACATATAAGAATTGAGGCAATGAACACAACAACCATACACACTGAGGCAAGTACATTTTTAAACATAGGCTTTTTTTCAAGTAATTCTCCCACCTTAGAAACAACAGGAAATGAAAAAATGACTGCAGCAGCAAATATGACCGCTGAATTTTTCACACAGTCGATAAAGGTTGCATCAATGAAGCCTGTTGCCCCTGCCCCGAACATATTTCCGATGTATTGTCCTGCCGCGGTTATGCTGTCAGCCCTGAAAAGCACCCAGCCTAAAATGACGAAAAACATGGTATATATATGCATATACCAGCCATTTTTCTTATGAAAGCCTGTGAGCTTCTCGAACATAAGAAGCACAAAATACAGCAGTCCCCAGCATATAAAGGTCCAGTTGGCGCCATGCCATACACCGGTCAGGAACCACACGACAAATATATTCCATATATGCCTTCCCTTGCTCACCCTGTTTCCGCCAAGGGGTATATAGACATAGTCCCTGAACCAGGTGCTGAGTGTGATATGCCATCTTCTCCAGAACTCTGTTATGGACTTGGACACATACGGAAAATTGAAGTTTTCAAGGAAATGGAAGCCGAACATCCTTCCAAGCCCGATTGCCATATCCGAATATCCTGAAAAATCGAAGTAAATCTGCAAGGTATAAGCTATCGCGCCAAGCCATGCCATCGCAACGGACATACCTCCCTCTGTGGCAAATGCAATATCCGCGATTTTCCCGACATAATTGGAAATGAGAATCTTCTTGCCAAGTCCCACAACAAATCTTCCGAAGCCCTCGGCAAAATCCTTCCTGTTCTCAACCCTGTTAACTATCTCATCAGCAACCGTCTCATATCTTACAATAGGACCCGCGATGAGCTGCGGAAACATTGAGACATATAATCCCACATACAGAAGATTCTTCTGAACCTTGGCTGTGCCGTAATACACATCAAACACATAAGACATAAGCTGGAATGTAAAAAAAGATATTCCGATAGGAAGTGCAATATTTACAACAATGCTGTCATTGTGAAGCAGATAGCTTATATTTTTTGTTACAAATGTAAGGTACTTAAAGACGAACATAAGTCCAAGATTATACACTACGGACAGAATCATCCCAAGCTTCATCCCAAGCTTATTTCCCTTTTTTGCCATTCCATCAACCATAAGCCCGAATGCCCAGTTCACAATAATTGAAAGAATCATCAGGAAAACGAACACCGGCTCACCCCATCCGTAGAAGAAAAGGCTCGCCAGAAGAAGTACTATATTGCGGAAGCCCCTCTTTTTCACAAACGGGTTATAGTAAACCGCAATCACAACCGGCAAAAATAAAAATAGAAATACTGTTGAAGAAAAAACCATTTACACAATTCCTTTCACATCAGCGCAGCCACTCTGCGCAGTACTCTGAATCCACTATCAAGGCATGTGAACCCACTTTGTACGAAATTATAACCTATTTTCTTATATTTAGCAATAGAACACGTTTGTCAAATATTTTTTATAAAACATAAAATCCCCGCTCTGCTACATAATCATGCATGACAAAAAAACATGCTGATGTAACAAAGCGGGGATAATTTCCGCTAGAACTCTAACTGATCAACAACCCTGTACTTGTGGTCTGTGTGAAGCAGGTGGTGTGACTCAGGTGACAATGGTTTGCCAAAGAACTCCTTGTATATTGTGTGTATCTGCGGATTGCAATGGCTGAATCGTATCTGCTTGTTCTTGTCAAGCTTATATAATTCCTTCGCCCTGTCCGCCGCCATCTCCACTCCATCGTGGATTGGCTGTCCGCCACCGCCTACGCAGCCGCCCGGACATGCCATGACCTCGACAAAATCGTATGCCGCATCGCCACGCTTTACCGCCTCGAGAAGCTTTCTCGCGTTTCCAAGCCCATGCACCGTGGCTGTCTTGACTTCGACACCGCCAACATCAAAGGTCGCTTCCTTCCATGGTCCGTCCCCCAGACCGCGGACAACCCTAAAGGCATCAGGGTCAGGATTCTTTCCTGTCACAAGGTTATAAGCTGTACGAAGTGCCGCCTCCATAACGCCTCCGGTTGCTCCGAATATTACACCCGCTCCGGAATACTCTCCAAGAGGTGAGTCGAACTCCACCTCGTCAAGTGCCATAGGATACACGCTCTCCGCACGAATCATTCTCACAAGCTCCCTCGTTGTGATAACAATATCGACATCCTGACCATATCCCGCAGCCGCCATCTGAGGAAGTGCAGCCTCCTCCTTTTTAGACACACAAGGCATAATTGATATAGAACATATCCTTGCAGGGTCGATATCCGCTTTCTTTGCAAAATAACTCTTAGTCACCGCACCGAACATCTGCTGAGGTGACTTTGCTGTTGAAAGATGGTCGACAAACTCAGGATACTGTGACTTGACAAAACGCACCCATCCCGGACAGCAGGACGTAAACATTGGGAACTTGTTGAGATTTCTCCTCTTGAGCTTCTCGACAAACTCCGTTCCCTCCTCCATGATGGTGAGGTCAGCTGAGAAATTAGTGTCGAATACATAGTCAAAGCCCATGTGCTTCAATGTAGCAGCAAGTCTCTTCTCGGTTGCCTGCTCATTAGTCATCCCAAGCTGCTCACCCCATGCTGCACGAACCGATGGCGCCACCTGTACAACCGTGATTACATCAGGATTGTTGAGTGCGGCAAACACCTTATCCGTATCATCGCGCTCTCTCAGTGCTCCTACAGGGCAATGTGTAATGCACTGTCCGCATATCGCACAGTCTGCCTCCTCGATAGGGCGGTTTCCTGATACATTTACCGTAGTTCTGCTTCCGGTGTTGACAACATCCCATACGCTGAGGCTCTGAACCTTGTCACATATCTGTATACAGCGCATGCACTTGATACACTTGGTATTGTCCCTTATAAGCGGAAAATCCATATTCCACGAAGTCTTTTCAAGCTCCTCGCGGAAAGGCACGTCTATAATTCCAAGGTTGTTTGAGATGGACTGAAGCGAACAGTTACCGCTTCTGACACAGGTCGCACAGTGCCCGTCATGCTGTGAGAGAATCAGCTGTACATTCATCTTTCTTATCTCTCTTACCTTAGGTGAGTTGGTGTATATCTCCATGCCCTCCTCAACCTTGTTATTACATGCTGTTATAAGCTTATCCTTGCCCTTAAGCTCCACAACACACACGCGGCATGCGGCAATCTCGTTAATCTCTTTGAGATAGCAAAGATGCGGGATATTTATTCCTATACTTGCAGCCGCATCCATAATTGTAGTTCCTTCCGGAACGCTTAACCTTCTGTTGTTTATTGTAAGATTTACCATATCGCAGCTCTGCCTCCTTTGAACTTTCCGTAGCCGAAGTGGTCACATCTTAAGCATCTTGATGCCTCCTGACATGCCTCCTCCTCGCTCATTCCGCATTCAAACGGATCAAAGGTACATTTTCTCTCACCTGCCTCCTTCTCAGACAGGTTCACACGTCCGCATGCCGGCTTGTCATCAAGACTTGCCGATGGAATATCTACATCTACACTGATAAGGTGATGATATCCAAGGTACTCATCAATATTAGCTGCCGCAACCTTTCCTGCCGCAATCGCACGTATGACAGTCGCAGGACCCGTAACGCAGTCACCACCTGCGAACACTCCCGGAAGATCGGAAATCTCGCTGTCCGCCATTGCCTTGATATTACCTCTCTTTACAGGAATGCCCGCCTCCTCAAAATGTCTCGTCTCGATACCCTGACCTATCGCCACGATAACAATATCGCATGGAATTCTGACTTCATCCTTCACGGAATCCACAGGGCGCGCTCTTCCCCACGCATCAATCTTTCCTATAATCTGAGGCTTTGCCCACAATGCCTTTACATTGCCATTCTCATCAGACTCTATTCTCACAGGCGCATGAAGCTCATAGAGCTCACAGCCCTCCTCAAGGGCTCCGTCAACCTCCTCAGGAAGTGCTGTCATATCAAGCTTACGTCTTCTGTATGCTATAATCGATTTCTTAGCTCCCAGACGGACAGATGACCGCACACAGTCCATGGCAACATTTCCGCCGCCGATAACTACAACGGTCTTATCTGTAAAATCAGGCATCCTCTCGTGACCTATATCATTGAGAAGCTCTACGGCCGATATTACTCCATTGCTGTCCTCGCCCTCGATTCCGACCTTTTTATCCTGATGGGCACCTATGGCAATGTACACCGCATCATACTCCTCGCGAAGCTGTTTTATGGTGATATCCTCACCTATTTTTGTGTTATACCTTACCTCAACTCCTGTGGAGAGAATAGCATCTAAATCCTCCTGCAGTCTCTCCCTCGGAAAGCGGTAATTCGGGATACCGTATCTTAGCATTCCGCCAAGCTGCGGCTTCATCTCATACACAACGCATTTATGACCCATGAGTGACAAAAAGTATGCCGCAGACAGTCCTCCCGGACCTCCGCCCACAATAGCAAGCTTCTTGCCGGTAGGCTCACCGCACTCCGGAACAGGAACCTTTCCCGCATGGTCAACCGCAAACCTCTTAAGACCGCGGATATTGATTGAGCTGTCAATCATGTTACGTCTGCAACGCGCCTCACAAGGGTGCTCACATATAAGTGCACAGGCGGTCGGGAATGGATTATCTTTTCTGATAAGCTTTACCGCATCCGCATATCTTCCCTCACCCACAAGTGCAACATACCCCGGAATATCAACTCCTGCCGGGCAGAGTGCAACACATGGTACAGGCTGCGTTATGTGATATGTACACTTTCCGGTCTTTATATGTGCAATATAATCGTCCCTAAAGCCCTCAAGTCCGCGCATTACCATTCCCGCCGCCTCATAACCTATGGCACAGTCGGCAGAGTTATTGATGTCCTTCGCAAGCTTCTCAATGGTATCTAATGTGCCCATATCCGCTCTGCCATCAAGCACATCCGATATAAGGTTGGCAAGCTGTCCAAGCCCTACACGGCACGGAACGCATTTGCCGCAGGTCTGCGCATGGCACAATCTGAGAAAATTGAGTGCAAGATCAACCGGGCATATTCCCGGAGGGCTGGCAATAATCATGCGCTCAAGATCCTTATACAGGCTCTCAACGGTCTGGCCTGCCACATTTGCTGTGGCAATCTTAAGTCTGCTCATAATAATTCTCCTATTATTTTATTTTTTACAGCAGCTACACAACTGTATATTTTCTGTTTAAGAATCACTGATCAGCCATATGCTGCAACAATTATATAAATATCTTATATGATTTAGCACACTAAAGTCAATGAAAGATAAATAATAGACAATGTTACAATTGTTGTCACTGCTCATGGCTCACATCCCTTTATTACATTCATTTGCGTATACTTTCAATCGCTTTATACACATTCAGGGTCCCATATCCAAAAAGCGGGTCCGGATATCTGTACTCTTCCCTTCTGTCCGCACCGTTTATGAGAAAATTTTTCACAGTATATGAACGCATAAATGGATAAAAACCTTTCACAATGCCATATTCGAGAATAAGTGCCGCTCCTCCACCTGTAATGGCTGCGGCAAGGCTGCTCCCTGTCATCTGTCCATATATATTGTTTCCATAGGATAAAGGACACAGCACATTAACTCCCGGCGCCACTATATCAGGTTTATCATCACTGTACGAAACTGTACCTCTTCCACTGCCTATATATATGCTTCCATCCCTGTAATTATATGCTCCGACAGTGACCGGCACTGTGGTATTTCCCGGGTCTGTTATCGTATTGTAGGGGTCGGGCTGCAGAAAATATGTATCACCCCATAAAAATTCCCTGTTGTTTATCCACATATTAAAGCCGCCGGAAAGTGTTGTATATCCGTAAGCCCTTATAGTCCAGATTCCCGGGGAGGGTGTTATAAAACGAAGCGTTACAAAATTAAGTCCCGACACAGCCTGATTAAGCCCATAAAAAATTTCTATCTGAGTTCCCTCAAGTGTAAACCGCAGCACAGTACGCTCATTTATTTTTGGCGGAACCCTCTGTTCAACCCTGCCTGTCGGCGAAATAAATTCGAGTGCGAATACATCCGGCGGTTCAGACCACAGCACACAGCAAAACCCTCGTTCCCCCTCGCCAACTCTTATTTCGATAGGGATATATTCCGCATCGGGCACCAGATTTCCTCTGAAATGAAGTCTGCTGTTGGCATAATTTCCGGTACAGGTTGTGACACACCTGCCGATATTTCTGCCGATATTATCAATATAATCGGACAGCACTGTGCTTCCCCTATGCGATGATATATTAGTTCCCAGTCCAACAATTATGGATATAGGCATCCTCACCTCTCTTGCATATTCCTGAAGAAAACGTATGCCAAGAATAATATCAATTTCCGAATAACACAGTGCATTGTCATTCACAAGATAAAGATCCCTCAGATACCGTTTTGCCTGCCTTAGCTTTACAACCACAAGCCGTGCCCCCGGTGCCGCCCCTGTAAATCCCTGCTCAGGCTTCTCCTGCCCTGCCGCAAGCCCCGCAAGCATCGTCCCATGTCCACCCGCCTCGTCTGTGACCGGAACTATCTCCTGCGGATTCGGTGCTGATAATGCCTCGTTTATCATGGCATTGTTGTACACCTTCCCATACATCACCATGTTGTCGAGTTCACGTCCTGCATTAATATTATCGCTATCCCACACATTTTCTGTCATTTCATCAACATTCTGCGCGGTTTTCTCTGCTGTCTGGTCCCATACCGCATCTATAATGCTGCTCCCATCCTCACGCACAAATACTTCATGCTCATACCTTATCCCAGTATCGACTATGCCTATAAGCGTTCCTGTCCCACGCAGTGCAAGAAACGGCTGTTCCCTCACCTGTGTTATGCCTGCCGCGCCCATGGCTCCATAATCCTGTGTTCCGTACACAAGAGGAAAAGAAGTGTACCCGAAATTACCGTAGTTCACCTCTCCTGTCTCATTCCTATTAAGATGTATTATTCCCCATCTGTCATCTATCTGCGTAATACAATAATCCCTGAACCCCTCCGCACCCGGATTGAACTCATCTGAGCGTCTGTACAGAAGGTCGATATAGTCCTCACCTGTTATATATTTTCCGCAGTTATCCATCAGACTTCCTGTATGCTTTTTCTAAATATTATGAGCATTCCGCATAATTATGCTTTTGGTCTTTGACAGAATCAAACATTGTTTTTAAAAAAAGATACAATATTTTTTATAAATTTGCGACCAATGACATTTAAACCGTACTTATGTAATGAAAGCAAATATTTTATAATATCTCTGTTTCATGTGGAAGCACTTACGATTATAAACTAGCCAAAGGAATGAAATCATATTGCAATGATATGGGCAAAACAAATACTACTACAACCACAAATAGTAATCCAACATTTTCATTCTTTACTGACGCAATTAGTAACAACTATTCTGCAACACTTTCTTATAGAATTTATACAGCAGACGGTGCCAAATCAGGTCATACTGTAAATGTGTTTGGTTATTGCACTGCTACAAAGTCCGGAACTTCTTCAAATTACCTAATTGTAGCTGATGGTTGGTATAACGATGCACCTAAATACATGAATTACTCTAGCATTGATTTTGCCAATACTTATGGTGTAAAATACATTATCCAATAACAAGGTAAAAAAATAAACTGCAAGCTCTCTTGCCTGTCTTGGACACGACAAAAGAGCTTGTTATATTTTAGAAAATCATATCGGATGAATTGAAAATGCAATTTTAACTCACATTAAAAATATATACTATTAAAAATAACGACCAACCGCCACAAAAACGTACTTAATAAATGAAAGCACTCAGAAATTCAAAGAAGGGAGGAAAAACGCATGGATGATTTAATGATTATTGAACTATACTTTGCACGCAATGAGCAGGCTATCAATGAAACAGATATAAAATACGGAAAGCTGTGTCTTAATATGGCTAACAATATTTTGTCAGACAACGAAGACTCTAAGGAATGTGTAAACGATACCTATTTGAGTGTATGGAACAAAATTCCACCGACACGACCAGACAACTTTATGGCATATATCTGTAAAATAGTGCGAAATCTGTCCTTAAAGAAACTAGATTTTAATCTTGCCCAAAAACGCACCCGAAAGCTGACTGTATCATTTTCGGAACTTGAAGAAATACTGCCGGACAACCATACTGCACCCGAAAACGAATATGAAAATCTTGGCAAAATTATCAGTGACTTTCTAAGGCAGGAAAAAGAAACTTCGCGCAATGTATTTATACGCAAATATTATTTTTTCGACTCCATAAACGACATAGCCAAACGCTACTCATTCACCGAAAGCAAGGTCAAAAATATGCTGTATCACTCACGTAACAGATTAAAAAAATATCTTGAGAAAGAAGGGATTGAAGTATGAACATTCCAAAACTTGTTATCGCTATGAATTATATTGACGATGACCTCATCTGTGAAGCAGTCATGTATAGACCATCATCCATACGATTGGTATGGCTCCGCTATTGTGTTATTGCAGCCTGTTTGTGTACGATTATATTTGGCACAATCAAAATCAGCCATAATTTGTCCCCTGATTCTGATAGCAATACCCCCGTCTACGGAGTGCTTGCAGAAATAATTGAGATTAGCAGTGACGGAATATACCAGGTAAAAATTACCGGAGAAGATAAAAATTTTATAATAGGCGATATTGTTACCATCAATTGTAAAAATATCAACGACAGCTCTAATGCTCCCATGCTTAAAATAGGTGATATTATTGCAATAACATATTCGCACTATGAAAAAACATCATTTTCATACGAAATTACACCCGGACAAATCCACCTCATACAGCCCGCTTCAAATTAAAACCCCTGATATTTAAACAGGACAGGGGCATCCCCCTGTCCTGCCATATCATGGCTATATCAAAGCCATGTTCTATTTTCTCCTTTTACGCCGGCAGATACCCCGCCGTTCTCATCTCAATCAGTGGTCCGCCCTTCTTCTCAATATATGCTCTGGTTATGGTCACCTTTCCTATATTGTCATCCTTAGGAATCTCATACATTATATCAAGCATAAATTCCTCTATTATGGAGCGCAGCGCTCTGGCACCGGTCTTTTTCTCAAGAGCCTTCTCAGCTATAGCCTCTATCGCATCATCGTCGAACTCAAGCTTGACCTCATCGAGTTCAAGAAGCTTCTCATACTGCTTGAGTATGGCATTCTTAGGCTCCTTGAGAATCTTGACAAGCATATCCTTATCAAGAGCATCCAGTGTGAATACAACCGGGAGACGTCCAAGAAACTCCGGTATCATGCCGTACTTTCTCAAATCCTCTATTGTTACCTGGGAAACCAGATTCTCAACATTGTCGTACTTATCCTTCAAGTCTGCCATAAATCCTATTGAAGCCTGCTTGTTGAGACGCTCCTTTATGATATCCTCAAGGTCAGGGAAAGCTCCGCCGCAGATAAAGAGAATATTTCTCGTGTTCACCGTAACAAGCGGAACCATCGCATTCTTGCTGTTAGAGCCGACAGGCACCTCTATATCCGCTCCCTCTAGGAGCTTTAACATTCCCTGCTGTACGGATTCGCCACTGACATCACGGCTGCGCGTCTCCTTCTTCTTGGCAATCTTATCTATCTCATCTATAAATATTATTCCCTGCTCCGCCTTCTCAACGTCATTGCCTGCGGCTGCAAGAAGCTTCGACACAACGCTCTCTATATCATCGCCGATATAGCCTGCCTCAGTGAGCGAGGTCGCGTCCGCTATAGCAAGAGGCACATTTAAAAGCCTTGCAAGTGTCTTTACAAGGTAAGTCTTACCGCTTCCCGTAGGTCCAATCATAAGCATATTTGACTTCTCTATCTCTATGGAATCCATCGTGTCTGTCGCAACCCTCTTGTAATGGTTGTAAACAGCGACGGAGATAACCTTCTTAGCGTACTCCTGACCAATGACATACTCATCAAGCTTCTCCTTAATCTTGTGAGGTGCCGGAATGTCCTTGAGGTTGATGAGAGGAACCTTCTTCTCACCCTCCTTCTTTTTCTTAATCTTCTGCTTCTGTGGTATATCACCCATTAAATCAGACATATTCATGAAGTGAATTCCCGGCATATCCTTTGAGAGCTTCATCATCTCATCATAGTTGAAATCACCCTTCATTATTGTGTCCATTGAACGCTGCATGCAGTCCGGGCATACATACATTCCCATGCCCATCTGTATCATCTTGCCTGCCTTGCTCTCGGGGCGGTGGCAGATGGAACATATTTTTTCATATTCATCATCATTACTTTGGTTGGAATTACTCGGGTTTCCCATGCTCTGATTGCTCCCAGAATTTATCTTTGTTTCATCTTTATCTATATTATTTCTATCTTCTGCCATATCTTACTCCTTCTTTTCCCTCCATATTAGTATCAGCAACTATATAAATCGGTCTGTCCTTCACTTCAAGATAGGTTTTTGCAAGGTACTGTCCAAAAATCCCCATGAAAAACAGCTGTAATCCGCCCAAAAAAGTTATTATGCATGTCATGGATGCCCATCCTGCAACCGGATCCCCGAAAATGAATTTTCTCACTACAATAAAGATTACTGCCACAAATGCAATAAAACAGAATAGCAGACCAATAAACGATGCAAATACAAGCGGTGTTGTCGAAAATGCAACTATCCCCTCAATACTGTACTTGAATAATGACCAGAAATTCCACTTCGTCTGCCCTGCCACACGCTCAACATTCTCGTAGGCAATCCACTTCGTATTAAATCCTACCCAGCCGAACATTCCCTTTGAGAAACGATTATATTCCCTGCAGTTAAGAAGTGCGTCAACGAACTTTCTGTTCATGAGCCTGAAGTCTCTTGCGCCATCCACAACCTCGGTTGTCGACATTCTGCCCATGAGCTTGTAAAACATCCGGGCAAAAAAAGACCTTATAGGAGGCTCTCCTTTACGTGTAACACGCCTTGCCGCAGCACAGTCATAGCCCTCCTTCGTCACAGCCTCGTACATATCAATCAAAAATTCCGGCGGGTCCTGCAGGTCTGCATCCATAATCGCCACATAGTCCCCATCCGCATATGTAAGTCCCGCATACATTCCCGCCTCTTTTCCAAAGTTCCTTGAAAAGGAAACATATTTAATATAAGGACGCGTCTGTGCTATAGCCTTCATCACCTCAAGTGTCTTATCCCTTGAACCATCGTTGACTAACACTACCTGAAAGTCAGCATAATCCATCTTAGCTATTATTCCATCCAAAACCTCAATAAACTTAGGTAATGCCTCGCTCTCGTTATAGCATGGCACTACAATCGAAATTAAATCGTTCATAAATCTCCTCGCATAGCAGCATACTGAGTTGCTTCAACTATTTATACAGTATACACAATATACCCTATTAATGCAAGAAAAAGCGGAGACGGTTAGATACACTGCCGATATATCCTGCCTGTCTCCGCTTTACGTTTTTATAAATCTACTTTACGTTTTTATAAATATGCTTTCTGTTATTTATTGCTTACCTGTGGCTTCTCTGTAAGGGTTAAAGTAGTTGTATATTCTGTAAACGCTCCATTCTCAAGACGTGAGTACACAACCTCCACCTGCTCACCTACCTGATAATATTTCATAAGGTTTACAAGTGTCTCCCATGAATCGACATCCTTGCCATCGAAGCTTGTGATAACATCATTTACCTGAAGTCCTGCCCTCTCTGCCGCAGAATCCTCTGTCACGCTTCTGATAAGGACACCTACAGGCCAGCCGTAGGTCTGTGAAATCTCAGATGTAACCGAGCTTCCTGAGACACCTATATAACCTCTCTCGTCATTGTCAAGTGCAACTCTCGTCGTCTGTGTTGAAAGGTCATCAATTATATCCTTGACAGACTCAATCGCGATGGCATAGCCCATACCTTCTACCTTGGTATCCGACATCTTTACGGAATTGATACCTATAACCTCTCCGTTAGAATTGAATAACGCACCTCCACTGTTACCCGGGTTGATAGCTGCATCTGTCTGAATAAGATTATCATATACAACATTGTCAACTGTAAGTCTCTTGCCAACAGCACTTACAATACCTGTTGTGACTGATATACCATAACCTGCTGCATTACCTATGGCTATTGCAGCCTCGCCGACCTCGACATCCGATGATGAGCCAAGCTTAGCAATTGAAATAGCGCTCATTGTGTCGGCGCTTATATCGTCAAGCTTAACAGCAACCACTGCAAGGTCACTGTCTGTCTTCATTCCCTTTACAACGGCGTCAACCTCGGTATTATCACCGAATGTAACCTTGAGATTGTTTACATTCTCGACTACATGTGCATTCGTAACGATAAGAAGCTCTGTATCGTTCGCTCCGATAATAATACCCGAACCGCTCACTCCTGCCTCATAGGACTGATTGTTAAAGCCGCCCCAGAAGCCAAAATTATAGGAGTTGTTTGTTACGGTCTGTGTACCGCTGATTGCAACAACCGAGCTTATGACATTCTTAACAATGCCTGAAACATCAATGACATTCACACCTGAATTGACGGAATCGGATGAAACACTCGCAAGTGTCGAGCCGTTTGCCACTGTGCCATCGCTCAAGGATGCGAAATAACTTTTATTGAGTTCCTTTGCAATCTGGCTTAACTGTTCGTCTGTCAGCTCGTTATTAGACTTAGTCGGGAAATTTACATATCCGGCATACATTGCACCGTAGCAGGAGGCACCTGCAACCGCACCAATTACAACTGCGCATGCAACACCTCTTACTGCCCTGAATAAGAAACCATGAGGCTTTTTCTCTTTCTTTGCCTTAGTCTTTTTCTCTTTCCTGTCATTGCCATCATTGTTGTTGACATTTTCATTGTTCATGCCATACATGGCGCTGTAGGCTGACTGATTACTGTACTGATTACGGCTATAGTCTGTCTGGTATGTCTCACGTGCTGACTCACCTGTCTGTGCCTCACTATATGTGCTGCCATATACCTGCTCGCCGGAAGCTGTCCTAGTCTCCACAGCACTCTGTGCAGCATTCTCACTGCTTACATCAGCGTTCTCCACAGCATTATTATTTTCGCCATTCATATTGTTAAATCCATATTCATTGTTATCCATAGCTCTTACCTCCATATTCATCATGAGGGAATCTTATTTTCTTTACTTATTTCTTCATTTCCCTCTCTTTTATGAGTACAATATAACAACGAATTGTGTTCTTTTTGTGATAAAAAAGTGAATGAATTGAGAAATCTTTTCACAATCCATCCACTCTTTTGAATTTCTATTAGTCTGCTATTCCTTAAAGCTTAAAAAACTCTATATCATCCATCATATCTTTATCAGCCTTCTGCATCATTCTGGTACTCAGCTCAGTATCATTGCAGGTCTGAGCGACAGTATGGCAGTTTGCACTGGCCTCCTGTGCGGATGCTCCAAGCTCCTCAGCTATCGCACCAAGGTTACTTGTTGCTGTTACAAGATGTGACTTTATATTTTCAAGAATGTCTGTCACATTCTTGATATCATATATATTGTCAAGGCTATTAGTCACTGCATCAGACAGAATTGCAAACTGCTGTTGTGTATCAGAAATATTCTGCTGTTCCTCCTCAGTTGTTCTGACAACCTTATTCGCATAATCAACAGTCACTTCACTGAGTTTAACCACCTTTTCAATAATCTGCTTTATCTCCTGTGCGCTTTCCGCAGTTGAATCAGAAAGATGTCTTATCTCCTCTGCGACCACAGCAAAGCCCTTACCAGCCTCACCGGCACGCGCTGCCTCAATACTTGCATTAAGTGAAAGCAGATTAGTCTGGCTTGAAATCTCTTCAATAACAGAAACACATTTACTAATCTCATCAATTGCCAGATTGGTCTCCTGTATCTTCTCCGCAATTCCATCTACTGCATCCACTGATGATTGTGCTGCTGCCATTACAATGCTCATCTGTGCTGCCGCATTCTCATTATTTGTTTTAATCAAACCGGCACTCTTATCAAGTTCTGCAACGTTCTTGAACAATATATCTATTTTATCGCTCAGCGTAATCGTCTGCTCTGTAATATCCTGGGCATTTTGTGCAACATTCTGCGATGTCTGGGATATCTCTGATATAGCAGTGTTAATCTGATTTACTTTATCAGTGTTATCCACTGTCTTTGCCCTGACATCATCAATAGAATCCTTAATACCAATGAAGCATTTTTCACCGCTCCTAAGGCTTCCCTGAGAGCACCCTTAAAGTCCGTGGCAGAATCCCTTATATTACGGCTCTCTGTTACCATCGTCCTGACATCTGTATTAACATCAGTGTTCCCCTTGGATAATGCCTCAATTACTTTAACCATCTTTTTAAGTGGTTTTACAATCAATTTGGATATAATAAAAGCAAGTGCAGAGAAAAACAATATAAGAACACCAGCGCTTATAACCATTATATTTAAATTTCTTTTCGTATTAGTCAATATTTCCCTATCATCAGCTGTAAATACTGCCACATAATGCTGTTCTTCGCCGACATAGTATGCTGCATGTTTTTTAACACCATTGTAAACATATGATATTGTTCCGGTCTTTTTACTATCCGCATTTCCCAGATTTGCAAGTACCTCAAGCAATGCCTCATTCTCGGACATCCCGCCTACTTTTCCACTATCCGGATGATAAAGAATAGTTCCATGATTATCCACAACATATGTATATGCTGATTCCAGTCCTATATTATCAGCATTATCCAATGGTCTTATGTTATCATGCACATATGTTCCTGCACCTACATAGCCTAACGGAACATTTCCATCCATTACAGGCATATACATTGACATAATGAGCTGCCCTGAAGCAGGTGAATTTATAATTCCTACATTATATACCCCATCACTTGACAGCATCGAATCCTGCAGTTGTTTAAGTCTGTCCCCTTCTCTCATAACTCTTCCAACTACAGAGTCTGTCGGATGCGACAAGACCTTTGATTCCCAGCTAGCAAGATAAATGCCTTCCCATCCATCTAGCTTGCCGAAATAATTCTTAGTATACTCCTGTACTTTTTCGCCAAGTTCAATATCATCCTGATTTTTCAGATAGCTTATCACATCCGGATTGGATGCAAATGTTCCCATTATCGTCTTGGCTGTCTCCGTTGTATTATCATATGCAATACCCATTTCAGTAATATAAGATACCATTGAATTATTCATGGAAGCTCTTAGTTCCCTGGATGTCATATTATACATCACAACGCTTAAACTCATCGACACTGTTATTGTCGGAACAAGAACCAACAACAATAATATCATGTGAAAACTTATCGTCCTGCTCTTCATACTTCAAGAATCCCTCCAATTTTTATATGGTTCTGTCTTTTTTATATTTATAACTTACATATCAAAATCTATCTTCGAATAACACATTTGTTTCATCATCCTCCATATTTTTTCTGCATATTTACCAAAATTATCTTGATATATAATGTTATTTTTGTTAATTATTACACCATAATCTTCAAAAAAAAACAAGCAAAAATGCAGAACCACCGGTGCCTCGCTTGAAACCAACACATAGCAAAAAAAGTTCAGTCCATCACCCAAGGGTAATGGATTGAACTTTAATTTCATAAAATTCTGCCCTAATCCGGACAGTTATATTTTATTTGTCAATGATATTCGCAATCCGCTTCGCTGCCTGCTCATATAAAAATGATGCTTCGCATCTCTTTTATTTTATAAATGGAGAACTCTCTCCCTGATTTCCTGCGTTCTTCCCTGATTCCAGAACTGTGTGCCTATATATCCGCAGGTACGGCGCGCCACATTAAGTGTGTTCTCATCCCTGTTTCCGCACTGTGGGCACTCCCAGACAATCTTCTTGTCATCGTCCACCACAGTCTGTATCTCTCCTGAGAATCCGCACTTCTGGCAGTAGTCACTCTTGGTATTAAGCTCCGCATACATGATATTCTCATATATGAACTTGATAACCTCAAGCACAGCCGGTATATTATGCTGCATGTTCGGAACCTCGACATAGCTGACTGCTCCGCCTGTGGAGAGTGCCTGGAACTTGGACTCAAATGCAAGCTTCGAGAATGCATCAATAGGCTCCGTCACATGTACATGATAGCTGTTGGTTATATAGCCCTTATCCGTTATCCCCGGTATAATGCCGAATCTTTTCTGTAAGCACTTGGCGAACTTGTAGGTAGTGCTCTCGATAGGTGAGCCGTAGGTGCTGAATGCTATATTGGTCTTATCAGTCCACTCTGCACATTTGTCATTCATATATTTCATGACTGAGATTGCAAATGGCGTTGCCTCCGGATTCGTATGTGAAAGTCCCGTCATATACTTCACACACTCATAAAGCCCCGCATAACCAAGTGAGATTGTAGAATAACCTCCGTAGAGAAGCTTATCTATCTTCTCACCCTTCTTAAGGCGGGCAAGTGCTCCGTTCTGCCAGAGAATCGGTGCAACATCGGAAACAGTACCCTTAAGTCTGTTATGACGGCACATGAGCGCACGATAGCACAGCTCAAGCCTTTCGTCAAATATCTCCCAGAACTTATTATAATCTCCACCCGAGGAAAGTGCCACATCAACGAGGTTAATTGTGACAACCCCCTGATTAAATCTTCCGTAGAACTTATAGCTGCCATTCTCATCCTTCCATGGATTGAGAGCACTTCTGCAGCCCATAACAGGGAAGCAGTTTCCCTCCTTAAGCTCCTTCATCTTCTTCTCTGATATGTAATCAGGAACAAGCCTCTTTGCCGAGCATCTGGCTGAAAGCTCTGTGAGGTAAAAATACCTGGAATCCTCTGTTATATTATCATCCTCAAGCACATATATAAGCTTAGGAAATGCCGGTGTAACCCACACTCCCGCTTCATTCTTGACACCCTGAAGGCGCTGCTTAAGAGTCTCCTCTATAATCATGGCAAGGTCTGCTTTTTCCTGCTCATTCTTCGCCTCATTAAGGTACATGAACACCGTGAGGAATGGTGCCTGTCCATTGGTGGTCATGAGTGTGATTACCTGGTACTGGATTGTCTGGACACCCTTGGTAATCTCTTTCTTAAGTCTTGTCTCAACTATTTCCGCAATCTTTTCATCGGATGGAGTGCAGCCTAACAGTTCAAGCTCTTCCATCACATCCTTACGGATCTTCTCTCGTGATATATTGACAAACGGGGCAAGATGTGCAAGTGATATGCTCTGTCCTCCATACTGGCTTGATGCCACCTGCGCTATAATCTGTGTGGCAATATTACATGCTGTTGAAAAACTATGTGGTTTCTCAATAAGAGTCTCGCTTATAACCGTTCCATTCTGGAGCATATCCTCAAGATTGACCAGATCACAGTTATGCATGTGCTGTGCATAGTAGTCCGAATCATGGAAATGTATTATTCCCTGCTCATCCGCCTCCACAACCTCAGTAGGAAGAAGAAGCCTTCTTGTGATATCCTTGCTCACCTCTCCTGCCATGTAATCTCTCTGAACACTGTTTACAGCCGGATTCTTGTTGGAGTTCTCCTGCTTAACCTCTTCATTATTATATTCAATCAGTGAAAGGATTCTCGTATCCGTAGTATTGGCTTTTCTTACCAAGGAGCGCTTATAACGATAGCGGACATAGTCTCTTGCAACGTCAAATGCTCCTGTTGACATTATCTGGTTCTCCACCATATCCTGTATCTCTTCTACCGATACAGCCCTGTTAAGCTTGTTGCACTTGTACTCAACATAGTCTGCTATATCCGATATCTGCTCCTTACTAAGAGGTGAATTATCCACAGCAGCATTAGCCTTCGTGATGGCCGCCACTATCTTACTGACGTCAAAGCCCTCTTCCGAGCCATTTCTCTTAATAATCTTCATTGAAACCCTCCCAAACTTATAACCACAATATATTGTGTCTTCATAACGTACATGCTACATTATGCAGTGTATACACTGAAATGTCAATACGGAATAATGTACTATTTTTCATTCCTTATTTTCTCATTTACAAATGCCCGCTTCATCCTTTTGACCATGCTTACTATAAGAGGAATGACCATAACCGCCCATACTATAGGCTCTGAAACGATTATACCCCAATATCCTATTACCGGTGTCAGAAGCATGGCAATCAGTACTTTTCCAACAAGCTCAAGCCCGCTCGAAAAAATAGGTGTGATATGGTCACCAATGCCCTGAAGGCTGTTTCTTAGTATTGTTATAGTAGGCACAAGCAGATAAAAGCATGTATCAAAGCGCTGATACAGGCAGGCTGTGTCTATAACCTCGCTTATACCGGTATCGGTGATGGCAACAATCAGATACGGACATACCGTATAGCTCGCAATCAGCACAATAACACACCAGATATAAGAGCAGCCTAACGATACCTTAAGTCCCGCGCGTATTCTGTCATACCTTCCGGCACCATAGTTCTGTCCACTGTAGGTAGCCATGGTTGTACCAAGCACACTGAACGGAAGCATATATAGGTTCGTGAGCTTTCTGGTGGCCGCGTGTGCCACTATGGTGTTCGTTCCCAATGTATTTATAGCCGTCTGCAATGACAGCGTACCGAATGAGACAAGTGAGTTCATAAGCCCCATCGACAAGCCGCCTTCAAGCATCGGTTTCAAAAATTCCTTCTTAGGCACAAAATCCTTTATATTAAAATGCAGAAAAGCATATTTTTTCCATGTATATCCAAAGCACAGCACAGCCGAAACAGCCTGTGACACAATGGTAGCCACGGCGGCTCCCCTCACGCCCATGTCCATATACTTCACGCACAATATATCCAGTGCCACGTTGAGCACAGCGGAAATTATGAGAAAAATGAGCGGCGTGTACGCATCACCTATGGCTCTTAGATTTGCGGCAAGCACATTGTATATAATCGAAAAGAACAGTCCCACTATGATAACCGTGATATATGCAACAGACGCCTCCCTGTGCTCGTCCATCACATTCATCCAGTCCAGAAGTCCATCCATAAAAATAAGACTTCCCGCCACAACTATAGCAGTAACAACAAGTCCCATTAAAATTGACAGTGCAAACACTTTTCTCGATTTATTCTTATCCCCGCTCCCAAAATGCTGTGCCATGATGACCGCAAAGCCATTCGCAAGCCCGACAATGAATCCTACAAGCAGGTCATTCAATGTGCTTATTGAACCGACCGCGGCAAGCGCATCATTTCCAAGATAAGTTCCGACTATACGTGTGTCGGCAAGATTATAGGCAAGGTTAAAAAGATTCCCAATCAGAATCGGAAGTGCAAAATACAGTATTATCCTCGCCGGCTTTCCATGTGTTAAATCCTTCATGTGGGTTTTAATTACCTCTTTTTGTAAATCATATTAGGTAATTGCGAAACGCAGTGTATGCCAGCCGTACGCTGTGTAATTTTACCAGTACACAGCTGTTTACCGGCAGATTTGCGTTTGGCAATTACCTTTGTAAGTTATATTATACATATCCCTTGGCATTATATGAGGCTGACATATTATAAATATGCCAGCCTCACATCAGGTATAAATCATTATCAATCAAATGAAGCTTTTACAGACAGATATCTGTCTATTCACCTGTGACTACCTTCATAACAGCGTCCGATAATGCAGCAAGCTTAGCCTGTGCATCGTCGAAGCTTGTGCCCTTAACGCCCATGTAGAACTTAACCTTAGGCTCTGTTCCCGATGGTCTTGCACAGCACCATGCCCCATCATTGAGGTCATAGTAGAGAACATTGGACTTAGGAAGACCTGTAGGCTTCTTCTCGCCTGTCTTCATGTCAACAATCACATCCCTGTCATAATCTCTCGCCGAAAGCACAGTGAAGTCACCGAACTTCTCAGGAGTGTGCTCACGAAGATTGTCAAGCATCTCCTTAATCTTAGCTACACCCTCAACGCCCTTGAGTGTGATTGACTTAAGTCCTTCTCTGTAATAGCCGTATTTCTCATAGATATTGACCATCTGATCCCAGAGAGTAAGTCCCTGCTTCTTGTAGTATGCTGCTGCCTCACACAGAGCCATAACAGCAACGATGGCATCCTTATCCCTTGCATGTGTTCCGACAAGACAGCCGTAGCTCTCCTCGAAGCCGAACATATACTCATAGGTATGCTGCTGCTCGAAGAACTTAATCTGCTCTCCGATATACTTAAATCCGGTTAAAACCTCTATAAGCTTGAGGTTGTACTCCTTAGCAACTGCATCAGCCATATTGGTTGAAACGATAGTCTTAACCAGTGCGCCGTTAGCCGGGATAAGCCCCTTAGCCTTCTTCTGTGAGAGAAGATACTCTGCTATAAGCATACCTGACATATTACCTGTAAATGACACATACTCGCCTGTCTTGGAATCCTTAGCGTATACACCAAGCCTGTCCGCATCAGGGTCTGTTGCAAGGACAACATCTGCATTCTTCTCCTTGGCAAGCTTGAGCGCAAGTGTGAATGCTGCCGGGTCCTCAGGGTTAGGGTAGCTTACTGTAGGGAAGTTTCCATCAGGAAGCTCCTGCTCAGGAACAACATACACATTCTCAAAACCGATTTCCTTCAAAACTCTTCTTGCCGGAATGTTACCTGTGCCGTGAAGAGGTGTATAGACAACAGTCATTGTCTTACCCATCTCCTTGATTACATCAGGGTTGACAATCTGCTTCTTTAACTCTGCAATGTAAGCATCATCAAGGTCGGAGCCGATTACATTGTAAAGGCCTGCTGCCTTTGCAGCTTCCTTATCCATCGTCTTAACTGTATTGAAATCTGTGACATTAAGTACTTCCGTTATAATCTGCTTGTCCTTAGGTGCTGTAATCTGTGCACCGTCCTCCCAGTATACCTTGTAGCCGTTATACTCAGGTGGATTGTGGCTGGCTGTTACAACGATACCTGCCGTACATCCTAAATATCTTACTGCAAATGAAAGCTCCGGTGTCGGGCGGAGTGATGGGAATATGTAAGCCTTGATTCCGTTAGCGGCAAGGCAAAGTGCAGCCTCGTCTGAGAACTCAGGTGACATTCTTCTTGAATCGAATGCAATGGCAACACCCTTATCCTGTGCGCCCTCCTTGATAATGAAGTTCGCAAGTCCCTGTGTAGCCCTTCTTACTGTATAGACGTTCATTCTGTTAGTACCGTATCCGATAACTCCTCTGAGACCACCGGTTCCAAACTCCAGATCCTTGTAAAATCTGTCCTCAATCTCCTTCTCATTACCTGCGATGGACTTAAGCTCCTCTCTGACCGACTCGTCAAAGTAAGGATTCTCACACCACTGCCTGTAGGTATCCATGTATGACATGCTATCTCCTTCCTGCACCCCCAATAGATGCATACGAAACATTTCCGCGGTTCTCATTTTTCTACAGTACCGGACGCGTCCAGCGCGCCATCAGTATAAAAAATCCACGGATTGTATTTATTTTAACATATCCGTGGACGCTTATCAAGACATAATCAGCCGACCATATCCGATTATATTTTCACTAAGAATCTGTAGGTGCTGTCGGCTCCCAGGGCTTCGTATATATCACATAACACTCTTCTGCTGTATATACATATATACATCCTCAAGAGTTATATTGTCATCAACCCTTACTGCCGCATCAGGAAGCTTATCTCCCACTATCCTGTACGCTCTTCCGTTCATACGTTGGACAATCGTCCCATAAGGATATATTTTTCTTATCTCATCCAGTCCGTCACCATCAAAATATATTTCTCCAACCTTATCCGATATCATATTTATAAGCTCTAACGGTGAACCCGTTATTTCCATTCTCCCATTCTCAAGGAACAGAACCTCGTCCGCTATTGATTCAATATCACTGATAATATGTGTTGTTAAAAGAATGATTCTGTTATCCGATAGGGATGAAATATAATTCCTGACCGCTATTCTCTCCTTGGGGTCAAGCCCTGCCGTGGGTTCATCCAGAAGAAGCACCTGCGGATTTCCGATGAGTGCCTGCGCAAGCAGGATTCTCTGTTTCATTCCCCCTGAGAACTTTCCCATCTTGTCATACCGATACTGCTTAAGATTCAATGCATTCAGAAGCTCCTCAATCTGTAGCGCAGCCTCGCGTCTTTTGACGTCCTTTAAATCAGCTATATAATACAAAAATGACTGAGCCGTCATATCCTTGTAGATATCCTGTTGCTGTGGCATATAACCAAGCTTCTTTCTAAAATTTCTCTTTAACGCAGTTATATTTTCGCCGTCAAAGATTATCTCTCCGCTGTCCGCCTTTATGTAGTCGGCAATAAGCTTAATAAAAGTGCTTTTTCCCGCTCCGTTCACACCAAGTACACCATATATTCCCGGCGTGAACACATAATTTACACCCTTTAGAACCTCTTTTTTTCCGTATGACTTTTTAAGTTCCTTTACAGCCAGTTCCATGTAATCACTCCCATCTTCTGCTCCACATTCTGCCGCCTGCAGCTGCCATTGCCACCATCACCAATGTGAATCCGGCAAGCATGGATATAAGCCACACCTTACTGAATGCAAGCAGTACTGCCATCACCGCTGTTCCAACCGCAGGTATTACCCCTGTCTGTGCTTTTTGCCCGAATCTTATTGAAAATGCAGCAGCACACAGACACACCGCTATACCCACCGCCAGTCTCTCAAATATCAGCAGCACCGCATATCCCTTTATGCTTCCCGTATATCCTGAATCACCCATAAAGCTTAGATTCATTGCCGACGCCCCGGAAAACGGCATCTCATACCACCTCAGCACTCTGGCAATATCATATCCATACACTAAAAGAAACATTATGACTGTCAATGTCAGGCATACCAATATTCTTCTGGCATACAGCCATGTTCCTCCTTTTTTCATCATGTAGAACAATTCCCCAGAATTTAATGCTCTCTCATAGGCAAAATAATCAACCACTATTACCCATATTGCTACCGTGAACAGTATTCCTATTATAAGCTCTCTTTTAATACTGCCTTTTCCAATAGCGTTATTATAACCGTTCTCAGGTATAACCACCGCCTGTATTCCATATACTGCTTCAACCTCTTCGAGATAGCTGAGCTTATTCTGCAGTCTGAGTTTTACAGTATTTTTATTTTCAACCTCCATATATCTGATATATATACTCATGTACTCATCTTCTGTTATCTCACCTGTGGCAAGCCTAGAATCCGCAGTGCTCATATCGTCCAATATCTGTGTTATCTGTGCATCCAGCTCTTCATATTTCTCCCTTAAGCCGGCTACGCCTTTCTCACCTATCTCAATAAACATCTTATCATCACTAATCTGATTGTCTCCGATATGTACTTTACTGTCATTTATAAAGCATATTGCCGTTACATAAAAAAACAGACCGATTACAAGTGCTTTTCTTGTTATGAGAGGCTTATACAGCTCCTTAATGAATACCGTGCTCTTTGATAAGAGTTCATGCATCTTTTGTGCAAGCTGTCCCTTTATTCCCGAAGGATACTCTTCAACAGGCTTTCTGTACGCCTCCATCAATACGCCGGCTATCGAAAATACGGTTATCAATATTGTCGAACACACTATGATAACTCCGATGAAGCTGAACGGTACTCCGAAAATATCCGCATTGGCATACTTTGTATTAAGTCCCGGAACGTATAATAAATTTACAACATTTATTTTTCTAAACAATTCCCATCTGCTCTTCGGTTCAATATTGACATACAGGAGCACCTCCATTCCCATAAGCATGCACAGCGCAATAATCCCAAGGCTTGAAGCATTGCAGCTATTTAAAAATACCCACAAGACCAGTGAAAGCATATATACAATAATAAATAATTGCACATAATTAATCAAAATATATTCTCCACGGCTCACGGCAAAGGTATAATCCTTGAACAGCCCCGTGCTCTGTATGGGTGCACTCAAATCACATGCACCGTACACCGCAAAGGCTTCCAAAAATACCACTGCATAGATAACTGCACTTACAAGCAATTGCATAACGAAAAGCTGTACCAGATGGCTGATTCCCAACCTACCTCTGCCATCAGGACAATAATACGTTATATTGCGGCTTTTAGATGAATTGAACTCTACCATCATCATAACCACTGCAAGCATGGCAGCAGCTATAAAATAATACAATGCCTTATATTCAAAAAATGCTTCAATTCCTCTGTCATTGTCAAATATAAGCACAGTATCTTTGATTCTCTGGTAATCCTGCATTGTCCTGATAATATTCTTAAGTCTGTAGCCACCCTGCGTGGCAAAGAGCTTACGCCTGCTCATCGTTTCCGCATTGGAGATTATGCTGTCCACATAAGCCTCATATCCGCTGAGATATTCAAGCTTGTCACATACCATGCGCAGAACCTTATCCGAATAATTATTCTTCCTGTCCTCCAATGCCATGTTATATGTTGTCGCAAAATCGGTTCCGCCGTATACATCAACGTATGTTTCCAAAGCTTTCCTATTGTCACGCAGCCCTGCAAAGCCTGTATCTTCTATTTGCCTGAAAAGAAACATACCTGCGCATATAATAAGAATAGATACAAGTATTATTATATTTTTTCTATTTATTATCGTCTTATATCTATCCATAATATCTCCCCTTTTACTGCCCCATAATACTCATCTGAAACAATGTCCAGCCATCAACAGTCTCTATATCAGCCATCGGAATATACGCATATATCATCCCTCTGTCACCGGCAAGTCCACGCGCAAATATATACTCTTCATTTCCAAAGAACAAATTATCGTAACGTGAGAAGCCGTTTATCTGCCTTACCAAATTTCCATCATTGTCAATTACATATACGCTTGGCATTTTACCACTATCTGAATGTATTACAGACAATAAATCTGTCATTATTATATAATTGCCAATACACCTCATATCAAATAGATTGTACCCTTCTGGACTCTCATATAGCTTTTTCTCTTTGCCATCCTTCATATCCCTTCTGTACAGACCATCATTGATACGGTAAAAATAACAATATCTCTCATCCTTTGAGAAACAGTAACCACTAAAATTTCCCAAATCAATATATTCTGTCTTATTAGTGTCAAAATCATACGCAACAAGTCTTGTGCCCTGCGTACTGTCTTCCATATTCTCAGTATTATAGATATATTCCTTCATATATAATCCTGAAGAATACCACTGCAGCTCCTCCTCAAGCATGTACGCCTCATCCATATTCTCATATACCATCTCATCAACTTTACCATCAAGACTTCTCTTTCTGATAAATGTATTCTGTCCGCTCTCAATATGGGTACAGATTATATACACATCGTCATCCCTAAAGTAAAGATAATATGTGTTAGCTCCACCATAATCCCAATCTCCTATTTCAAACAGCTTTTCTCTATTACTTCCGTCTGTGTCCATTCTGTATAACCATGTACATCCGCCGCTATTCTTGACAAGATACAACTTATCTGCATAGTACCATATACCTCCCCTGTATTCTGTCCATCCAAGAACTGCTGTGCAGCTCTCATCATTATGTTGGCATTCCGGTTTACTGCACACCGGATACTGCTCATGTGTTTCCTTGTCAAAATAATAGATTTTCTCCACAGAAGGAGAACAGTTAAAATCTCCCAGCCTATAATAAAAACCATCCTGGCTTGCCGTAAATTCATTAAGTCTCCATACCGGCTGCGTTTCCTCATAATTATTCTGTGTGCCGTCCCCTGTGGTGCCACTGGGTGAGCTATCATTTTTTGAACAGGCTGATAATATTAATACAATCATTGTAAGCAACACAACTCTCTTCATTTTCCCCATACTATTTTAATTAACCGGATTATCACTTAAATTGGATAAATGATAATCCGGTTTTCTCCTTTCATCGCATAAAATTTTATTTAATAGTCATCATATTCTACTCTTGTACTATAAGATTTATAGTACAATCTCCACTATATCCTGACACCTCAAACTTTGCTTGTGCATAAGTTACCACAAATTTCCATTTGTCACTAAATGAGCAGGCAGATGTTTGATATGCATCATGCCTATACGCCGAATAATCATTAACCCCATACACATACCCTTGCACCTGAAAATCCGATGTTTCAGATGAACTAGCATTCAAACTCGTTCGCACTCCATTAGCAGTCAGCGAAGCCGTTACACTTGCCTCTCCAGCATCATCCCTGCCTATCTCTGTTTTATTCATTGCATAACAGATATCTGCCATGCCATTGCGTAAAAATATCACTGTAATAATACAAGCTGCCATAAGCTTCATAATTTTTCTATTCATTCCTAATCCTCCAATAATTGATTATATTAAAACGATATCGTATTTCATACAATTATTTGATTTTAAAAAACACATTTCTTTGTCCGCTATATCCCTGTACTATAGACGATTCTAAAACTGCCCTGCTTGCAATATTTCCAAAATCAATAATCAGCAGGCTGTAAATTACCGGACCATCAGCTCCCAATCTTAATGTACCTGAATCATCTATCAAATTGTCTGTCATTGTACCTATTGAGCGAAAATACATCTGCCCCGTATAGCCTGATGGCTTATATGGTGTTGGGTTGTTACCATTATTTAATTGTATAGCCAATTGGCATGCCGACCTCCATGCTGCATTTTCTTCGTGCTCATGAAAATCCTGCCGTATATTTTCTTTATCCTGTGCTATCCCATCCCCATTGGTGTCATTATGCTGCATATCACCCGCAAATTCATTATTGTATGTAACAATACCTATTGCCGTTGTCCTGCCTCCATATCCGGCATCCATCCTGGACTTAATGCACCATGCAACACCCTGCTGGTCTGGTATATACGCTGAGGATTCACAATATAATACCTTGGCTATATAATCTACTGTCGCGTCCGCATTATCAGCTAAACTCATAACAGCATTATTTCCGGTAATATCGGCACCAACCGTGTATCTCTTACAATATATTTCAATCGAATCTCCTTGCAACTCATACAACTGCTCTGCTTTCTCGTCACTTATACCGTCAATGTATCTTCCGTCTGCCTGTGCATAATATCTTTCTGACCAATACCAGCCTGTTTCAACATCCAGATATTTCTGTGTATATCTGAACGGATTGATATTACCTACGAATGTACTATCATCGCTCTTTTCAACCCACATTCCATTCTCATCAATTCCTAATACATTCTCACATACTCCATAATTGTATGTGTATCTAACAACTTCATTACCTTCGGAAGCAATCCCTATTATCGCCCCTGCATCATCATGCTCATACTCGTATACATATTCTACACCATCATATGTAAAACCATATAACCTCATTCTCCCTGTTACTTGGTTATACACATAACTGTATTCAATCACAGTATCTTCTTTCTTCTCAGAAAGCAAATATCCATCTGCATTGTACTCATATGTTACCAATAATCCATCCGAACTTTTACTAATTCTATGACCATTATCATCATAACTATATATGTATATTATTCCATCCTTCTCTATTCTGTCAAGCCGGTCATAGAAAATTCCTGCACTCCACGTAAGCTGCCATCCGTCGTACTCAGGCTCGGACCATACCTCCCCGGAACCCGTCCATATGTTCCCCATTAAATCATAATCAGTCTCACTCTGTTCCGACATGTCCAATGACGCGGCAGACACGTCAATCGTTCCGAAAGAGCTTATCAATGTCACTGCCGCTAAAAAACCTGCTGTCATTTTTCGCCATCGTTTTTTAATCATAAAACACCTTTTCCTTTCTCGGTTCTCATATTATAAGAATCACACGTAAATGTTTTTGCTGCATTGATAGTTATATCTTAAAAAGAAAATAAAAAATATGATGTTTTATACAAATTATTTTTTATAAAACATCATATTTTTTCATAGCAATAACTGCTATCATTGTATAGTCAATCAGATATACTAAAAGGAGGATATTTTAATGAACAAAAAACACAAATGGTTAATGATTTTTGTATTAATATTTTTATTATTGCAGCTATGCAACAGCTCATACATAAATACCTTTTCCGATGAATCTGAAACAGAAAACGACATTTTTAATTATGTGTCTTCCGATTCAATTTTATTTTTTAACCGCGTATAGTTTCTCACCGCCTTATCACGGTTACTGTTTCCAAATATCTCACAAGCATTTATTACTATCTGATAAGCATTAAGGGCTTCCAGATTATTGTTAAGCTTTGCCTGTGAGTATGCATAGCAAAATATAAATGTTGCTGCCAGCTTGCCCTTGCCGGAACTAATATCAAGAAACATTCCTTTTTTAATATACTCCAGCGACTCATCATATTTATTCAAAGACCTGTAATCCGAAGCCAGACTATGATATGCTATAAGCATTTTATTGATGTATGCCTGACTTTTAATATTTCTTGACTCGCAATAGTCAATTACAATTTTTGAGTACTTCACAGCTTTCTCTGTATTGCCAAGATTCCTGTAAACTTGTGCGATATGAAGAATAATCAGCAGCTCTTCGACCCTTAAAAACACCTTATCAATTTTCTTGTTCTCAATATCCACCGTAAGTGCAAGGCATTTTTTACATTTATCCAGATATTCCTTGGCAGTAATTTTCTTTGCCATGTACGCGATTACATTTCGGCTGTCCATAATAAATTGCTTGTTTATAAGGTTTTTAACCTCGTCCCCGCTTCCTGCCCGAATTAGTTCTTTTTCCAGCTTATCAAGCAAGCCGTCCGCCTTTTCAAGCTCCCAGTTCATCATTGCTCTTTCAATCTGATATTTTAACATATACGCTTTATAACTGGTGCAATATATATCACTGTGTATATGCCCTGACGGAATGCCAAGTCTTTTTCTTATCTTTTCATATCCATTCTTCTGCGGCTTAGCTTTGGAATTTTCTATCAGCCACATGCTCCGCATACTATAATCGGCATCTATGCTCAATCTTTTCTGGGTAATGCCCTCCCTGGCTCTGTACAGCTTTATGATATCACCCTCCGTCACGAAGGCTCTGCCGTTCCACACACCACATCTTAAAAGCCTCTCTGCAAAACCACAGTCCTCATCCGGCACATTTCCCGATAGTCTTTTCAAAAATCCAAGAACCTCCTGCCAGCTTTTGAGCAGTCTTTCCTCATCCTGTGCCCTGTTGCTGATTCCCAGATTTTCCATAAGCTGTATATACTGCCGTAAAGTCATTTCCAGCATCCGGCACTGATTATGCGTTCTCATCAATTCTATCGATCTTTTGCATGGTGAAATTCCCTGTTCCGCTCTCCCCAGCATTATCTGGATTCTAACGTACAGGTATGATATATATGGAAACAGCAGCGCTACACTTCTTATATCCCTTCCGTTGCCATCAATATATCTTAACATCTGCCCTAAATGTCTGCCGGTTCGTTCAAGAGCCGCATTATTTTCAAGATTATTCTCCACCTCAAAATAATCGCTTAAAACATTCATGGCAATTTCTTTATCCGACAGCATTTTCATACTTGTATCTTCATCCTCAAATTCCATGCTGTTTCCTAAACCTGTATATTCAACAGCTTGCCTAGCATACCTCTCCGCATTTTTCCTCCTTCCCTCAAACCATTCCAGCATACTTACCGCCATAACGCCAAACTGCATAATAAGCTTTGGATTCATGCTCCATCTTTTTTCTTCTCTATCAGATATCTCACCGTTAACATCCACTATTCCGTACATGTCATCAGAATATAATAATTGTCTCAATGTCACAGTATCCTTATTGCGTATGGCTTCCATGTTCTTATCCCTCCACTCCAGATACTCATACACATCATAATCAACCCATGAAATGAAATCCATGCTATTCATCCCAAGTCTCTCTAACATCATTTCAAGTGTAAGATAATCTATATCCATTTCGCCTGTACAGTACTCATCATATTCCGACCTTGTACAGATTCCATCACAAAGCCACTCAGGAGCTATATGTTCATATTCCAGCTTTTCGTTTATTATCCTTAATACAAGTTCCTCTTCCATATTTCCTCCTGCTGTGTTATAGAATATCAAACATTGCCTGTGGATACGCAAAATAAGCGTCCACGGACTGTATTTATTCTAACATATCCGCAGACGCCTATCAAATTATAACTCCTACAAACCATAGAATGCCTTGTAATCCATATTATAATACATTACATATATGAACAATCCCACAGCCGCAACTATAATCGCTCCAATATTGAGCAGAACAACCGACAGGACTATATGTACGATTGAGAGCACCAGCACAGGCTTCCACACCTTATCAAGTGAGGCGAACTTAAGCCCCATAACACCCAGCGCTATTCTCACAGCCGCAAGTGCAACAACAACCAGCAGATATACAACCGTCCCGAAATCACCGCCCGACCTTATCCATGTCTCTCCAAACTGATTCATCACAACCGCTCCACCGGTCTCATCTACAAGCTGCACCAAACCCATAATGGCACCTGCTACGCCGAACACCATATACAGAATTGACCAGCCTCTTACCGTTCTCTCCATGGCTTTACCCCCTTAGATATTTAGATATATCCATTATACATAAGCTTCTTAGATTTTACAATGACATTTAAAGAAACCCGGTAATTTATTTTTTCACCCTCTTAATCATCCCTCTGAACAGCCACATCTGAAGTCCTAAATACGCTGCAAAGCCTGTATCTTTATGTTTTTCACCCGCATTTTTTGAAGTATTCCTAAGCTTACCGGACAGCCCTTTTACAATACCTTTTAAGTACGCCGTCACAAGCCCCTTTTTCGCAAAGTATACTGTCTTTATGACAATTCCCGCCGCAATAAACGGTATGTTGAGTATTAGCTGCCAGACCGGCATATTCTTCCTTAACATCCACATGCTGTTGCGTGCTGACAGCTCCACCTTGAAGGCATTATGCCTTGAGCCGCTTGAGGCGCTTCCAAGGTGATACACCTTAGCATACGGATTGTACAGGTTTCTGTAGCCTGCAAGCCTTGCCCTGTAGCCGATATCCATATCCTCAAGATAGGCAAAGAAGCTCTCGTCAAACAGACCAATCTTGTCAAATACTGATTTCCTGTATATTGCTGCCCCCGCACAGGAAGAAAAAATCTCATGGGGCACCATACAGCCAGAAACCGGCTTGTCCCTGTCGGGTGCGAAGCCCCATCCGAGGGCCGCAAGCTCATCTCCGGCATCATCAACAAGCTTATGGTCTGCGTTCTGAATCATAAGCGCAGAGCATGAGAACACGTCCGGCTTGCCCTTAATCATATTGTACTGGTTTTTGACAAAATTAGGAAAAACTATGGTGTCATTGTTGAGAAGCAGCACATATTCGCCCTCTGCCGCCTCTATGCCACGGTTTACAGCGTATGCAAAGCCCGTGTTGTCATCAAGCTCAACAACCCTTATCCCCGGATACAGCTTTTGCGCCAGCTCCACACTATTGTCCGTTGAGGCATTATCAACCAGAATAACCTCCATATCCTCGTAGGTCTGTCTCCTTAACGCCTCCATACAACCCTTCAAAAAACGCTCTCCATTATAATTCGGAATAACTATACTGACCATAACACCCTCCATTCCATATTACAAAACCAGGCAATTGCGCAACTCATTTTTTACTATAAACATTTGCACAATATCTATTAAAAAACGCCGATAATGTTTCCGTAATTGCTAAAATTCAGGCATAATGCCGAACCGTTACGGAATATCACTTATAAAGCTCAACTCCCGGCTCATACAGGTACATTTTTCCCTCTTCCGCCTTCCATCCGCCGGCAAGAAGTCTCATAAGCTCACTGCGCCGCACAAGTATCGCCGTCTTTGGCAGAGTCTTTATATTCTGCTGTAATATATTTCTGTTAAAATTTCCTTTATACCATCCCGGTTTTCCGGCGTTTACGTGAACCCTTCCAAAGCTGTCCTTATAGTCATCGCCGGAATACACTATGAAGCTTCTGCTTATCTTATTACACAGAGGAAATGCCTGCTTTACAAGAAGCTTTGCGGCGATTGCAGCCGCTTCCAGTACATCCGCTTCCCTCACAAGCATTTCCAGCCAGTCACGCTTTTCAGGCTTTATGCCGCACATCAGGATACAAAAATAATCGCTTGTGTACTGCCCAAGTCTTGCCGCATCAGGCTCACCCATCGCACACATCTGCATATTTTCATAATCGGTATTTTTTCTTAAATACTTGAAATACTTCTGCGCGGTGTCATTGTCCTTGACTCCTGTGGCAACAACCAGTACCGAAGCAGCCTTATTATTGCCACCGTCCTTGCTATCAATACTGACACTTTCTTCGATGTCAACACTGCCATTGCCTTTGTCAATAACGTCATCACTACTGCTGCCATTACCTCTGTCAACAGCACCATCACTACTGCTATAGTCTTTGTCGACAGCGTCATCACAACTACTTCCACCTTCGCTGTAATTTCCGTCATTGTTATCCCCATACTCAACCCGGTAAAAGCCCATGTCATCAAGCATGCTTACCCTGCCCGCTATTCCCATCCTCTCAAGATGAGCCTCTATTGCCTTTTTGCCCGCCTCGTATGCGTACAGCTTAGACAGAGGATTGGCGGAGGTCGAACTCTCATGGGTGCGCCAGTGGTAGAGCACACGGTTTACATGAGAAATCTTTTCCGCTTTTTCGGTGCACTTTAAGATAAAATCATAGTCCTGTGCGCCGTCATAAGCCTTGGAAAATCCCCCAACCTCCCTTGCAAGCTCCGTCCTCACTACAAAAAGATGACAGATATAATTGTTGCTTCTTAAAAGCTGCGGGTTGAAATCAGGCTTGACATGTGGACAGAAATGCTTCTTCCCCTCACTGTCCATCTTGTCCTCATCGGAATAAAGGCAGTCCGCATTTTCGCGGTTTATCATCTCGACCATGCGGTACAGCGCATCCGATGACAGGGTATCATCATTGTCAAGAAGTGCTATATACTCACCCTTCGCCATCGCAAGTGCCGCGTTCGTATTCTCCGCTATCCCGGCATTATCTATCTCCACATAGCACACGCGCTCATCGCCGTCCGCTACCTCATCGACAACGGCGCGCTGCTTATCCGTTCCCGCATCCACAAGGCAGAGCTGCCAGTTAAAATACGTCTGGTTTATCACCGAAAGGAGCATCTCCTTAAAATATGCGGTCGGCGGATTGTACACCGGGACAAGGACACTGATTAACGGCTTTCTCTTAAAATTGCGCCCTCTCTCAAAGAACAGCTCCTCATCATCGGACACAAGCTCCGAAAAATGTTCACTGTAGCCGTCCCTGTCGATAAGCTTTCCAATCGCCTTCCCGGCAAGCTTATCCGGTCCGTAATGCTTGATATATGCCACCGCCTTTTTTATTTTATATATATTAGAAGCCATTGTACAACCGCCTTTCCTAAGCTCTATTAATTGCTTTTTATAATCAATTCTGTCTTTTTCGGCATATTATCGTCATAATTTTTATTATCATTGCGTTTCACAATTTTATTTCCGGCTTCCAAGGTACTTCCTTGGAAAGATTTACATTATAATACGAGTCCCCATCATCTATAATATTCTGCCATCTGTCGCGGAACAACTGAGATTCGCGAAGGAACCTCTCATGCCTCTCGCCCTTGTCATCGTAGCCTCTTGACTTCGATTCATAGTGAAAAAGAAGTGCCTGCGGAACGTACACATTCAGCAGCCCCCTTCTCCTCAGTCTCAGGCAGAAATCAACGTCATTGTATGCGACTGCAAGCTCCTCATCAAGCCCGCCCAGCTTATCAAAAAGCTCTTTTTTTATCATAAGACACGCACCTGTCACTGCAGAATAGTTCTGCACATGATGAATACTGTCACGGTATCCGTTTTCAATAAAACATACCCCCGAATTAGGATGAACCGCCGTCCTGTCCGGGCCTATCCCGACTATTACACCCGCATGCTGCACAGTCTTATTCTCATAGAGCAGACACGCACCGACCGCTCCTGTGTTATCTCTCACAGCGTATTCTGCCATAGCCCACAGCGAATCCGGCTCAATAATCTTCGTGTCATTGTTCAGTAACAGCAGAAGCTCCCCATCAGCGCGCGAAGCACCGTAATTGTTTATCGCGGAATAGTTGAAGCTTCCCTCCCATTTTTCAAGCCTTATCACATCGGGATGTTCCCTCAGAAGCTCATCATAGCAGGACAATATTTCTTCCGATTTGCTGTTATTCTCGACAATTATTATCTCAATATTTTTATAGGTATTTATATAGATAAGCGACTCAACACATCTTCGCAGGTCATCCGCATGCTCATAATTTGGAATAATCACCGAAATCTTTTTACAGTATTTTCCATTTGATGCATTTTCAAAACCATCGACTATACTATCCTTTATGTTATCTCCATCTTCCCCTATATGACCCTTATCCTCAAAAAGCGCACGGCTTACGTGCGCTATCTCATCCTCACGGCACCCGCCGCATATATATTTATTAAAGCTCCAGAGTGAGGCTTTACCGGACAGCTTCACAGCGCAGTCATCCATCAGGTCGCGTCTTACCACCACGCAGTTTCCGATATAATTGTGCGCGGCAAGATTGTCCGGCGCATAGTCCGGCTTATACAATAGCTCACCGTCACGCAGCTCATCCATATAGATAACTGCCGGCTGCCTCTCCTCTATGACCTTGTCAAGCTCACACACCATATCCCTGTGAAGCTTCACATTTCCGGTCTTGACTATGCAATATCCCGAAAGCTCCGTACTTTCCCTCTGCTCCTCGGAAAATAAGCTGCGCGCATAAAAAAGTGCCTGCCTGCGCCTGGACGCACCCGCACCAAGGTCATGCAGTGCCGCCTTGAGTGCTGGCTTCAGACCGCTGTTCCTATATATTTTTATCACATGACCTATCATGCCGCATACACAATCTTCCCATCACAGATGGTAAAATGCACCTTCCCCGGCAGCTCCCATCCTAAAAACGGGCTGTTCACAGCCTTGGAGACAAAATGGTCAACGAGCCATTTTTCATTTTCACCGAATATCACTATGTCCGCCGGATTTCCCGGTGCAATGCCAACAGGCTTCCTTCTGTAAAATTCCATAGGATTGCGGCTCATGCACTCCATAAGCTTCATAAGTGAAATGTGCCCCGGCTGGACAAGTGACTTTATTCCAAGAGCTAAGGAGGTCTCAAGGCCAGTTATTCCGCTTGGCGCACTCTCCATAGGTCTTGCCTTCTCCTCAGTGCTGTGCGGAGCATGGTCTGTGACTATCATATCTATGGTGCCGTCCTTAATGCCCTCTATAATCTTAAGTCTGTCGTCCTCCGTCCTCACAGGCGGATTCATTCTGGCAAGCGTGCCGTATTCAAGCACAGCCTTATCTGTCAATGTGAAATGATGTGGTGTAGCCTCAGCGTGGACATCCGCGCCAAGCTTCTTTGCAGTCCTAACATACTCAACCGCATTTTTGGAGCTGATATGCTGTATGCACACCGCCGCGCCGGTATGTAGGGCAAGTGCACAGTCTCTTGCGACCATCACATCCTCGGCAGTCCGCGAAGCACCGCCATAGCCTAGCTGCCTGGATACCTCGCCCTGATGAACACCCGGCGAAGCTATAAATGCAGGGTCCTCCTCGTGGAGGCTCACAGGAAGATCAAGCTCCTTCGCCTTTTCCATCGCCTGCACAAGTATCTTCTCATCCATAATCGGAATCCCATCGTCTGTGAAGCCTGCCGCACCCGCCTTGGCAAGTGCCTCCATATCCACAAGCTCAGTTCCGCCAAGTCCCTTGGTCACTGCCGCCGCCGACAGCACATGTATCCCTGTCTGTGCACCTTTTTCAAGAACATAGGCAAGAGTATCCACATTGTCGACCGTAGGCTTGGTATTTGCCATGCACACAACCGTTGTGAAGCCGCCCTTGGCTGCCGCCGCCGCCCCGGTAAATATGTCCTCCTTATAGGTAAGCCCCGGATCCCTGAAATGCACATGTGTATCCACAAGTCCCGGCGCAACCACCAGTCCTGCCGCGTCAATCACGTTGAATGCATTCTCCTCATAATTCACATCACTGCCGCAAACAATATTTCCAGCCTCACCTATGCCGGCGGATGTCTTAGCCTCATCGAACATATCCACAGCCTTGTCCCCGGTCATCACAATCTGTCCACCATCGACAAGAACATCCATGACCTTATCCACACCGTTCACCGGGTCAACAACCCTGCCGTTTTTTATAAGCAACATAACAAGCCCTCCTTAATTACCTATATATTTTTTATGGTGTACAGTTCTCCCACAAGCTCAAGATTAGGATTATAGTAAGGGTCTCCCTTTATGAGCTGTGCTCTCCACTTATCAATAAAATGCATAATCTCGCCCCCGAAGCGTTCCTGCTTCTTTCCGGTATCCTCCGCACCTCTCGATTTACATTCATAGTGATGAAGCTTGGCATGAGGCTCATATATAATCTGATAACCTGCCTCCCTCACCTTCATACAGTAATCAATGTCATTGAATGCAACCTCAAATGTCTCATCAAGCTTTCCGACCTGCTCGAAAACACTTCTCTTCGTGAGAAGGCATGCCGCTGTCACTGCGGAAAGCTCCTGTGTAAGCACTGCCCTTGCGAAATAGCCATATACATCATCGCCTATTCCAGTGAAGGCATGACCCGCAACCCCCTGATATCCCATAACAATTCCTGCATGCTGAACTGTATTATCATCATACAGGAGCTTAGCACCGACTATTCCCACCTCAGAACGCTGACAGATAGCAAGCATACGTCTTAAGCTGCCCGGCTCAATGACCTCCGTATCATTGTTAAGAAGAAGTATATACTCACCCTTAGCATACTGTATTCCATAGTTGTTGATAGCAGAATAGTTAAATCCGCCATCCCACCTTACAAGCCTGAATCTGTCACCATACTTCTTTTCCATAGCCTCATAGCCCGCAAAGGTCTCATCAAGAACGCTGTTGTTCTCAACAACTATATATTCAATATTATGGTAGTTATTTACATTTTCCATGGACTCGATACACCTTGTAAGGTCATCTAAATGGTCTTTGTTAGGTATTATAACGGATACAAACGGTTCTCCCTCAAGCCTGTAAGCTATGTCATAGAAGCCCGGTGCCACGCCGTTCGTAACCTTGCCATCCAGTCCGATTCTCTCTAGATGTGCACTCACAGCATTAACCCCCGCTGTGTTAGCGTAAGTCTTGGTCGACGCACTCTTCGCGGTAGAATTGTCATTTATGCGCCAATGATAAAGTATCCTAGGGATGTGCCGCACACACTTCGCCCTCTCGACACAGCGAAGCACATAGTCATGATCCTGTGAACCATTGTATTCGGTCTTCAGCTCTCCCACCTCATCGACAAGGCTCTTTTTGACAACGCACAGATGACATATATAATTATTGCGCCTTAGAAGCTCCATGTTGAGGTCGGACTTAAAATGTGCCTCCGTATGCCTTCCCGAATCCTCAATTATCTTATCTTCATCCGAATATATCAAATCAGCCTCCGGGTAACGCTCTAACTCCCTCATACACTCAAAAAAGGCTGTAGGGTGAAGCTCATCGTCATGGTCACCGAACACTATATAATCGCCGTCGGCAAGCCGCAGCGCCGCATTGGTGTTCTCCGCGATTCCAAGATTATCCTTAAGCTTCACATATCTTACCCTGTCCGCCCCGAACCTGTCTATATATGACTGGACAGTTTTTTCAACCGTAAAACCATCACCGCCTCCATCAGCCAGACATATCTGCCAGTTGTCATAGGTCTGGTTCACAACAGAATCTAACATAAGCCTGAAGAACGTATCATCCGGGCGGTATACAGGTATCAGAATAGAAAACTTCGGATTATCTGCGAACTTATAGCTTCTCTGTTCTTTAAGTCTTTCAGGTCCCGGATTAATCTTTGAAAAATAATCGTGTGATTGTTTTTTTGCTTTGCCTGTGAACTTGCCATATAGCTTTATCATAAAGCGCTTCATTCCATAAAGTGCAATATAGTTCCTCGCTCTTGTGATATAATCATTTCGGCTGTTTCCCGCACTGACAAGTCTCTGCCTCTTTTTCTCATCAGTGCCACGGTTGACAAGCACGCTGACGCTCCCATGTCTTCCGTCACATTCAGTTGTAAGCTTGAGGGTTCTGCCGCCTATATCTTCCACATCCATCTCAAAAGCGCACATTCTATTAAGCTCGTCTGGAAAATAACGGCTCACCATATCTGCTCTGGTAAAGAAATTCACACTCGCAGCAAGCTTTTTGTTACCTGAATAAGCGCAGATTACAGGCTCATGCGCCGCCTCAGCCCATCCCGTTACCTTTATCCTGCCGGATTTTTCGTCAACCTTCACACCTATCAGATTAATCTCTATCATGCTCCTAAGGTATTCTATCTGTTTTCCTGAAATATATATTCCGACTTTTCCGGATGGGTAAGTATCTTTTGTGAAAACAACTTTGACATTATCAACCTTTTTCGGAAGGTCAATACAGAAATTATATTCACCATCAAACTCCGGTTCGGCATTTTTATACACAAAAAGAAGCGGAGTATGCACATTTTCCACAATATCCACAGGTGTTTCTACTCCATTAACGTAGGAAACAGCCTTAACATCCTTCATATAGTCCTTACACGAACCTGTCTGGATGATAAGCCTGTTACTGTTTTTCAAATCTATTCTTTTCTTATAAATAAATATAAAATTATCCAAGCTCTCCCTCCTAATTCCTAAACAGCCTGTTAATAATTATCCAGAATGCTGTCAAGTACGCCCCTATAAAGAGCATCATTATAAATGTCTCCGGATTAAACGGATTCAGGCTGACACTGAATCCGCCTTTTATACTAAAATCAGGAAGAAATGCATAAAAATATGCAAACAAAACATATATAACCACTGCCACTATTCTCTTTACATATTTCATATTCCAATCCATCCTTTGCTCTTATCTGCCACCATACATATTCTCATACTGTTCACATATTTCCAAGGCATCGCCATAAGCCTTAAGCTTTCCATGTTCAAGCCATACCACCTTCTTGCACACAAGCTTTACCTGCTCTATACTATGCGAAACAAAAAGAACCGTTGTTCCCTGACTCATCATTTCCTGAATCCTGTCTATACATTTCTGCTGGAACTTAGAATCTCCGACTGCCAGAACCTCATCGACAATCAGTATATCCGGCTTTCCTATCGTCGCAATCGAAAAAGCCAGTCTTGATGTCATTCCGGATGAAAAATTCTTGACCGGTACATCCATAAAATCATGCAGCTCCGCAAAATTCACTATATCGTCATAATATCCGCGCATCACAGCTCTCGAGTGTCCAAGAAGAGCTCCGTTAAGAAATATATTTTCCCTTGCGGTCAAATCCGAATCAAAGCCGGCTCCAAGCTCTATAAGCGGTGCCACGCTTCCCAATACCCTCACGCTTCCGCCTGTCGGCTTAAGCACACCTGCGATTACCTTAAGCATGGTACTCTTTCCGCTTCCGTTAAGCCCGATAAGTCCGATTGACTCGCCGCGCTTTACGTTGAACGTAATGCCGTTGAGCGCCCAGAATTCATCGAAATGCAGATTCCCCTTCAGCCTGCGGACAATATACTCCTTAAGGCTGTCAACTCTCTCCCTTGCCAGATTGAAGCAGCGCGATACATTATTCACTTCTATAATTACATCATCGAATGATTTTTTATCTTCCATCTTCTCTTCCCTAAATTTATTCTAAAAACACAGCTTCCCAAAATGTATCGAAGCACTAAAGATATAATATAAACTCATCCTGTTTCTTATAGAACACAAGAAGTCCTATCGCAAGCACCAACGCACTCGGCACTATTGACATCACAATCGTGTATGCGTCCGGCATTGAATTGTACATCATAAATTCCCTGAACATCTCAAGTATATTGGTTACCGGGTTAATTTTCACTATAGTTCTAAGCACATTATTAAGTATATCAATCGGATACATAATCGGAGCAAGGTAAATGAAGCCTGTAAGGAACACCGAATATAAGTGCACTATATCCCTGTACTTTACCGACAACGCAGCCAGTATAAACCCTACACCCATAGAAAACATAATCATGATTGCAATAGGTATCACCGAAAGGAACATGGTATAGTGAAGCGGTGTCCTAAGCACAACCATCACTATGAGGAGTGCCGCGTATGATGCAAATATATTGATTGAGCAGGACAAAATCCTTGAGAGCACAAATATATATTTTGGAACGTATACCTTCTTAATAAGCGCTGCACTGTGTATTATCGAATTCATGGCAGACTGTGTCGACTCGGAAAAGAAATTGTAGAGTACCTGTCCACACAATATATATATAGGATAATTTTCAACGGCAAATCCAAATATATGTGAAAATACTGCCGATAGAATTATCATCATAAATAGCGGATTTAAAAGAGTCCAAAGCACACCCAGCACAGAACGACGGTATTTATTTTTTATATCACGCGAGATAAGCTCGAATAACAGCGGCTTAAATTTATTAAAATTGGCTCTGATTGAATTGTGCATTGTGAATCCTTTCCTTTTGACATTGACAAGGACAGGTTGGGACAGGGGTCAGACCCCGTGTCCCATGTTCTGGGACACCGGGGTCTGACCCCTGTCCCAACCTGCCTCCACATACTCTGCAAGTGTTCCCCACTTGGTATCCTTATCGGAGAATATGAGCTCCATCCCTTCAGGTATAGGCCACTTGACTCCTACCTGCGGGTCATTCCATATAATACCGCCCTCGTCATTCGGGTGATAGAAGTCCGTACACTTGTATGCGAACTCCGCTGTGTCTGAGAGCACAACGAAGCCATGCGCAAAGTTCTTAGGAATGAAGAACTGCTTCTTGTTCTCGTCTGACAGCTCAACGCCATACCACTTGCCGAAGGTCTTAGAACCTTCTCTTAAATCTACGGCAACATCAAAAACTGTCCCCTTGGAAGCTCTCACAAGCTTATCCTGCGGGAACTGCTTCTGGAAATGAAGTCCTCGTATAACACCCTTCTTAGAGCCTGACTGATTATCCTGCACGAACTGCATGTCTATTCCTGCTGCCGCATAATCATTATAATTATAGACCTCGTAAAAATATCCTCTCGAATCACCGAACACCTTAGGCTCGATAACCTTGAGTCCCTCTATCTCAACTCCGTCCTCAGTGTAACACTTGCTTACCGTAATCTGTCCCATTATAAAATTCCTCCTACAATCCGTTCGCAATCTCAATAAGATACTTTCCATAGGCTGTCTTAAGAAGCGGCTGTGCAAGCTTAACAAGCTGCTCTCTGTCTATGAAGCCTCTCTTATATGCAATCTCCTCTATACAAGAAATATAGAGTCCCTGTCTCTTCTGGAACGCTGCAACGAAATCCGCTGCATCAAGGAGTGCATCATGGTTGCCGGTATCAAGCCATGCAAAGCCTCTTCCAAGTGTCTCCACCTGAAGGGTTCCACGGTTCAAATACTCGTTGTTGATACTTGTAATCTCTATCTCTCCTCTGGCAGACGGCTTTACATTCTTGGCAATCTCAACAACATCATTGTCGTAGAAATAAAGTCCCGGAACCGCATAGTTGGACTTAGGATTCTCAGGCTTCTCCTCGATTGAGAGTGCCTTTCCGTTCTCGTCAAATTCAACGACACCGTACTCTCTAGGGTCTCTCACATAGTAACCGAATATGGTCGCACCGCTCTCACGCGCAGCAGCTCTTTCAAGCACCTTTGAGAAGCTCTGTCCATAGAAGATATTGTCTCCAAGAACAAGTGCCACCCTGTCATTGCCGATGAACCTCTCACCGATGATGAATGCATCTGCAAGTCCTCTAGGGCTCTCCTGAACGGCATACTCGAATGTCATTCCAAGCTGGCTTCCATCACCAAGAAGCTCCTTAAATACCGGCAGATCCCTCGGTGTCGATATGATAAGCACCTCCCTTATGCCAGCAAGCATAAGTGTCGACAGTGGATAATATATCATAGGCTTGTCATATACAGGCATAATCTGCTTGGAGATAGCCTTTGTAAGTGGGTAAAGTCTTGTGCCGGAGCCTCCGGCAAGTATGATTCCCTTCATGGTATCAATCCTCTCTTTTATTATTTATACATCTCAGCATAATACTTCTGGTAATCGCCGCTTGTCACGTTCTTCATCCAGTCCTCATGCTCAAAATACCACTTGATTGTGAGCTTGATTCCGTCCTTGAACATTGTGTCCGGAACCCAGCCTACAGCAGCCTTAATCTTGTCCGGTGCGATGGCATAGCGTCTGTCATGTCCCTTGCGGTCTGCAACGTAGGTTATAAGCTCCTCATTGATGTGAGCCTTCCTAGGGTCTGAATCAGGAAGCATCTCATTGAGTGTCTCAAGGATAATCTTTATAATCTCGATGTTCTGCTTCTCATTGTGTCCGCCGATATTGTAGCGCTCACCGAGAACGCCCTGCTCCTGAACCATGTCGATAGCCTTGGCGTGATCCTCAACATAGAGCCAGTCTCTCACATTCTTTCCATCGCCGTACACAGGAAGCTTCTTCCCTGAAAGTGCATTGTTGATGATAAGCGGGATAAGCTTCTCAGGGAACTGGTATGGACCGTAGTTGTTGCTGCAGTTGGTAATATTTGCAGGGAAATGGTAGGTGTCAATATATGCCTTCACAAGCATGTCCGATGAAGCCTTGCTCGCCGAATACGGGCTGTGTGGGTCGATTGGTGTTGTCTCATAGAAGAAGGCTGTGTCATCATCAGGAAGTGAGCCGTATACCTCATCCGTGGATACATGGAGGAACTTCTTACCCTCCTTGTATGAGCCGTCCGGAAGCTCCCACGCCTTCTTTGCGGCATTTAACATGACCGCTGTTCCCAGCACGTTAGTCTTTACAAAGACCTCAGGGTTCTTGATGCTTCTGTCAACATGGCTCTCTGCTGCGAAATGTACAACTCTGTCGATATCGTTCTCGGCAAAGATCTTCTCGATTGCCTCCTTGTCACAGATATCAGCCCTTACAAATGTATAGTTAGGCTTGTCTGCTATATCCTTGAGATTCTCAAGGTTTCCCGCGTAGGTGAGCACATCCACATTGATGATGCGGATAGTATCGCCATACTTCTTAAACATGTAGTGTATGTAGTTCGAACCGATAAATCCGGCTCCTCCTGTTACTAGATAAGTTCTCATTTTACATAATCTCCTTCCAACTAATAAAATATCGTGTTTCCGCACATATATACTGCAATTATTTCTCCTAAAACAGGTCAATTTCCTATGCTGCAGACATAAGTCTGCTCCCTCCTGCATTCAAACCATTGTATGTTACCATAACTCATTACATAATTCAACCTGTTACTTTCAATTGATTATATTCCTGATTATCCTCTACGCAAGCCCATTCTCCTTGAGGTACTCATCAAGTGCACTCTCCCAATCCGCAAATGTATATCCTCCCACAAGACGGAACATATAATTATCCAGAACAGAATAAGCCGGTCTGTCGGCAGACTCAGGATGTGCTGCCTGATACTGCGCTGTGCTTACATGTACAACCTTCGTGGTTTTACCGGTCTTTTTAAATATTGCTTCTGTGAAATCAGCCCATGAACAGTAATTCTCACAGGTTCCATGATATACTCCGTAATTTTCCGTCGGTATAAGCCAGCTTATCGCTCTTGCAAGCTCCATCGCACTTGTAGGTGAACCAATCTGGTCATCGACTACCGTTATCTCGTCATGTGTCTCAGAAAGTCTTAACATAGTCTTTAAGAAATTCTTTCCGTCACCATAGAGCCATGCTGTTCTGACAATAAAATAATGCTTTGAAAAATCCCTTACAAAATTCTCACCTGCAAGCTTGGTAAAACCATACATGCTCTTAGGCCCAACCGCATCAAACTCTGTATACGGAGCTGTTCCGTTTCCGGCAAAAACATAGTCTGTAGACACATGTATAAGCTTAGCGTTATATTTTTCTGCGGCAATGGCAAGATTTCTCGGACCAACAGCATTAATCTTATAAGCAAGCTCCCTGTTAACCTCACACGCATCAACCGCTGTGTATGCCGCACAGTTCACTATCGCATAAGGCTGAATCCTCTCCACGAAAGCAAGCACTGCGTCTATATCCGTTATATCAAGCTCAGCAACATCCGTGTTCACAAGCTCATACCCGCTATTGCCGTCCAACACCTTATTCATGGCTCTTCCAAGCTGTCCGTTGCACCCGGTTATTATTATTTTCTTCATAGTACATCTCCTTAAAATAATTCTTTTATGATAAGCAGAATATATCTGCCTATCAGAAACTGAATTTTTGATTATTCCCTGCTTTTCTAAAGACTGCACTGTCTTATAAGTATCTCCCAGATACTATAAAAGATAATGAATGTCGAAATCAACAGGCAGGTAACATTATAGCGCACTTTATTCCAGTTTGAATTGACTCTGTTAAAGCTCAGGGTAAACAGAACCGGAAACAATAACGGAATATAATATCTTCCCTGTACTCCTGCCATAGCTGTCTTTCCTACCTCCGTATAGCTTATATACATTGAAGTCCATATAAGGCACATGACTCCGAACACAAGGAAATATATCAATGCCTTCAGCCATACGGGCATATTTTCGGCAACCCATTTCTTTTTGTCATTCTGTACATAGACCGTATTTTCCGATGTGATTGTTATAGTTACAAGGTATATCACTATCACATAGGTAAGACTTCCCGCACCAAGGTACGCCATGAAATCAAGCGTCGGCGTGCCGATTCCGAAGTCCCACAAATGCTGCCACATTGTAGAAAGAAGCAGTGCTGCATAGCCGACCGGATTGGAGAATACACTGCCCAGCTGCCCGGCATGGCTCGTTGTCCCGCCTCTTAAGTCTCCTTCTGTGGACGGACTTATAATCGCAGGCAGTACAAATGTACTCAGTATTAAGAGGAGAATGACAATCACACCCGTTTTCATTATCCTCTCCTGCTTTTTATCTTTAAAAATCCGGTGAGGAAGAAATACTCCAAGCAGTATAAGCGGTATATAAATGGATTTTCTGGATGAACCATACGCCATGCCACCTATAAACACAAGATATTCCCACCATGTAAGCTTTTTATCCGTAAACATGAGATAGAAAAGATATGCCATTCCCAAAAACAGGAATCCCGTGACAACCGTATCATAAGATATGGTGCAGGCAAGATACATAGGCGTAGGCATAAGTGCAATTGCACTCATAATCAGCTTTCCCTTCGGAAGCTTCCGCACTGCGAAGAATACCACTATCACATACATCAGCATGTTGGTCATTCTGAGCAGAATATATGTGTATGCAAACGGAAGTCCTGCCAGCTTACATATATTGCAGGTTATCGCCATGAAAAAATATGAAAATGTTGCAAAACCGCTTGTTCCCCAGTGATGTGATGTTGCAGGATCAGTCTCACCCGGTGTCGACAGCTCATTAACTCTCTCAAATATGTGCAGGTATTCCTCATAAGATGTACTGTATTCAAACGGAAGGTTCTCCGCTCCTCCATCAATATAATTATGCAGGAAGCAGTTATATTCGTAACTTCCTGTTATATCCAGCCAGTACACACTTCTAAGATGTGTCTCCTCATCCCATCCAACACGCGACAATGGCATTGCCAGACAGAAAATAAATCCTGCACATAGCCCTGTTATAAGAAATCCATACTCTAAATGAGCCGAAATGACATCTCTTAATACCACTAATAATCCGGCACATAGCACAAGCAGAAAAACAAAAATAAATCTGAAGTGATTAAATACAGGAGTGTTTTTCACCGCTACATTTAAAAGCTCAACATCATTGTCATACTGAGGGGTATTATTTTCCTTCGGAATTATCCATATACCCTTGGCATTCTTATCTATGTTTACTGTCGATTCGGATATATATATCGGATTGTTGTCCTTGGTTGTCCAACTCTCAAGATATCCAAACCTGTTCTCGCATAAAACCACAATATCAAAATACGCCGCCGAAGCGTTCCTGTAATCTATGACCAGCTTATTTACATAGCCATCCGGCTCTATATAATAGCATTTCATTCCCTGGTATGCTTCATATTCCTCGTGCGGTCTGTACTCAAGTCCGTTTTCCGGGTCGCCCTCCACGATTGCAGCCACATCAAATACTTTCTCGGTAAACTCCGTATCATGTACGCCCTTTATATCTGCCGGAAGTCTCATCAGCTTAATATTACAGAACAGCTCCACGGCAAATGCAGACAATATACATATCGCAGCGACAATCAGAATTCTTATAACATATCCCTTATATGCTGCTGCGTTATGTTTTGCTAAATCTCCTTTTTTCACATCAATCCCCATTCTGCTGCATGCTTACAGCATCAATTCTACTGGTATATATTTCCCGGATAATAATTCTTATCATACAATGCCTGAAGATAAGCGCTTATATCCTTTATTCGCGATGTAGGCTCATAGCCGTCGACACCGAACAGATATTTATGCAGTTCACTGACATTCGATTCAAGTGTCATTGCAAATACAGGATCCGCAATATTAATCTCCGGCACCTTCTTCATGGAACCGAACTTTTCAAACGGAAAGCCTGTCTGGTCAGCCAGTGAAAAATCAAAGACACTAGGTATCATCCCGATTATCTCTGCAACAGGGACACTTGTAACTACATTGTCAAGCACACCGTTTATCGCATTGGTAAGCTGATTCAGATTCATCTTCTTTGCCTTCTCGAATATAAGACTGATAATCTTGCGCTGTCTCTCCGCACGTCCGTAATCAAGTGTTCCGTCCGCATATCTTATACGGCAGTAGGCTGTCGCCTGTATTCCGTCAAGGTGAACCATTCCTGCACTAGGAACAGTCTCGTAGGTTCTTCCTGTGTTAAGTCCAGTATCTCTCAAATATTCATTGAGCCAATAAAGCTCCTGCTCCGTAATCTCAAGGTCGACTCCGCCAACCGCATCGACAATCCTTATAAGTGCCTCGAAATTAACCATGACATAGTCTGTAATGTTAAGGTCCAGGTTCAGATTAATCATGCTTATCGTCGCCTCAACTCCCGAATAGAAGAAAGCCTCCGTTGCCTTTCTGTAGGTATCATTAAAGCCTCCCGATGCAGGCACCATGAGCAATGTATCCCTATATACCGAGACAAGCTTCACTTCCTTGGTATCATTGTTAAGACTTGCTATTATGATGGCGTCCGTGTTGCCCTCACCTGTCTTATTCATTGCCTCGAGTGAATTGTCGCGTGCATCCGTTCCAAGCAGGAGATAGTTGGTGTATCCTTTGAGTGCCTCATTTGCCTTGACCTCCGGGGCAATTATAAGGTCTATCGCCTCTCTGTCAATCTCCTTTACCTCTAGCTTTCCAAACTTATCAACTATATACCATACAGCCACAACCACACATAATACAACAAGCTCTGCGAAAAAAAGCAGAGCCTTTTGCCATATCTTCATTTTTTTCTTTTTATTTTTTGTCATAATACTGCCTCTATTCTTTCAAGCCCATCCACATTTTAAATCCATCAAAAAGCATTCTTATTTACGAAGCCTTTAAAAATCGTCTGGAATAAAATAACTATATCAAACCAGAAGGTCCAGTTTTCTATATAATATAAATCATATTCTATCCTCTTACGAATAGAAGTGTTTCCTCTGTAGCCATTAATCTGAGCCCATCCTGTCATTCCGGGGCGGACCTGATGCTTTATCATATATCTTGGTATCTGCTCCCTGAACTTTTCAACGAACTCCGGTCTTTCCGGTCTTGGTCCCACAAGACTCATATCGCCCTTAAGCACATTAAACAGCTGTGGAAGCTCATCAAGGCTGCATCTTCTGATAAACCTGCCAATTCTGGTGGTTCTGTCATCGTTCTGCGTTGTAAAATGAAGCTCATCACACCTCTCTATCTTCATGGAACGGAATTTATACATAACAAAATTCCTGTTGTGAAGTCCGACTCTCTCCTGTTTATAAATAACAGGTCCTTTTGATGAAAACCTTACTGCAAGTGCCACCGCAAGCATTACTGGTGAAAACAGGATTATAAGCAGGAATGAACCCACTATATCTGAAACTCTTTTTACAAATTTATTAAAACCGCCGTTTAGCGGAACACGCCTTATATTTATCACAGGCAGTCCCAGCAAATCCTCTGTATACGGTCTTGTCGGAATGAAATTATTATAATCCGGAATGAACTTGGTGTGCACACCTGATTTTTCACATATTGCCACGATATCCTCAAGCTTAGAATATTCTGCAATTCCTAGAGTTATCGCTATCTCATCCAGCTCATTTTCCGACAACAGGTTCTGTAATAATTTTATCTTACCTATTACCTGTTCGCCGCGGTATTTCGTTCCGACTGCAACCTTATCGTCAAGTATTCCCATTATATGGTATCCCCACTGTGGGTTGGTCTTTATCCTGTCTATATAGCCCTCCGCAGCACGGCTGTAGCCGACAAGAAGGATATGCTTCTGGTTGAAGCCCCTGTTTCTTATCTTTCGCAGCACCCATCTTATGCAATTCCTGAAAATGATTTCCGCAGCATTGTTTATGACATAGAATATAAACATCATCTGCCTTGAAAAATGCGGCTGGTGTAACATATACAATGCCATAATAAATATAACAAGTCCCATTGTATTTGACTTGACTATATTTCCTATCTCCTCTTTCATCGTCTGTACACGCTTAGGACTATATACATTAAATACAGCATAGAGTATAAGATACATTGGAATAATGCATAAAAGTCCTATAATATACATATGGTTCATCATGGTTACACTGTCATCATAGAACTTTATCACCCATGACAGACCATACGATGCCGCTATGATAAGTGCATCCAGCAGTACGTGCAATCTATTAAAATATTTCTGATTACCCTTAATCACAGTTGCCTCCAATAGTTCTTATTCATCGTGCATGCCATAACAAAGCTTTCCGGCAGTCTGCGGTATGCCTTGCCGAGCTTATATCCGGCAAGCCTGAACACACTATTTATATAAAAATACGGTATATAATATGCTGCTTTATTCCTGATAAGCAATGATGTCATCTTAAAAATGTACCTGGCACCCTCGCTTTCAGATGAGATATTGGCGAATACCTCCGGATTATCAGCCTGTGATACTCCCAAATCAAAATTTCTGTGAAATTGCTGCATATTGGAATAATTATGCGAATGTATAACACATGCATCCGCCTTATAGTATACCCCATATCCTGCCATCAGAAACCTGTATGCCATAATCATATCTTCATTAAATATTGTTTTTTTGATAAAGCCTCCCTGCTCAATATATTTTTTTCTATCATACATTGCGCATACATCTGAACAGAAAAATGCCTTTATCCCCATACTGTCTATATCTTTTTTATATTTAATGCAGCTTTCCTCCGGGTAATTAAAATTCCTTGCCAGCCTCTCTATAATACGGCAGTCCTCATCAGGAAGCTGTCTGGCATACGCAACGGCAACATCATTCACATTAAAGCATTCCAGAAGCTTTTCCACAAGCAGCTCATCTGCCGGAACAGCATCCTGAGTCATAAGAAGACAGTAATCCGCATCCGAAGCCATAATTCCATCATTTCTGGTACGCCCATGATCGAACTCGTCAGGCTCTATATGCTTTACCTTTATCTCCCCATTATACGGATAACTCCCGCTATTATAATATTGCTTCCGGGTGTTTATCACATACACACATCTTACCTTTACGGACTGTTTTTCAAGCATCTTCAATAATGCAGCATATTTTTTATCCGGCTTGTGCACCGGAATAATCACATCAATAACCGGAGTTTCCATTTTAAATTCCTAAATCCTTCCAAATACATACAGCATGAGCCTTCAATGCGGCGCCGGCAAAACGTACTAGAATCAGCGTTTCCTTGCTGCTTCAGTCTCGGCATCCGTTTCAACAGCATCACCGGTTATATTGACCTTGATGGTGACATTCCCGGCAAGAATATAATTGTTCAAATCCTCCGACAATATAACAGGCACTTCATATTCTCCCGGTCCATAACCCTTTAAATCTATGTTCGGATTGAGTACATCCATATTAAAGCTGTCATGTACTTCCTGAATTGCCTTGACCTTAACCTCTATATAGCTGTCCTCTATCTGTGCCTCAAGACCATCTCCTAAATTATTTACAGCTATACCATTTTTTCTAACAATATAGCTCTTAACAACCATCGGTTCAATATCTATATGCACAGTGAGTTCTGTAGTTCCTGAGACAATCTTGTAACTAGCCTTAAGATAATTGGCAAGATTGACTACACAATCCTGGCTCTCCGTCACATCTGTCAATTCAATCGCATCACTCGGTAAATCTATAGCTGAAATATTTGCAAGACTTTCCTGGGTTCCAGCTATCTTAACCTGATCGAAGCTCAGTGAATATCCCACCATCTTATAATCATCCGCCACCGTAACGCTCGGGTTTATGGTGATGCCTATCCATTTTGTCGGATTGATTACCACGCTGAGTCTCAGGGAGTTACGGCTCAGCTGTATTGCACCTGTATCAACTACGTTATTATTCTCATCATAAAATACCGGTGTAACCATCTCATTCACAGACTGCATCATATTAGATACATCATATTTTATCTCTGCACGCACAATCTTCTCTATAACACTAGCCGCACCTGTTATTTCAATCTTGTTCTGTGAAATGGATATATCACCTATAACATAATTCTCAGCAGGATTACCTACAATAGCCGTTGTAACCGGAACCTCCGCAGTCTGCTTATTGTCAATGCTCAGCTTGACGACCTGAATCTTGGAGGTTATCTCCTTTATGTCATTCTTGACATCTGACTTAACGCACTCTACCGTTATATTGGCAGTATCGGTGAGAGGGCTTAGCTGGCTTAAGTCGGCATAAGCTATAAAATCAGAGGATTTGAGCTCCTTTGCAACGCTCTCAGGAGCCCATACGGTTATGGCAATAACGTTCCCTGATTCCACCTCATATATATATCCCTTGTCAATGAGGTCATCATCATTCCTTAACTCGACGCTGACACCGCTTATGGACTTTTTGACAAGAGGGTCATCTATGTTCATAACAACCCACCATACGATAACGGCAATCAAAAGAGCAAGTATCTTAAGTCCTATATTATTGAATATTATTTTCTTCATCAGACCTGCCTCCCCTCTTCCATATCTTAATTCGTTTTCCCATATCAAGATTTCCTATCTTGAGAAGCTCAAGCTTGTTGCGCAGATACTCCCCATCCACATTTCTCACAAGCTGTCCGTTATGTGCAATTGATACCTTTCCGGTCTCCTCCGAAACGATAATCACAAATGCGTCCGTAGCTTCACTTATTCCGGCTCCGGCGCGATGTCTTGTTCCAAGCTCCTTGCTAAGATCCATGTTGTCCGAAAGAGGAAGATAGCATGTAGCCGACACAATCCTGTTACCCCTTATGATGACGGCTCCGTCATGCAAAGGTGTATTGTGCTCAAATATATTGATGAGGAGCTGATTGCTCACAAAAGCATCTATATCTATACCTGTATTGATATAGTCCTGAAGATTAATCTCCTGCTCGATGACAATAAGTGCACCTGTCTTGTGCTTTGCCATCTCGTATGAGGCCTTTACAAGTTCATCTATGGTCCTGTCACTGAAAATCTCCTTCTTATCCTTCAGATCATCGAACTGAAGCAGGCCGGCAAGATACCTCTTATTGCCAAGCTGCTCAAGTGCCTTTCTCAGCTCCGGCTGGAAGATAACCACAACAGCTATCAATGCAACATTGATTGTCTTTCCGGCAATCCATAGAATTGTTGTAAACTTACACAGGTACGCAATAAGTGCAAAAATTATAATTACGAGAATACCCTTAAGCAGAGTCCACGCCCTGCTGGTCTTCATCCATAATATTATATGATACAGAAAGAATGCTATAATAAGAATCTCCGCAATATCTGAAAATTCCACATTCGGTCTGTATATATTGTTCAGAAAATCTCCAATAAAACTGCTAACTGCACCCATGCTCTCACATCCTCTTTATCTTATTCCTCATCCTCAAGATTGACCATATCCCGCTCATACGCTTTCCGGCGTTCGATATCCTCAGGCTCCGTCTCTCCACTGCCGCCGTAGGCAGCATGTAAATTATATTCGTTCTTTATCTCGTCAGCATTGCCGCTTATTTTTTTTATCTTTACCTCCTGCATTGTCATGTTGAACTTCGGAACCGCTTTTACATAGTAATAATAGTCATCATCCTCAAACTGCACCCTTTCTGTCCTCGAGTAGTCAACCGATAATACAAAAAAGCTTAGAAGCAGACCAATGGCAACAGCAGCCACACAGCCTGCAACAAGTCCCACCATGCTGAATGTAAGATTCATCATAACATGTGACATTACAACAAGCACTGCTTCGACAACGCTTCCGGTAACTACGGCAATCGTCCTTGAATGGTCTATTGAAAAGCTTTTTATGACAGCTACAAGTATTATTACCGCCGAAAAGACAATGCCCATCACCAGCATTTCCTTATCCACTATCGTGTTATCCATTATAAATACAATCTTCTGTACAAAATCCCCTTCGCCGAACATTGAGGCAGACAATGCAAATTCACTGCAGAAGGACAATGTAAAATACAGATATGTTCCAAAAAACGCAGGAACTATACCGGCAATTCCAACAGTAAGTCCCACAACAACAGGAACCGCATACGAAATATGCAGCATATAAAACACCGGTGTAAGCAAAAGCACCCACCCTGTCTTAGGTGCAAACACATAATATGCAAGCAGCAATATAAGCAGCACTACAAGTGTTATTATCGAATACTCAACCGAAAGTCCGTAAAGCTGTAAAATAATCAGCCCGCACCCGCACATTGTTGTCACTCCTGCCGGCAGGAAAGCACACACAGCAGACAACAATATAATTATAAAAACATTGGAGGCAAGTCCGTTATAACCTGTCATCCCTCTTATAAGCATAAATGAAACAAATGCTGCAGCGAACTTAAGCACATGGCTTATTATCGTGTCATATTTTCCGTACAGCCGCTGCAAAGCATCCTTAATTTTTAACAGTTCCGTCATCATTATACTCTTTCTCCCCATCAGATTTTTCTTCACGACTCAGTTTATCTATCTTTTTCAGACGATTAATATATACCCGCATGCCATCCTCACAATCGCTGTAACGCATGGAGAAAATAAAATACGATATAACCTGTGCCACAATGAGAAGCAGCACATAAGACACTATCAATGTGCTTCCTAATCCTCTGTAATCCATCTTTGTAAGATTATTCACAATATATTCAAATCTGTATGCGCATATCAGCATAAGTGTCAAAAGGTATCCGCCTGTGATTCCTATACCGGCAAAGAGCATGTGCATACCTATATAATCGCTGCGGTAGTACATGACATTCTTCAATTCTCTCTTACCTTCATGCTTCTCATACATGGCAGTTCGCGCCATAAGTCTGACCTTACGCTTATTAACCATATTATTCCCCATTTCCTAATGTCAGTCTATTTTTAGTCCATGATGTCATCATATCATATTATCTTCCCTAATATCATAACTTTTTTTTTAAGGATTGTAAACTATAATCTGCGAATGTGCATTGGCGGCAGCCATAACAAATCTCACTTTTCTGCCATCGCTGTTTATAGTCTTATCCTTTGACAGCGTTGTATACACATTCCATACGGATTCCGAGGTCTCTGGAAGCAGATATGCCAGTGCACCTCTTACCGCCATGTCAAATTCTCCCGAACGCTTCTTTATATATATATGTACACTATCCGACTGGACAATCACCTCTCCATAGTATTCCCCATCCACATCATATATTGCAGCATTCGGCAGATATTGTGAAAATCCGCTTTGCGATAGAATAGAAAACATTTCCTGTGTATCTATAGCCTCAGCCGCCTTTGTCGTAGGAGGTATAAATTCGGTTGTTGTCTCCTCGGTTGTCTCCTCATGAGATGTATTCTCTGTGCTGCTCTGCGTTCCATTGCCTGACGGCTGTGCCGTCTCATTATTCTGCGGCGGCTGTGTCGTCTCATTTCCGCGTGTATTATTACCGTCATCAGAATAATCGCTTCCGGCCGGCTCAGTTACAGGCTCTGTCGAATCATTACCGCCTGGATTGCCATCAGGTCTAACATTATTCTGTGTTGTCTCTCCTGAATCCGTTCGGGTCTGCGATGCCGCACTATTATTCTGGGTATATTTATCATTCCAGCCGATTGTGTTAAATCCCATATCCCCCTGTGCCGAGGAATCCTTCACAACCTCGATTGCTATAGCAGACGAATATTGTCCGGCTGTCGCCGTCACCGCCGCGACACCCTCACCTACGAGCACAACCTTGCCCTTCTCATCTACGATGACCGAGGCTTCATTGCTGCTTGACCAGATTACTGCCTCCACCAAATCAACCGGATTGGCAGAAAGTGACAGGGTATACGACTGTCCCACATAGCCCCTGAATGAATCTGCATCAATATTTATATATTCCTCATCCGCACTGTGATGCTTTCCCGAACCATTGCCCTGCTGTACACCATTTTGATTTGAGGCTTTTCCAAGTGTCTGTGCAAATAAAACCACAAGCAAAAGCAGAGCCACCGTGCTTGAGCCGAACAAAAGTCCGATAAGTGGGCCTAATATGCCATCATTATTCTTTTTCCTTGCATTATTCCTTCTCTTATTTCTTTTCTGTGCCATACTCTTCCTCCGAATTATAACAGTTATATACTACCCTTAATGCATGCGAAAATCAAGTTGAGATTTATATTTATAATGGATATAATAGTATTCAGTTCATACTTAATTATCAATCATGAAAGGAAAAATGATGAAGCTTATATTTATAAGACACGCCGAACCGGACTACAGTATAGACTCGCTCACAGAAAAAGGGTTCTATGAAGCGCAGCTCCTCGCTAAGCGCACAGCCGGATGGAGAGTTACTGATTTCTACTGTTCACCTCTTGGGAGAGCCATAAGGACAAGTGAGCCTACCCTCGCCTGCCATGGCAGAACCGCAATAACCTGTGACTGGCTGCAGGAGTTCCGTGTGCCTGTGTCACCTGAAGGACGCACGGACGGAAAGACAATTCCATGGGATTTCATGCCTGAATATCTAAACAGATACCCTGAGCTGCTTGATGCCAACCGCTGGCTGGACACTCCGGTTATGAAAAGCGGCAATGTAAAAGAGGCTTATGAGAATGTATGCAGGAATTTTGATGCACTGCTTGAAAAATACGGTTATATGCGTGATGGACTTGCCTATAGCACAACACATACCGGTTCAAGCTGTGACTACATGGTGTACAACGGCACTACCAAAGAATGCATGGCAAACCACAAGGATGAGGAGCCTGTTTTAGTATTCTTCTGCCATCTCGGAATTATGCTGTGTATCATGTCCCACCTTTTAAATACCTCTCCGGTCACTCTATGGCAGGGCTTTTTCACACCGCCAAGCTCCGTCACCGTTCTCTCCGGTGAGGAACGCATACCGGGACTTGCCTATTTCCGCTGCCAGATGTTGGGGGATACATCACATCTGAGGCTCAATGACGAACCTGTATCTTATTATGGTGGTTTTGCACCGCCGTTTCAGGGGTAGGGATAATTACAAAACAAAACATCCGTATAATGCTCAAAAACTGCATTTACGGATGTTTTATTTTATCTTAGCTTATGTGATGCCGGTGTTAAAACATCATTATGTTATTTTATATGTTTTTATCTGTTCTATATTCCATGCTCCATATTCTGTGGCGCTATTTCTGTGCGTTGTGTCTCTTAAAGAAGTCCTTTGTTTCCTTAATTACAACTCCGCTGAGAGCGAATATAGCTATCATATTCGGGATTGCCATAAGTCCATTGAAAATATCGGCTATGGTCCATACAGCCTTGACCGTCATATATGGTCCGATGAACACAGCAAGTATGTACAGCCAGCGATAGACCTTGACCGCCTTCATCCTTCCTCCTGTGAGATATTCAAGGCATCTCTCCGAATAATAGTCCCAGCCCAGAATCGTTGTAAATGCAAAGAATACAAGGCACAGCATGAGTAAGAACGATGATATTACATGCGGAATCGGAAGTCCGTTGTTGAATGCGTAGGTTGTGACAGCCACGCCCTCTAAGCCTTCAACCTGCCATGCTCCTGTAATTACAATTGCAAGACCTGTCATGGTACATATTATTATTGTATCGATAAAGGTTCCTGTCATAGACACAAGTCCCTGTCTTACAGGCTCCTTGGTCTTAGCAGCAGCGGCCGCGATAGGCGCCGAACCAAGCCCTGCCTCATTAGAGAAGATACCTCTGGCAATACCATTCTGCATGGCGACAATCATGCTTCCGACAATTCCTCCCGTGACTGCCTGTGGATTGAAGGCTCCCTTGACTATAGTCACGAACGCCGCCGGAATCTGCTTTACATTACATACAAGAAGTAAAACGCTGAAAACCACATATATCACAGCCATAAAAGGAACCACGACCTGTGACACATTCGCAATTCTTTTGATTCCTCCGATCAAAACAAGTGCCACGCACACACTGAGCACAAGAGAAGCTATCACAACCGTCCATGAGTATGTTCCGATTCCCGGTATCGTCACCGCATAAGCTGCATCAGGGTCAAAGAAATTCTTTACGGCTGAGGCAATTCCGTTTACCTGTGAAAATGTACCTATACCAAAAAGTCCTACGCACACTCCAAAAAAAGCAAAGAGGCACGCAAGCCATTTCCATTTTTTCCCCATTCCCTTTTCGATATAGTAGAACGGTCCGCCAAGTGAGTGATGTTTTTCATCAACAACACGGTACTTTACGGCAAGAAGTCCCTCCGAATACTTGGTCGCCATTCCGAAGAATGCCGCAACCTCCATCCAGAAGAGTGCTCCCGGTCCTCCCGCGCCTATCGCCGTAGCAACACCTACGATATTACCTGTTCCGATAGTTGCTGAAAGTGCGGTACATAATGCACCGAAGGATGTGACCTCTCCGTGTCCGTCCTCCTCATTCTTTACCATCCACTTGAGTGCAAGCGGAAGCTTTCTTACCTGAAGAAGCCCCATTCTGACCGTGAGATATATTCCTCCCGCCAGAATAAGTACCATGAGCGGTACTCCCCAGACAATGCCGTCTAACCATGTTAGTATTCTGTTGATTTCCTGTAACATGTGATATCCTCTCTTGTTTTGAATTTTTATTATGATTGTATATCACTTTAACAATTTAATCAACTGAATTTTTCTGTGAAATAATCACTATTCATCGTTCGGACAGCCTGTTCCTCTTAAAGACCCTTGCCGTTGTCCCCCACCACATCATAATGTATGTCTATCGCTGCTTCAATCATACCCTTATCCAATGAGATTATTCCTTCATAAATACCGCGGTGACACTCTATAAGCTTATCTCTGACGCGCTCGTCCGAATTATAAATTACCCGCTCAATAGCTTCCTTATACACAGTAGTTACCGCATCCATAATGACAGTCATAAGACTGTTGTCCGCCGCCTTAATAAGTTCATTATGGAAATTATCATCAGCGATAGCTATTTTTTCGAGAATATCCTTTTTATCATGGTCATCTGAAGCTGATTTATCATTCTTAAGCACGCACTGCAAATTTTCAAGCTCATTAAGATACCCGCTAAGCCTCTTACTATGCTCCCGGGACATTCCGTTCCTAATTATCATGCCGCACACAGTCTTTTCGAGAATACGGCGAAATTCGCATACATCCCTGTGACTTATGCTCCTCAGGGCAAGCATAATAAGAATTATCTGCCCGATTGATTTTCCTGCATCCCCCGATATGTAATTTCCGGAGCCCTGCTTTCTCTCAATTATACCCATTCCATGCAGGATACTTAATGCCTCCCTCGTGGAATTACGTCCTATTCCAAGCTGCTCAGCTATATTACGCTCTGTCGGAAGCCTGCTGCCGACCTCAAGCGTTCCTGCATTTATAAGCTCATATATATAATCAATCGCCTTGGCGTATTCCTGTGAACTGTTCCCGTCATTTAACATAATTTATCTCCTGTTGGGACATAGGTGTCAGACCCCTGTCCCAAGCCATGCTGGGACAGGGGTCTGACACCAGTGTCCCAACTCTATATGAAGTATGAAAAAATCGTTGCTCCTATCACTGTGAGCACTCCGGCTACCGCAATGGCAAGACTGCTCATCGCTCCTTCAACCTCGCCAAGCTCCATCGCCTTGGCTGTCCCGATGGCATGTGAAGCGCTTCCAAGAGCAAGCCCTTTGGAAATAGGCTCCGTGATTCTGAATAATCTGCAGATAAGCTCACCAAAAATATTCCCCAGGACTCCCGTTATAATGATAACCGCAACAGTTATGGTCACATAACCGCCAAGCTCATCCGACACGCCCATTCCTATTGCTGTGGTGATTGACTTAGGAAGCAATGTAACATATTCCTCATGTGTCAGCCCCATAAGCTTGGCAAGCACAAATACCGTGGCAAGACTTGTGATGACACCTGATACAATTCCAAATAACACGGCCTTAAAATTATCCTTTAAAAGCTGCCACTGCTCATAAAGAGGAATGGCAAGACATACTGTCGCCGGTGTCAGAAACCAGCTTATATAGGAGGCTCCCTTGTTGTAAACCTCATAGTCGACATCCGCAACAACCAGAACCACAATCGTGGCTGCAATCGATATCAGCAGCGGATTTAAGAATCCCAGCTTAAATTTTTTCTTAAGAAAATATCCTAATATGTATGCAAGCAGGCTTATCGTGACACCTGCAAACAGTGAATCTTCGAGAAACTCTGTCATTTATATACCTTCCTTCTGAATTTATCTTCTATTTTGTATTTTCAGCCTCAACCGGCATTTTCTGTGCTTTTACCTTTTCCCTGTTCTCAGTGTGCTTTCTATCCCTTCTGATAACCCACTGCGAGCTTCTTCCGGCAGCTCCCATGACGGTTACTATCGTTACAACCGTTATTATGCTGACCGGAAGCAGCAGTGGCTTAAGTACACTCCACGATGACATAAGACCGACTCCTGCGGGAATGAACATAATCGGCATAATCTCAATCAGGAATTTGCCTGCGTCCTTGACCGCATCAAGCTTTATAGCTCCTGTCATAAGCCCGATAAACATAATAACCATTCCATATATACTTGCAGGGATAGGTAACGGCAGCATATATTTCAATAATTCACCGACAAAAGTAATACCAATGATTACCATAAATTGATGTAAATATTTCATACTATGTATGTCCTTTCAAAATAAAATTGGTAGCACCAATTCAGTGCTACCAAAAATTATACCCATATACCATATTTTGTCAAACGTCAAAATAGACAATTTTTACCTTTTATTGAGGTCCTCTTCCGTCATAAATGTTCCACTCATGGAAGAGTTGATTTCAGACACCTCACGAATCCCCTTTATATAGTCATCGTATATGTCCCACAAATCCATGTCACAGTCATTAAGACCGTCATCATCAGGTATCCACTGCTTTATGAGGGCAATTCTCTCTTCCTTGGTTGTATCCTTTATAAGAATGCTTTTATTTTTATTTTCCAACGCGCTTTTCTCCTTAATCCCTGAACGTCCTTAACGCTTCGATTGTCCTCTCAATAAGCTCATCGAGACTCCAGCCGAGCATGTCCGCACCTCTCTCAATCACTTCTCTTGAACAACCCGCTGCAAAGCCCTTGCTCTTATATTTTTTCCTGACTGATTTAAGCTCCAGGTCCTGCACGCTCTTAGACGGACGCATGATAACCACAGCACCGATAAGACCTGTAAGCTCATCCACGGCATACAGCACCTTCTCCATCTCATGCTCAGGCTTGATGTCAACCGTTATTGCATAGCCATGACTCGCCGTTGCGTGGATTATCCGCTCATCTACGCCGCGCTCACGCATAATCTCCTGACTCTTAATGCAGTGCTCCTGTGGGTACATCTCAAAATCAAGGTCATGTAAAATACCCACAACCTCCCAGAAATCTGCCTCATCACCATACCCAAGCTTCTCCGCAAAATACCTCATCGTCTTTCCGACAATCTCCGCATGTTCAAGATGAAACTCATCCTTATTATACTCCCTAAGTAACTCCCATGCCCCTTCTCTGGTCATATTTTATCTCCTTAAACATTATAATTATATTTATGCATATCACGA
>DNFT01000011.1:0-4719 GCA_003486385.1 Eubacterium sp. | reverse complement strand
TATAATACGTTATACACTCATAGTTTACAGAATCATGTCTTGACACCCGAATCACTTAGGTGACTACTTCCTACACAAATCCTTCACAACCTCACCCGCAATTATAAGTCCGGCAACCGATGGCACAAAAGCCACACTTCCCGGAATATCCCTTCGCTCCGTGCACTTGTGCTCAGCTCCCGGAGGGCATATACAGTTGGTTCTGCAGCTTATAGCCATATCCTCAATCGGTCTTGTAGGTATTTCCTCTGAATATACAACCTTAAGCTTTTTCACGCCGCGCTTTTTTAACTCTCTTCTCATAACCTTTGCAAGCGGGCATACCTTAGTCTTATATATATCGGCAACCCTAAACTGGCTTCCGTCAAGCTTGTTGCCAGCTCCCATACTGCTTATTATCGGTATGTCCATCTCCTGTGCCTTCATAACAAGACTTATCTTAGCTGTGACCGTATCTACCGCATCAACCACATAATCGTACTCATCGAATGGAAAATCCGCTGCATTTTCAGGTAAGAAGAAGCACTTGTGAACCCTGACATTCGCATCCGGGTTAATCTCCAGAATCCGCTCCTTCATAACATCCGTCTTATATTTTCCGACAGTCCTTCGTGTGGCGATAATCTGACGGTTGAGATTGGTTAAGCACACCTTATCGTCATCTATCAGGTCAAATGCTCCGACTCCGCTTCTTACCAGTGCCTCGCACACATATCCTCCGACTCCTCCTATTCCAAATACCGCAACTCTTGATTTTCTAAGCTTCTCCATAGCCTCCCTGCCAAGCAAAAGCTCCGTTCTTGAAAATTGTGTAAGCATATTTCCTCCAAATCCCAAATATATTCATCTTACTGTCCGGTTACTTTTCACATGCATATACACCCTGCTGTACCATTGCACAAAAGCCTCTATGCACTATGAGTTATTTATGCTCCCTTATCATCATTATCCCCGCCGCTGCAAGGAGTACACATGAAACCCATATTGAATGTATTCCGACATTTTTCGAGCATACCCCACCTATGCCCGCACCAATGGCAAATATTGCGATTATGCCATAATAGTGCAATGACTTTCTAAGTGCTCCTGGCTGCTTTTCCCTTATATACACAGAAAGGCTTTCTGTTCCACTTCTTAGATTGCCTATGCACATTGTACTGGCATAGCTGTATCCCTTGACCTTTCTGAATGTCTGAACCTGCATTGAACATGCCAGAGATACTATAACTGTCGCTGCCATATTATATGTAGCCGGTATAAATCCGACAGCAAGCAGCATCACTATCTCCATTATAACGATAATCTGCCTCCAATGCACTTTCCTTGAATTCTTATATCTGTGCTCAACCTGTTCGGCAAGCAGTACCCCCGCTGCAAATGCAAGCACCGGAAACAGATACCTGATGCCTGCTGCAAAATCACCCTGCATAATATGCTGGCTCATCAGAACCACATTCCCCGTCTGGGCATTTGAAAATACCTTGTCTCTTACATTATAGGTATACGCATCCTGAAAGCCACCGGAAAACGCAAGCACTGAACTGAGCAGGAATGTCTCTGAGGTCTGAAGCCTTTCTTCAAATCTCTCTTCAAATTTACTCAAACCAACCACCCTTTCCATGTTCTGTAAAGACTACTATAATTCCTCACGCCACGAATTTCAAGTAGTAATCCCTAGTATTTCACTTGATTTTCATGTATAGAAACAATAATTCTGCAATCATTTGCTTCAGAAATTTCTGCCAGATTATGTATTGTATAAATATGATTATGGCTTTATAATAAATCAAGAATCATTATTTATTTCACGAAAGGAGTTTTATATGTACGAATTTACCGATGACTGCTTAATACATATTGAAGAGATAGACAACGAGCATAGACATTTATTCTCTCTCATCAACGAATCTATTGCCATGGTCGCAGAGGCTTCAGATGTCACTGCTATCTCAAAGGAACTTGTCGCAAGGCTTAAAGACTACGCTGTTAATCATTTTGCACATGAAGAGGCATATATGGAGAGCATACATGACCCGGAGCTGAGCCTCCAGAAGCGTGAGCATGCTGCTTTTACCGAAAAAATCAATTCCTTCTCGCTTGACACCTCCTCCCCGGAGGCAGCAAGGGAATCCCTTAACGAGCTTTTAAAGTACCTTATCCGCTGGCTCTACAGGCACATTCTGAGCAGCGATATGATGATAGGAAAGCTTGAACCGAATGACCCATTTGCATTCACAGACCGTTTCAAAACCGGTATACAGCTCATTGATGACGAGCACCGTAAATTATTCGAGATAATAAAGGAAACTAACGAGTTAATCTGTGCCGAGCTTCTCCATGACAAGTATGACAAGATTATGGAGCTTCTTGCAAAGCTTAAGGATTACACCGAATTTCATTTTCATGACGAGGAGACTCTTATGGAGCGCATAGGCTATCCGGGACTTAAGGCTCAGAAGCATGCCCACGCTGCATTTGTTGAGCGCCTTGTTGATGTTGATTTAGAAACACTCGATGATATTGATAATGACCAGCAGGCTTATCTGCTTGACCTCATAAATTATCTGATTGGATGGCTGTCAAATCACATCCTCGTCAGCGACAAGAAGATTGCGGAGTATGTACGGAGCAATAACATCACGCTTTAAGACTATCAATTAAAAAAATTGCCGGATAAAGTTACAGATACTTGTCCGGCAATTTTCATTTTAAGTTTATCAGCTTTTAAATGCACCTATGCCATCGCATTGGCAACCTTATACTTGTAAAGCATCTCCGCATGATTCTGTTCTTCCACCTGTATATCGGCTAACAGCTTACGGATACTGCTGTCACCGAACGCAAACACCTCATTGTTGTAGGTTCCCGACACCAGCTTTTCTGTTCCAATGCAGTCCGTGGCAAGAAATGCGTCATTCTTTTTATCCTCCGATTCCGTCATTGATGTATAAGCAGCCTTAGGCTCATACTCACGTCCATCGGAATCGTTGCAGTTGCACTCCGGAACCGTCCCCGAAAGCACCTTGGTAAGCGAATCGCAGTGCTCCTGCTCCTTAGCCCTTAATGTCTCAAACAGCTTCTTAAGCTCAGGATCCTTTGCCTGTGCTGCATACATTGTGTATTTTTCCACACAGCTCTTCTCCTGTGTCAGTAAATCCTCAATTACAGTGCGCTCTTTTTCCTTTAAAACCATATTACAATTCCTCCAAAAAAATAATAAAGATACAGAAATAGCAATCTGCATCTTTATTATTGGCAATTGTACATCTGATTATTCCGGCATTTTACAACATAACATATCAAATTCACACTTAGACAGCACTATTTGTTAAACACATATCTATTCAGTCTGTCAAACGCCTCCACAACAAGCGTATGTGGCACAGCAAGGTTCATTCTTATTGCATAAGGCTTGTGGAACGGTCTACCATCCTGCCATATAACACCCACGGAAATTCCCGCCTTTATCAGTTCGTCCATCGTAGTATTATGTTCATCACACCACTTTCGACAATCAAGATACAGCATATATGTACCCTGTGGCTTTGCAAGACTCACACCCTCAAAATTCTTGACTATGAAATCATAGGCGTAATTGACGTTCCTTGTTATAACCTGTCTTAACTCGTCCGTCCACTCATAGCCCTCATTCCTATATGCACCTATGAGTGCATACATTGACAGCACATTCATACTGTTGTAGTGCGAAAGCCCTGACTGCTTTCTCACTCTGTCACGCAGATATTTATTGTATATGATATGATAAGAGCCGATAAGTCCCGCAAGATTGAAGGTCTTTGAAGGCGCATAGACGGCTATCGTCCGGTTTTTTGCGTCCTCCGACACACTCTGGGTCGGGATATGCCTGTGTCCCTCAAGAATTATGTCGGACCAGATTTCATCGGAGACTACAACGCACTGATTATTTTTGTACACCTCCATAGCCTTCTCAATCTCGTCTCTCTCCCACACTCTTCCGCACGGATTGTGAGGCGAGCAGAACACGCAGAAATGAATGTTGTTCTCCTTAATCTTCCTGTCCATATCCTCGTAGTCCATTCTCCACACGCCATTTTCATCCTGAACCAGAGGTGAAAGCACAATCTTACGACCATTGTCCTCAAGTGCACGTGTAAAACCTATATATGTAGGTGAGTGAAGTAAAACAGCCTCCCCCGGTGCCGTAAAAGCCTGAACCGCGGATGCCAGACAGCCGAGCACACCATTCTCATAGCCGATGTCCTCCTTTTCAAGCCCTGTCACGCCGTTTCTCCTGTTCTGCCATTCTATTATCGACGAATAATATTCCTCCCTCGGCTCAAAATATCCGAAAGTCGGGTGCTTCGTCCTCTTAATAACCTCCTCCTGTATGGTCGGAACGGTGGCAAAATTCATATCCGCCACCCACATCGGAATTTTAGAAAAGCCCGGCTTAACCTGCGCCCCATCAAACGGAATAATATCAACCGCTATCGCGTCCTTGCCATTTCTGTCTATTATGCTGTCAAAATCATATTTCATGCCTGATGCTTCCTCCTTATCAATGAGTTATTCAATATCCACAGTATATTTTATACTCCGTCAAAAAGTCAATAAGCCGCCTGTTTTTGAAATATTATTACTTTTTTTACCAGCTCTACTTAATTTTTTTCTTAACTGCATAGAATGATGTTGGGGTCAAAACATGCCAAGTTAATTTACGAGTGTATAACGTATTAT
>DNFT01000093.1 GCA_003486385.1 Eubacterium sp. | reverse complement strand
CCGGGGTCTGACACCTGTCCCAATGTATACCATCGATAGCATAAAACCTTGTCATCGATTACATTCTGATACATTTCAACACCGTAGGCATCGTTTCGCAAATGCATCCAGTCGGCTTTCAGGCTTCCGTCATCCTCTGCCGCCACACTTTTTCCTTCTAAATCAGGCGTTTCGGAAAAATTTTCATTCACGGCGTTCACTATCTCTTCGGCATATTGAGGATACATATAGGCACTGAAAATATTGGAGGCATCCGTGCAATAAAACGGTGATAAATCCTTCTTATTCTTCAAATCATACACAAAATACAGCTTCAGTTCCCTGTCATGAACCGCCACGACCAAATCATCGCTGCCGTCCTCTGTCATGTCGAGCAAACCCATGCTCATCCCCATTCCGCCTCCGAGACGCTGAATCACCCATGAAACCTTCTCATGGCTGTCACCAAATTCCAAATAGATTTCGTTGTCCGCTGTATCATATATCATAGATACATTTTCAAGACTGTACACCTCATCCCAACTGTTGTGTTCCTCATTATATCTGTAAGAAACGTCAGGCTTTTTCTCCGTCCCGTCGTCGATTGGGAGTACAGTGTTTTTGTATTTCGGCTGTACAGGTATGCTTATGTCTGACTGCACTGTCTCAGTACTCTTTTCACTTTTATATTTGCCTATGTATCTTACATTTTTTACTATTAATAGCATGACTTCATTATAAGCCATTTTTTATATCGCGCCATGACAAATTTGCATGTAAGCAGATTTCACATTTCACCCAACACGCAGCCTCAGACAGAAGCCATGAAACGGCGGCAGACACGTGCCTGCGGGTGGATGGTCTGTGGCTTGCTGTGTGATGGCTGCCCTTACGCACTATCTGTATTTATCGGTCAGCTCCCTGCTCAGCTTTTTGATTTTTTCAATCGCCGCATCCGACATCAGGGTAAAGTCCTCACTCTTAGCTTCACTATATAAAGCCCAATTAGCATTCTGCGATATACTTTCGTGTACCGTTGCATTGACCTCCGAATATGGAAAGAAAGGAGAGAACAAATACTCATCACGCTTATTGTATATATGCATATATGGCGTCTTAATGCAGTCATTAAGCAGAACAAGATATTCCTTACCCGGCTTCATTTCTCCCACAAAGGACATATTGATTGAGCGCATATCGAGGAAAATACGGTTAGCTACAAGTACATTAATCGTACTTCCGACAAGCTCCTGCCCGCCTCTGTACACCTTGTCAATTCTCACGCACTGTGTTGCACATGCAAAATTATATTGGAGCCCGCTCTCGCAGGTCACCTTGAATATGTATTCGTTATCATCACCGGTTTCCCTGATTTTCTTTATGGTGTTATCTAAAAGTTCGTCAGGCAGAATTCCGACACTATACTCTTCAATGATTTCCTCACTGAAATTTTCAAAATGACTTGAACTCCACAATCCATAGCCCACGCAAAGCATGAACAGTACTGTCGTAATAATAATAGTATGCGAAAATCTAATCATACCTTCGTCAGCCTCCCATCAGACATACTGTATACTACATCAGCAAGCATATCTATATCTTCACGGTTATGACTTGTGATAATAATAATTCTGTTTTCATCCTTCATATTCAATACCAGTTCTCTTATAAGGCTGACTCCGCCTTCATCAAGAGAATTAGTCGGTTCATCCAAAAGTAAAATAGATGGATTATCCATAATTGCCTGTGCAAATACAAGCCTGTGCTTCATGCCCAATGAATATTTTCGAAATGGTCTTTTATCCTCCGGGTCAAGTCCCACCCTGCTTATATATTCTTTTATTATTCTTATGTCCGGCTTTTTGTTAATTCCCATAAGAAATGAAAGATTATCCACAGCGGACAAATCCGGATAGAGTCCGGCATTTTCAAGCATTATTCCCAGTCCCGGCAGCATCTCAAAATCCTTATGGAGTCTTCTGCCGTCCAGCGTCACTGCTCCCGAATCTACCTTCATCAGCCCGGACAGTGCCCGGAACAGCATTGTCTTTCCCGAACCGTTTCTTCCAACCACAGCATATATCAGCCCGCTCTTGAACTCAGCAGATACATCGTCAAGCACCTTTTTTTTCTTAATTGTCTTTGAAGCTTTATCAATCTTAAGCAGCATTACCGTTCCCCCTTTTTCAATTTATCTGGTTCTCCGAATTATTTCCCATAATATCCATTTTTCGTATTGCAATTAACCATATCAGCACAGTCACAGAACATGCGACCAGCAGGTACAGCGCCGATACCCCCATATCAAAGTTCAGACCTCCGATATTAATTAATTCGTTAACTGCATCAATTGTACTGCTATGTATCTTAATGAACAGATGGCAGACCGGATTCATCCACAGCAGAAATGCATATTTTTTAAAATATTCATAACAGTCTGCATTCGTTGCTTCACCAACTGCACAATAAAAAGCTATGCATGCCATACATACAGTCTCCACAAGTGCAAAGCCTGCGCCGCTTGATATATATACAGCAATGAGGTTGATCAGCAGTGTTGTTGTCAGTGCAAACATTGTAAAGCAGAAAAGATAGAAAATAATAAAGAATATATCAGCCACCGTTGCCGCTTCAAGCTTGCCGGATAGCAGATTAAGTATAATAATCACAGCCAGATTAATACCAAGATAGACTACAATATCAATCGCCAGCTTTGCAAATTCATGCAGAATCCACTTGCGTCTGTCGCCCATGCGTGCAAAATAATACACGGAGGCTTCACAAAAATGTCTGTAGATTTTTGTTCCGTACAGGACATGGATGAACGCAATGTTCATATAACAGAACATCAAATAGCTGCTGTTCGAAAATAAAGCCTCACCATTTCCAAATGATATTCTGAATATCATATCGGCAATGCTTACATTATCTGTCGCCAAAAAGTATACTATAAAAGCAAGCACTCCCCATACTGCCGGAATAATATATCCCTGTTTTCTCACAGTATCCATCCCCCCGTTTTTTATATAGAATTCTATGTTCAGATAAGCTCGTCCTTTTTTATGTGTGCAGTCATAATACCCACGGAAAAGCAGATAAGCACTACAAGTGTCATTGCATACGCCATGTAATTTTTACCTCTTTCGAACAGGCGCAATATCAGAAAGTAATTCGTTAAATACTCCAGCGAGAATACTGACTGGAAGGTCGAGCAGATATTTAACAATATATACACCGAAATCATGGTGAATATCGCATACTTTATTTTACTGTTGGAACTCACCGCCGCATTGAATACAGCCAGCATCCCCGACACCATGCCAAACAATACTACCGCGAGCAGGAGCCATAGGAACCTGTTATTTATAAAGAGTTCTGAGAACGGATAATCATATATTTCTACCGCTGTTTTGTAGAATTCACAATTTGTCGGGTCTCCGTGTGCTGATGCCGGAAGACATATAAAGGAGATTATAAGCTCTGCCACGAATGGAACTGTAAATATGATAAAGGTGCTGAAAAAGACTGCTGCAAACTTAGAAAAATAATAAGCTGACTTTCCCGACCTTGCCTCGATATATATCCGCATCCGGCTTCCGGTATCATTAAAAAAAGACGTAGCTGTCGGAAGTACCACTAAGACCGGATAGAATGTCATCAGAAAGAATCCGCTTTTTGACCACCTAGACAGCGTGGTAATATAGGCAATATCATACATCTGCGAAATGAAGTGACAGTCAGCAGCCGTATTGACGTTGTTAATAAAATTCCACAGTACAAAAAAACACATTGCCAGCCATGTAATAACCGCACAAGGCCGCCTCAGCATTAACGACATTTCATTCCCAATGTTTCTTAATATGTTTCTCATAGTCGATCTCCTTCACAATTCATGTCCTACCGTGGAATAATATAATACTCTGACCATGCCCCCTCACCCTTGTCTGACTTGGTGTTAAATGACTCAATCAGAATCCTGCCATCATATTGACCATCTTCTCCTACATATAATTTCATTTCAATGTTACCATTAACCGGCTGATTATCCTCACTGTTACGTTCATCACTCAGATAATAAAGGTAGCGTTGTTGTGTATATTCAGAATATACCGGTGATAAATCTTTCTCATTCGCGATATCATATATGAATATCACTGCCGTATTGTCGGCAGAATCATATACATGTAAAACAAAATCCTTATTACCGTCACCGTTTACATCCATAAGGTCACTACCGCTTCTCCAATGCAAGGTAGCTCCCCACGGAACACTCACTCTTTTATCACCATATTCCATATACAGCTGGCCTGTTGAATTAATCTCCCACACAAGCCTTATTCCCTCCTCAGAAAAAACGAAATCCCATGTCTGTGAGTTCTCATTGTATACATAATCCTGAAAGGTGTCCTCATTTTTATAGCTCATATTCATTGATTTCTCAGGTTTCGGGGTGGCTGTCTTGGCGCGCTTAATTCTCTTGGCCTCGGTCGTTACCGCCATGTCCGAAAAGACATATTTTCCCTCATCAACGGAATAGTGGTATGAGAATTCAACCTCCAGCTTCGCCTCACCCGAGTTCTCATTGTAATTTATTTTTAATATATTTTCCTCATCGATAGTTGAACTCAGATAAGCACCTGCGTCAGCGGAGAAGAAAGACAGGGGCAGATTATCAGAAGATACATTATCAGTATGAACATAATCATCTCCATATCCGTCCCTTTGTGCTGCAAAATTAATACTCTGAATTACAGCGTCAGCATTCAGCTCCAGCACAACATTGTCATCTTCAATATGGTACGGAGAAATAACCGCACAGTTCGTCCAATCAAAAATATACTCGACACTATATTTTTCATTGGACACACAATAGAGCAGTTCCTTATGTCCATCACCTGTAACATCCCTCATTGCAAACATATTTGAACCTGCAATTAATATGATTGTAATAAAAAATAAAAATAATTTTCTCATTTATGTGCTCCTCCTCAAAAAAATGTATGATAACAGGCAAAACAGTTTTCGTCTGTTTTACCTGTTATCAAGATAGTTATTTGATAAAAATTAAGAATTTTTAGAATGATTTGTTGCAGAACACATTATATCCACCATCCCTATATGGATTTAAATCAGTCTTATATGTTGTAGTATTAATATTGCCTAATGGAACCATCCAACAATCATAATAGCTTACTCCGTTGCCAATTATTTTGTTTCCATCTGCATATGTATTTTCTAGTATACTTTTTACACTTGAAAAATAAAGTTTATTAACTACTCCATAGTACAATCCCGTTGGTAAAGTACGATTGGCGTCTAATAAAATTGCAGCTAATTCATTTGCATATACCCACTGTGGCTTAGAAGCATATGAACTAAAACTATTATACTCATCGCTTCCATAAGTAGAAAATTGCTTTTCACCTCCTGTAGTTTGGCTTACAACACTTACAGCATCGTTTACAGTACAAAAATCACTATTTTGAGAATCTATCCTATTTTGTATTATCCATGCAACACACTCTTGATCTTGGCTATATGTAGGAGACTCTAGCATGATAACTCTAGCCACTATGGTTTGATCAGAAAGCCCCACCGCCCTTGTCTTGGTATTAAATATATTTCTGCCCTCTGTGTATATTTTGGATGTAACCTCCCATTCAGGGTATTCATCATAGAATAATTGTGCTGTTTCAGCACTAATACCATCTACAAAACGTCCGAGTTCTGGTATGTAATATCTTCCGTCAAAAAACCAGCCTGTCTCGTTTTCATATAAATTACCAGCATACCTAAATGAATTAACATTTCCAATAAAGCTTAAATCGTTGCTTTTATCAACCCTATTACCATGATTATCTACGGAATATACTTTATTTATAATATCATTAAAATATTCATATTCCACAACTCTTTCATTATCATATTGGATGCCTTCTATTATCATTCCATCATATACATATTCATACTTTTTTCCTGAATACTCAAATCCATCCAACATTACTGTACCATTTTTACTAGAATATATATATTTTACGACATCACCATCTTTATTTTCTGAGACCAGCCGCCCATCTTCATAGCAATACTGTGTTAATACACCATTAACACTTTTAGATACCCTATTGCACTCTGAGTCATATGAATATTTTATATCATATTCATCATTTTTTGCTTCAAGTAAAGTGTCAAAAAAATATCCCGTATCCCATTTAAGTGTCCAACCATCTACATAATCTTCGGACCATACTTCTCCGCACCCCTTTGTTTCTTTTTTCTCTCCTCCCAATTCCTCTGCACATACATTTTCAATAAAGAGATGAGAAAAAGCAACCAACAATACCATGCACATTGAACAAATCTTGAATAAATAATTCTTCATAAAACAATCCTCTCTTTCTCTGTGAATTAAATGTGACAGCTGTTACAATTTTGCCATGTTGCGCATCAAGGCACCACCATTAATGGTTACGAATATTCTACCCCCTTCTTTTTGATTGCACCATGACATATCATGATACAAATTAATTTCATCATATGTCATGGCTAATAAATTTCTGCCATATATACTTAATCTTATCAAAAGAAAACAGGAGGATTTACCACTATGAAACTTAATAAAATACTATTTGTCCTAATCACTTCACTTGTTCTGTTATCTGATTTGCTCCCAGCCGCACATAATATGTATGCGAAAGCAAATGGAAATGCAATATATTCTGTCAGCATGCACAGTGATTATGAAGATATTGACTATACACATAAATGACCACTATCTTCAAAGGTAATTATGATTATCAATCCACCTTTTCAGGAACTCCATTTTTGATGTGTTGTTCTTATATTTTTCAAAAACATAAGCCATTTTACACATTGTCATATCCTGCGACGTTATATTGCCGCGTTGGCCATTATTCCATACCATACAATATAGGAGCGAGGCGAGAGAATGCATTCTCTCGCATTCCGCTTCTACCCTGATACCTGTCTTTGCCAGCTCGTCTGATTTATCATATTCTCCGGCATTTCCCCAACAGCTTGCAAAGCATGAGATGAAGCTCTCATAATCTCTCGCATATCTCTTTCTGTCTAAATCATTATCAGCACAGTTCGAGAGCAAAGTATCAAGCACATCCAAGTTGTCATATCTCTTTAGTCTATCCATGCATGATATATATTTCTTTATAATCATTCTCTCTATAGGAAGAAGAATCTTATATTTAGTGGCATCTGACATTTTAAACGGCAGAAGCTCCTCACACCTTTTTGCTATCTCCTCATATGTCAGCCCACCCTCGGCAGCTTCTGCCAGTATTTTTTCGAAGCCAATGACCATACAATTTAGCTGCATTGATTTGTTAAGTATTTTACACAGGTTGTCAGATACTATCTTTTTACGTTCATAATCCTTTTTTATTTCACACTCAACCAATTCATCCCACAGCTTATATGCCCTGATATTATCCGCCACAATCACATCACTTCTAAGTGCACCCTTGAGTCCGAGCTTGTCAAGCAGCATTCTGGATGTCCTGCAGCTCGGGGAGACCTGCTTCATTATTATTCTCTGGAGATTTCTTGCACTGCAGCCCGTTCCTGCAAGCTCCTCTATTGTCATGCCATGCATGATTCTGCGCTCATTAATAAGGTCGTTGACAAGACAGAAGCCGCAGTCGATATAGTATGGATACCACTCGAACAGTTCATAGTCATGTCCCTGCATTTTGAAGAAACATTCACAGCCTTCAAGTAATTCCTCATATTCCTCAAGCCTGCCCTTGTCATTATCCTGTGCAAGCACAAGCATATATCTTAACAATGGTCTTATATAATGCAGCCTTGAGGTCTCCTTAAGCACTGACAAGGCCGCCAGAGCATGCTGATACATTCTGCTGTATTCATCCCGGTGTGCCCTGCCTGAAGCTATGATATCCAGCATTCCGCACACCGCCTTCGGATATATGCATGCCATATTCCAGCTCTCAGCATTGCTGCTGTGGCAATAATCCAGCAAAATGGCATATATCTCCTCCGCCTTAGCTATATGCCCCCGCTTATATTCCAGTCCTGCTATATTAAGCATCATAAATGCCTCATACACCGAGATGCATTTGACAACCTTTATATTATCATAGTCAGGCATGGTAGCCTTAAGAGCACGATTATACAGTAGTATTGCGCTCTCATCATCAGCCTCAAGCTGTGCAAGTCTTGCTCTCATATATGTACAAAATTGTGCTGAAAAACAATTATTACCATATTGTACTTCATATATCTCCAGCAGCTTCTTAGCTGCACATACATCTCCTGAATGCAGTCCTTCAAGTATATTCTGCCTGTCCGACAGCTCGCGAAACTCATCGAGCTTCAGATATATCCCGCATCTGTCAGCATTGATACCCACCCTTTGAAAAAGAGTCCTGATAAGATGCGTACTGCCTGAAGTGACTCCGTTCTCCAACTTATTATATATTCCCTTGCTGCATATTCCTTCACATATATCATTAACAGACAGGCTGCGTCTTTCACGTTCATACTTTAGCAGCCAGCCGAAATACCCCTTATCCGAATCGCACATTCGATATATTTCTCCCATCTACACAAGCCTGTATATTATCACGAACTTATATTCATTTCGCTCATTAGGACTATATATGTATATAGTAGCATCTATATATTTAAATATCAAGCGATTTTTATAATTCAGCCCGAATTATTTATTAACTTACCCACCACATAGCCTCAGACGAAAGCCGTGTAACGGCGACATACACGAGCCTGCAAGTGGATGGTCTGTGGCTTGCTATGTGGTGGCCGTGAATAATTCAACAAAAAAGAGAGCAACATCACATCTCTGTGCTATATACTCTCTTCTTGTGACTTATCCCGGTTATTCTATATTACTCTTACCTTGACAACTCCATCCATCGCGTTCATCTTATCAATAAGCTCCTGTGAAGGAGTATCTGATACATCGAACATGGTGTATGCGTAATCACCCTTGCTCTTATTGAGCATGTTGTCGATGTTGATGCCCGCCTCACCTACTATGGTCGTAAAGCTGCTTATCATCGCAGGAATATTTTTGTGATTTATAAGTATTCTTGCCGTGCTCCTGCATACACCCATGTCACATGCAGGATAGTTGACGGAATTCTTGATATTTCCGTTCTCAATATAATCCATGAGCTCACGAACCGCCATTGCAGCACAGTTGTCCTCGGACTCCTCCGTTGATGCTCCTAGATGAGGGAACGCAACCACCTTCGGCTGTCCTGCAAGCTTGGCTGTCGGGAAGTCTGTCACATAGCGGGCAATCTTGCCTGAGGCGATACCTGACAGAATAGCGTCATCATTTACAAGCAGGTCACGCGCGAAGTTCAGGATGACAACGCCGTCCTTCATCTTCTCGACCGTGAGGCTGTTAATCATGCCCTTCGTATCATCAAGAAGAGGAACATGGACTGTTATATAATCGCACTGCTCGAATATCTCATCCCTCGTCTTCACAAGCTTAACCTCACCGGAAAGGTTGAGCGCATGCTCAACTGAGAGGAATGGGTCGCAACCGTACACCTCCATGCCAAGGGCGATTGCAGCATCAGCCACAAGGACGCCGATAGCACCAAGACCGATTACTCCAAGCTTCCTGCCTTTAATCTCATTTCCGGCGAAGGCTGATTTAGCCTTCTCCATTGTCTTTCCTATATTCTCATCCGTCTTGTTATCTTCGACCCACTTCATGCCGCCTGCGAGGTCACGCGAAGCCATGAAGAGTCCGGCAAGCACAAGCTCCTTGACACCGTTTGCATTAGCTCCCGGCGTGTTAAAGACAACCACGCCCTTGGCTGCACATTTGTCAAGAGGAATATTGTTGGTTCCTGCTCCGGCTCTTGCTATGGCAAGAAGTCCCTCAGGAAGCTCCATGTCGTGCATTGCAGCACTTCTTACAAGTGCCGCATCTGCCTGTGCAAAATCATCAACTATCTCATAGTTATCGGAAAAAAGCTTCATTCCTGCCTTGGAAATCTTGTTAAGACAATTAACCTTTACCATTATGCATTCTCCTCCTCGAATTTTTTCATGAACCCGACAAGCTTTTCGACACCCTCAATAGGCATTGCGTTGTAGATGCTTGCTCTCATACCGCCGACGGTTCTGTGTCCCTTAAGGTTTACGAAGCCTGCTGCCGTAGCCTCTTTTACGAACTTGGCGTCAAGCTCCTCATTGCCCGTTACAAATGGAACATTCATAAGTGAACGATCCTTTGGAACTACTGTTCCCTTAAATAGCCTGCTCTGGTCAAGGAAATCATAGAGAATCTTAGCCTTCTTCTCGTTGCGCTCCTTCATTGCTGCTAAGCCGCCCTGCTTCTTTAACCACTTGAATACCTTTCCGCAGATGTAGATTCCGTAAGCAGGAGGTGTGTTGTAAAGCGAACCGTTGTCAGCATGTATCTTATATCTTAACATTGTAGGTGTACCCGGAAGCACATCCTCTGTTATAAGGTCCTCTCTTATAATGACAATCACAACTCCGGCAGGTCCGATATTCTTCTGAACTCCGCCGTAGATTACGCCGTACTTTGTGACATCCACAGGCTCCGATAAGAAGCATGAGGATACATCGGCTACAAGTGTGTGTCCCTTGGTATTAGGAAGCTCCTTGAACTTGGTTCCGTAGATTGTATTGTTCTCACAGATGTATACATAGTCAGCATCCTCGGGAATATCAAGGTCTGAGCAGTCCGGTATGTAGGAGAAGGTCTTATCTGCAGATGAAGCTACCTCTACAGCCTCGCCGTAGAGCTTCGCCTCCTGATATGCCTTCTTAGCCCACTGTCCTGTCACAATGTAGGCAGCCTTCTTATTCTTCATAAGATTCATAGGAATCATGGCGAACTGCTGTGAGGCTCCGCCCTGTAAAAATAGTACCTTATAGTTGTCAGGAATATTCATAAGCTCCCTGATATCTGCTTCTGCTTCCTTAATAATAGTCTCGTAAGCCTTAGATCGGTGACTCATCTCCATAACGGACATTCCCGTTCCCTTGTAGTCAAGCATCTCATCAGCGGCTTCTCTCAAGACCTCTTCCGGTAATACGGCAGGGCCGGCAGAAAAATTATAAACTCTTCCCATATCATTGCCTCCTATAGTCACCTTATATGGCGCATTGTATTTTTTACACCCTGTTTATATGACACTCATTACTCCGGTTATAATATACCGGTTATGAAATCTGTATGTTTAACATTACAACAATATGTCAGCTTATTTCCTTGAATCAAATATTCAACCGCTAAATTGTCACAACACTTCGTGGAACATAATGTATAATGATAAAATATTCACAAGATGTTAAAGTGAATTCTAACTCATTCATATCAATAAGTCAATACTTTAATGTGGTAAAAAGCAAGCGTGTAAAACTAATTTACTATTTTTTATGGCTTTCTCCACAACTGGTATGGTCTTTTTTTTCAAAACTGGCAGTTTTAAGAAGCCACTGACAATGCTATTGTATATTGAAGCGCTGAAGTATCACGATACAAAAGCAATATATTTTAATTTGTATCGAAAATAAATAATAAGGAATTCATCATGGTGAACTATTTATCCGGTATTAATCGTGGCAGCCAGAAGAAGCTCGCACTCATAAATGATTTCTGCGGCTTCGGAAGATGCTCCCTCACGGTATCCATACCTATCGTATCCGCAATGGGGATTCAGGCATGTCCTGTACCTACTGCCGTTTTTTCAAATCATACAGCTTATAAAAGCTTCTACAAGCACGACATGACAGCGGCTCTTGACAGCTATCTGTCCGAATGGAGCAAGCTCCATCTCAAGTTCGACGCTATATTGTCGGGCTACTTATCATCACCTGAGCAGATTGGCATTACCTCTGAATTTGCAGGGAATTTTCTTGCAGAGGATGGTATCTTCATTCTCGACCCGGTGATGGGAGACAACGGCAGGCTCTATTCTGCCTACAGCCCGGATATGCTGGTGCTTATGAAGAAGCTTCTAAAAAGCAGCGATATCATCACACCCAACCTGACTGAGTGCTGTTTTCTCACAGACACACCTTATGGGACTGTGAAAAAGCTCAGGGGTGCGGCACTTAATGAATGTCTCATCTCCATGGCACAAAGCCTGTCATCCGGAATGAAAAACAGACATGGCGGTGTTGTCATATCAGGTATTGAGTCGGAGCATTATATAGGAAATTTTGTTTATGACCCCTCCTCTGCAAATGATATTGGCAATAACGCCTCTGCGAAGCATAGGCTGATAAAAATGAAGAAGAGCGGTGCGTCCCGATGCGGAACCGGAGATATATTTTCAGCAATTATAAGTGCCTCTCTTGTGCGTGGCGGCAGCCTTGGGGATTCGGTATCCCTCGCAGCACATTTTATCCAAAAATGTATAACGGTAAGCGATAATTACAATATTCCGCTCACCGATGGGGTTGCATTTGAGGATGTACTGTGGATGCTCACACCACACAGTTCAGGCACAGCAGCTGCACAACATAATCTTTAAAAGGAGCTTACATTATGAAAAAGAATATTAAATTAGTTCGTATCATCATCGCCGCGGTGATTTTCATCGCAGGTCTTGTACTCGGAATCAACGGATATTCAAAGAGAATGTCCGACAGCTATGCAGATGCAAAAAGCGTCATAAAGGCTTATAAGGAAAATGCCGACAGTGTAAGTGCCGGTGCATTAAAAACAGCCGAAGCAACAATAAATTCCACCGATATGCTCTACGCAATAGGTCTTGTGCTTGTCGTAATCGGCATTGTAATTTTCATCGCCGCCCTCACAGCACCTAAGGACACTAAGAACGTTCCAATCATTGTTCTCGCTGAGGCTGCCCTTCTCGCAGCACTGTGCTACGTCGGAGCAGGCTACTTAAAGATTGACATTCCTGTAGGAACCGAAAAGACAATGTTCCACCTTGGAAACGTGTTCTGCGTGCTCGCAGCACTCTTACTCGGCGGTATGTGGGGTGGTCTTGCGGGAGCAGTCGGAATGACACTCTCAGACCTTATGACAGGCTATGTGACAAGCGCACCTAAGACCTTCCTTCTCAAGCTGTGCATTGGCCTTATCGTCGGTCTTGTCGCACACAAGGTATTCAAGATTGCTAAGGAAGGCTTCCCTGCTAAGAGACTCCCTGTAGCGGTTGTTGTTTCATGTATCGCAGGTATGGCATTTAATGTTGTTGCAGACCCGATTGTAGGCTATTTTTACAAGACGTATCTCCTCGGTACACCTCAGGAGCTGGCAAAGGCACTCGCAAAGATTAACTCAATAACAACTCTTGTAAACGCAATCATCGCTGTTATCGTGGCTTCCGTTGTGTACCTTGCACTCCGCCCGGCACTCAAGAAAGCCGGACTTTTCCGCGAAATATAAAATTTGGGACAGGGGTCAGACCCCGTGTCCCAACTATGTGGGACACGGGGTCTGACCCCTGTCCCAGGCTTTATCTTGCCAGTCTCATTCCTTCAAGCAGGTTCGCCATCTCCTCCGGTGTCTCCTTGTAGCCGTTCATCGCCCAGCTTATATAAAGGTTGTACAGCGCTCCCGCAAAGGCATGCAGGCAATATGCCTTCTTCTGCCCATCACCGCGCTTCCACCATGTCTTCATAACATACTTGTCAACCTCAGAGATGAAAATGTAGTTAAAGCCTCTTTTAATCACCGATTCAAGAAATTCTTTCTGCTCGTAAAAGTACTGAAAGCAATGAATTATATTCTTCTTGTCGTAATAATTTCCCTTGCCGAACTCATCACCCATATCCAGCTTATACTGCTTGAGCACATCCTTGAAGTGCTCTGAGAGAATATCCTCCTTGCAGCTATAATTCCTATAGAAGGTCATTCTTGAGATTCCTGCCATCTGTGTGAGTTCCGATATGGTAATATCATCCATCGGTTTCTCGTCTAATAGCGTAAGCAGTGAATTTACAACATTCCGTTTCGTCGAATCCAGCATAATACTCACCTATCCCCTTACAGATAAATATTTCCGTCAAGCTCCTGAAGCCCATAAAGAGTCCGGCGCTTGAATTCCCCATATCTGTGCTCCTCAATAGCCAATCTTATGTCCTCCATGAGGTGGTTGTAAAAATACAGATTGTGAAGAACGCACAGACGCATTCCAAGCATCTCCTTCGCCTTGAGGAGATGTCTTATATATGCCTTACTATAATTCCTGCACGCAGGACAGCCGCAGCCCTCCTCGATAGGCTCATTGTCAAGCTCATACTGCGCATTGAAAAGATTAATCTTTCCCCTGTGTGTATATACATGCCCATGTCTTCCGTTCCTTGAAGGATAGACACAGTCGAAGAAATCAACACCTCTGTCAACCGACTCAAGAATATTAGCCGGTGTCCCGACACCCATAAGGTATGTCGGCTTATTCTTTGGAAGGTAAGGCGTGGTCTTCTCGATTATATTGTACATATCTGCATGGCTTTCACCTACAGCAAGACCTCCAAGTGCATAACCGTCAAGTTCAAGCTCCGATATAGCCTTTGCATGCTCTATTCTTATGTCCTCAAAGGTTCCGCCCTGATTGATGCCAAACAGCATCTGGTGCTTATTGATTGTATCCTCCAGACCGTTAAGACGTGTCATCTCTGCCTTACAGCGATGAAGCCATCTTGTAGTTCTGTCAACGGAATTCTGCATATACTCTCTTGTGGCAGGATGTGGAGGACACTCATCGAATGCCATCGCGATGGTTGAGGCAAGGTTCGACTGTATCTGCATGCTCTCCTCCGGCCCCATGAAAATCTTTCTTCCATCTATATGAGAGTTAAAATATACACCCTCCTCCTTAATCTTACGAAGGCTTGCAAGTGAAAATACCTGAAATCCGCCTGAATCCGTGAGTATCGGTCTGTCCCAGTTCATAAACCTGTGAAGTCCGCCCATCTGCTTTACAATCTTATCACCCGGTCTTACATGAAGATGGTAGGTGTTGGATAACTCCACCTGTGTACCAATCTCCTTAAGATCCGTTGTAGCAACAGCTCCCTTTATAGCTGCAGCAGTGCCGACATTCATAAAAAGCGGTGTCTGCACTGTTCCGTGAACGGTGTGGAAGGTTCCCCTCTTAGCCATTCCGTCTGTTGTCAATAATTCATACATATTATAAAATTTCCTCCAAAAACTGTTTACTGCAATTTCATTCTGAATGCTGTGATTCACTATCTTTTATAAAAATCCACTATTCTGTCAAGTCTGCTTGTCATTCCCATGAACAGCATATCGACAAGCGTTATCGCCGTCATCGCCTCAACAACAACAACCGCCCTTGGCACAATCATCGGGTCATGTCTTCCATGTATGGAAATATCAATCTCCTCACCGGCCTTGTTCACTGTATGCTGTGTGGCTGCAATTGACGGAGTCGGCTTGACTGCCGCCCTCAGAATAATATCTGAGCCATCGCTCATGCCGCCTAATATTCCTCCGGCATGATTTGTCTGCTTTACAATGTGTCCATCCTTCATTCTGAACGCATCATTATTCTCAAGTCCTGTGCTGTCCGCAGCTGCGAAGCCATCACCAATCTCAACACCCTTGACAGCCCCTATTGACATAATCGCCTTGGCAAGGTTCGCATCCAGCTTATCGAAAACCGGCTCCCCTATTCCTGCAGGCATGTTCTTTACCACACACTCTATGATTCCGCCCATGGAATTACACTCTTCAAGCTTCCTGTCGGCATACTTCTTTATCCTGAGTGCTGCCCCGGCATCCGGCATTGCAAACGGATTGTTGTCCCTCTCCTCAAGATTAAATGAGTCTCTGTCCATCGCTATGCCACCTATGGCGCTTGCATAGGCATACAGCTCAATGCCCATCTGTCCTAAAAGCTTCACGGCAACAGCTCCTGCCGCCACCCTTCCGATCGTCTCACGGCCTGATGAACGTCCTCCGCCTCTGTAATCCCTGAAACCGTACTTCTCATCAAAGGTATAGTCTGCATGTCCCGGTCTGTAATACCCTGCTATCTCTGAGTAATCTGCCGAACGCTGTGACTCATTCCGAACCATAAGTGAAATAGGAGTTCCCGTTGTCTTTCCCTCGAACACACCTGAAAGTATCTCGACACTGTCACTCTCCCTGCGCTGTGTAACATACCTTGACTGACCCGGCTTTCTTCTGTCAAGGAATACCTGTATGTCATCTTCACATAGCTCAAGCCCTGCGGGACAGCCGTCAATCACAACACCTAATGCCTTACCGTGGGATTCACCCCAGGTGCTTATTCTGAATATATTACCAAATGTTGAACCAGACATAATATCTCCATTCCGCTCATATATTTTTACTTGTATAATTCTATCATAACATCACATTAATTCAAGAGAAACTTATATACGCTTTTCCTACTCCTCTACTGTGATTATATCCTGTAAAATATACTTAAATGTAGGTGCTGAGCAATTATCATTCTCCCTGTACCCACCCGACAAATCATATATATCATCCGGATCATCCACATTGATTCCTATATAATTTCCTTTAAAAACCTGTATTTTCCCTTTTTTAAAGTCCTCTATAACCTCCTCCAGCTTCTCTGCGGTGCCCTTAGCGGCAACTACATCATTTATTTTAAGCATCTCTACCCAGCCCTGGTCAAATCCTGCACCAATATCATTTCCGACTACATGTCCCTTCACCGTTTTTTCTATGGATTTACCGCCAAGGACAGCAGCCACAGCACCTGTCACATAAGGCTTCCAGTTGATTTTACACCCGGTTATGTAGGTTGTAGGTGCAATGTCGGACATGCTCTCGTTGTAGCTTATCAGATACACCGGAACAGCTACATCTGTCTCCTCACACGCAATGGCAGGTCCGGCGGTATCGGAATGCTGTGATATAATAACACAGCCCTCATCAATAAGTTCTCTTGCATATTTCTTTTCGAGCAGATAATCGTTCCATTTATATGTATACTTAACCGTCATCACGGCATTCTCTACTACAGAACGCACTCCCAGCAGAAACGCTGTATATCCCGATATAACCTCGGCATAAGGATATGCGCCTACATATCCGATTCTCGCCTGCTCAGCTGTAATCACCCCTGAGTCAAGCAGTTCCTTAAGCTTCATGCCTGCTGCTACACCTGATGCATACCTTCCCTCGTATATCGCACCCATGAAGGTGTGGTAATTCTCAAGATAAGGCTCCTCATTTGCATTGCTGCAGGTCGCCATGCAAAATTCAATATCCGGATACCGCTGTGCAAATTCTTTTGTTGTAATACCATAATTGTAGCTTGTGGAAAAAATAATGTCACAGCCTGCATCAACCAGTCCCTGAAGGTACTCCCCTTCCGTCCCCTCAGCCACATTGTACATCGCCATTATCTCCACCCTGTCCTGATACAGTGTCTCAAGCTCCTTCTGCGCAGCAATGAAATTACCTGTATATCCTGTACTTGCATCGCCTACATAGATAAATCCGACCTTCACCGTGCTGTCGGCATCCTTTCTGAAAATACCTGTAAGCATAAGTACCAGTGCGATTGACACAGCACATGTAAGAAAAGTTATAATATATGTCTTTTTCATGTTCTTTCCCCCTGTACTCCATTTTGTTTATCTTCATACAGACTTCGGATATCAATTTTTCCGTCAGCTATAAGCCGCAGCATAATATCCACAAGCTCAGGGTCAAACTGTGTTCCTCTTCCCTTTTTCAGTTCATTAAGCACATAGTCCATGTCAAGCTGCTTCCTGTAGACTCTGTTGGCGGTCATGGCATCGAAGGTATCGGCTATTCCGATAATCCTCGCATTTAACGGAATCTCCCCGCCCTTTAATCCATGCACATACCCCTTGCCGTCATATCTTTCGTGGTGGTAGAGTGCTCCTTCCTCAACATGCTCTATCAAGGTAAAGCTCTTAAGTATCTCAGCTCCCTTTACCACATGTGACTTCATAATGGCATATTCCTCATCTGTAAGTCTTTCCGGCTTGTTTAGTATTCTGTCTGGAATGCCTATCTTGCCAATATCATGAAGCAGAGCCGCTTTTCTCAACTGCTCCTTACTCTTCTCGTCATAGCCAAGCTCCTCCGCTATAAGCACCGAATACTCTGCCACACGCGCAGAATGCTGGCTTGTATTCACATCCTTCGCATCCACCGTCCTTGCAATTGTAAGCACTGTTTCATTTCCCATTTCAAGCTGTGTTCTCGCCAGCTCAAGCTCCTTCCTCTGAAGATTCAGTGCTTTCTGGAACTGGGTTCTGAAAACCAGCCATGTAAGATATGCAACAGCAATTGCAAACACTGTAACCATGTAGAATATAAACCACCAGTGGTCATAGATTTCCGCATCCTTTATCAAGGTGTATGTGTTTTCAACAACAACATTTTTTCCCCTGCTGTCTAATACCGCAAGATGAAATGTATATGTTCCTATCGGAAGTCCGGTATATATCACTCCCGACAGTTCGCTCTGCAGCATCACACTCGGCTTCTCATCATAGCCCTCAAGGTATACGCTGACATAAGGTGTATTGACTGAATAATTTATTATCTCCGGAAATATCTGAACCTTCTGCACACCGCTTCCGATGTGAATATCGTCACCGTTTTCAATGATATATCTCACATCGTCAAGCTCTATAGCCTTCATCTGCATTCTGTAGGAACGTATCGATACCTCATAATTATTAAGATTCATACACACAACTCCTGTATCCGTCGAAAGATAGAGGTTATTGTCATCATCAATATGGTTCCATGCATTCGGAGTCAGTGCCTCCACAAGCCCCGAATCACTGCCAAGAAGCTTATACTCCAAGGCTTTTCCGCTTAGCAGCTCTGTCTTGTCAACGATATATATACCTGCTGAGCTTAACACGAACAGAACCCCATTATCTCCCTCAACAATATCATAATTGTTGTAGTACGGAAAATTGTTAAGTATTCTGATACCTTCGCTGTCCATATAGCATATATTGTTGCTTGTCACTATAAAGACGCCTGTCCCGGACTTGTCCTCGACCAGTCTCAGAATTACCTCTGAGCTTAATCCGTCATCCTTTCCGTAATTATCAACCACCTTACCATCCTTTATCACATCTATGCCGTTTCCATCCGTCCCGGCAAAATACACGCCGGCTTCCCTCTCAATCACACACAGTACCTTAGAATTTTCCATTCCCTCGGAATATCCTATATTTTTCTGTACTCTTCCATCCATTATAAAGGTAAGACCCGCATCCCCAGCGGCGAGCATTGAGCCATCCGACAGTGCTGTAATTGTTCTGAATTTATTCCCGCTCGTCCCATTATCGCTGTCATATACATGTATTTCTCCATCCGGCGAAGACATATATATACCCCTTCCGGACGTACATATCCACAGATTGTCATGCCCATCATTATACACACACCTTATACGCACACCGGCAAGCTTATCCGTCAGGGCATTAGAAATATTTTTATCGGAACAGCTATCAGATATTATAAGCCCACTGTCCGTTCCAATGTATATTAAGCCCGCTCTTTCAGCTGTCGAGTTTACAACCTCCTCACCCATGTCAGCACCATAATCATATCTTTTAAAGATAGACCTGCACATTCTCATAACTCCGAGTCTTGATGAGGTAAACCATAGATTTCCCTGATAATCTATGAGCATGTGATCTATTGAACTGTTAAATGCTGCTGCGTTTATTGTCTCATATTTTCCATCTGCGGCAAAATATGCTATCCCATTGTCGGCACAGATAAACATGGTGCCGTCCTCACTAAAGCATAGCGATTTTATATTCTTTATATCTCCACATTCAACCTTCTTCTCGCAGACAAGCTCTCCATTATCTGTAGAATAGATTTGTATTTCGTTTTCTGATGTTCCGGCATATAGCCTGCCACCATAATACCGGCAGCAGGTATAACTGTCTGTGCCATCGGGAAGGCGCATATTTATTATTCTTCCGCTATTAAGCAGATACAGCAATCCCTTGTCCGTGACAACGGCAACATCACCATTGGAATCTGCATCAATACACCTTGCGTAGGTTATGTCATGCACGGTACTCTTTACAGACAGACCACCTGCAAGAGTAACGATTGACAGCTCGCCTGTGGTTCCGACATAGTAATCTCCGTCCGTACTCTGGGTTATACAGCGCACAGAATCGGCAGCCAGACCATCCTCCTTGGATATCACATTCGTCAATGTATCATTTATTATTATGGAAATTCCATTGTCATTGGTACCTATCCACAGTCTTCCTTCCTCATCCTTATAAAGGCAGTTCACAGTCTTTACAGACTCATATCCGTCCATCCATTTGAATTCGCTTCCATTGTACCTGTAAAGCCCTCCGTAGGTTCCGAACCACAGCACACCATCATTAGTCTGGGCAATATCGTTGGCACATCCTCCGGGAATACCATTCTCCCTGCCATATATAGTTTGAAGATAATCATTATAATTTTCCGTATCCGCACTGTCATCCTGCGAAGTCCCCACACATGTATGGTCATCCGCGCTGACGCTTCCGGCAAAAACTCCTCCTGCAAGCATGCTGCTCATCAGAAACGCTATCACAAGCCGTGATACATTTTTCTGCCTGAGGGAAAATTTCTTTCCACGGTATTTTTCCTTATAAATTCCATAATGCTTCACAGCAAGATACAGGGCAAGCACCGTTATAACCTTGTCAAGGAAATCAAGATAAAATTGTCCTATACAACAGCTGAAAAATTTATTGAAGCCTATTTTTTTCATAGCCTCAATAATCCCATCACCCCATATATTCTGTGTATATCCACCTGAAAACCTGAAATTAAGCGGAACCGAAATGAAGACTGAAAGAACAGTCACAAGAAAGCTCACTGAAAGAGCTCCGAAGAGGCTCTTAAGATATCCCTTTTGGGCACAAACTCCCACAGATATTCCCACCATCGCACTCACAAGGGCATATATAGCACTGTCCCACGAGTTGACAATCGAATAGATTATATTGCCTGTCATGCCAACCATTGCACCACAGACAGGTCCTAAAACATACGCCGCAAGCACTGTTCCAAATGAGTCAAGCCACAGCGGGAGCTGCAGTCCAAGTGCCATAAATTTTCCTGCGCAGTTCACCGCCAGACATGCCGCTGCAAACAACATGATTGTATACCACCTTTTTACCTTCATCCTCTGTTCCTCCGCCCCATGTAAATACTCTTTTTTAACTTTATCACACTAAAACTAATTATATAATACCGCAAAATACCTCATTTGTGAACCACCCAAATGTCTAAGACGGAAATTTTAAATATAAAACCGACATAATTTATTCAGTAACATGCCTGATAAATATTAAGCTGTGAGAGTCAAAAGGTAATTTTGCTCCGCTGTAAAACAACCCATGAGCTGTAAAACAGCCCATGAGCTGTAAAACAGCCTATGAGCTGTAAAACAGCTCATGAGCTATAAAACAGCTCATGCAAAAAGCCGTATGGCTTCAACCCATACGGCTTTTAAAATCATTATGTAGTCTGACTTTACATCCAGACCTTGCCCGTAACCTTACCGTTAATTACATAGTATGCTGTGTAATCCTCAGGCTTAATATATACATCAAGTGACTTGATGCTTGAAAGTCTGTGTCCGGCAGCAACCCACTCATTCTTAATCTTATCAACAATCTCGTCAACCTTGCGCTGTGTGCCGTTGAATTCTACAACCACATTGACACCTGCTGCCTCAGTTTTAGCTGCCTCATTCTTAGCTTCCTTAGCCTTCTTTGCTGCCTTAGGAGCTTCCTGAGCTGCGGTCTTCTTAGGTCTTCCAACCTTCTTTACAGGCTTTACCTCTTCTGCCTCAGCCTTAACCTCTGTCTTATCAGCCTCTTTAACCTCTGCCACAGGTTCTGCTGCGGGAGCCTCGGCCTTAACCTCTGCTTCCTTAACCTCAACTGTCTGTGGCTCCTCTGCCTTAACCTCTGTTGTTGCCTCTGCTGCCTTAACCTCAGCTGCCTTTGTCTGGGCTTCCTTTGCCCTTGCTGCCTTCTTAGCTGCTCTAGCATTTGCCATGTCGATTCCTCCTTCTTTCATTTAGACCCTTTTCTTTTTCATTTTCTGCATAAAACTACCACATTTACGGATGTTTTGCAAGCAGATATCTGACCTTTTTGTTCTCCACACGAATATTTACCTTCGTCTGGTTCCCACCGAACTCACCGTCTAACACCCATGGTATCTGTTCTTCACTTGTGAATGAAATATCACTGCATTTAAAATGCATTACCATACTGTTGTCATTCTGAAAAATAAAGCCGTTAAACATAGTCTGGAATTCAACGGGATTCTTCGGTCCCTTTATAAGTATAACCTCAAATAATCCATCGTCAAGCTTAATTTCTTTTCCCGTAAGTCCCTTCATGCCTCCGACCGATTTTGAATTAGCGACCATTCCATATATGAACTTGTCCTCTATAACCATGTCACCCATCTGCACCTTAAACTGGTATGACTTAAGGCTGGCGAAGCTTTTGACACTCTCGATGATGTATGCCTGATGCCCGAATGTGTTTTTAAGCTGCTGTGGTGTAGCATACGAAACCTCTGTAAAAATTCCAAATGCCGCCACATAATTGAACCAGCGTCCGTTGAACGAACCTACATCGCACAAATACTGCGTTCCCTCTATGATATTTTTTACTGCATGTGAGACCGTCTTCGGAATAAGAAGACTTGACGCAAAATCATTGGTACTTCCACTCGGTATATAGCCCATCGGTCTGTCACACCCGCTGTCTATCATACCTGCAACCGCTTCATTAAGTGTCCCATCTCCGCCACTGCATACTATCACGTCATATTCACCCGCGCACTTCAGCAGATACTCATAGCAATCTCTTGAACGCTGTGTCGGATAGACCGTGACAAGATAACCTGCTTTGGCAAACTCGTCTGTGATCTCAAAAAGATGGTCCTTGACATGCGCTTTACCCGACCATGGATTAAAAATAAATAACAGCCGTTTCATAGGAAAGACCTCCTTTTATAATTTATCGTAATTAGGTATGATCTTCACAATTGCATACTTATCATAATGGTTAATTTTATAAAAGCTCGCTGAGAACCCTCACCACCACATCATTCTCCTCATCGGTCTTAACGGACAGTCTTATATAATTTCCTCCGTTAAGTCCTTCCTTGGTTGAAAGATCCTTTATAAGAATATTATATTTATTAAGCATTATATCTGCAAGCTTTCTTGATGACATACCATTTTCAAGATGACACATAATGTAATTCGCCTGGGAAGGAAATACCCTGAGTGCCGGAATCTTCGTAAGCTTATCAACATATCGCTTCCTGACATCCATGAACCTGCTCATTGCCTCCTCATAGTCAGTCTTGTACTTTTCAATTATCTGCATATAGTATTCCGCAAATGAATTGATATTCCATATAGAGACATCCTTTTTCATTGCGGCAATCATATCTGAATCTGCCGATGCGATTATACCAAGGCGAAGCCCCGGAACTCCGAAGGACTTGGAAATACTCTTAAGCACAATAAGATGCTTATGCTCATCTATGATGCTCTGTGTGAGCAATGTCTGCTCCGGAATGTCTGCAAAGTCCACAAATGACTCATCAACAATTATGTTCACCCCTCTCCCTGCAGCCCACTCTTCGAGACGGAGTATATCATCCCTCATTATAAAATGTCCAGACGGATTATCAGGGTTTACAAGTACAATTGCCTGAATATCCTTATCCTTGTAGAAATCCATGATGTCATCGACCGTATATGTGAAATCCTCATTGATTACCCAGAACGGTACTAACTGTTCCTTCTTTTTTCTGTGCGGATACTCTTCAAAGGTAGGATATATAAGACCTATATTTCCTGAAAAATTCTCCATAAGGGACTTAATAAGCTCCGCAGTACCGTTTCCTACACACACCTGCTCAGGTCTTAACTCAAAATATTTCGCGGCAAGAAGACTGTTTACCGCCATGCCGGAAGGGTATTCTCTTATCAGTGTCTCAAAGTTAGCCTTCATCTCGTCCATAAATCTCTGATTAGGGAAGAAGGGATTGACAAGGTAACAGAAATCGTACATTCCCTCATATCTCCAATAGCCGCCGAAACGCTTCATGTACCTGGTAAGCTTCTCATCGCCCTCTGCGAATATGCTCTCTGCAATATCTATATCCTGAATATCATTTATCTCATACCACTTCTCATTCTCCAAAACGATTGCTTTTAATACTCTCTGCTCCTTGAATGCAACCACCTTGAGAGCCGACTCATAATGTGTCTTATTTCCCCATGCCTGAACATACGCAGCGAGAAGCGGAAGGTATACATTGTTAAGGTAATTTTTTGACAGCTTGTACATGCTTACGGTCTTATAATAGCTGTCCATATTCTGGAAAGCAAAATTATCGGCTCCTATAAAATCATTGATATAGCTGTCCCCATCAAGTGTCACAATTGAGCCATCCATCCATGGCTTAGGACGTGAAACGAATGTAAGGCACTCCTCATCAGACTCTAATATCCTGTCAATCACAGCAGCTTCATAAACAATATCCGATTCAATCACAAGAGTGTCATCCTCCTTGAGATACTCTCCTGCGAGATTAAGCGAATACAGGTTACTTGTATTTTCATATTCGCTATTGTTTATATATACAACCGGCGTAGAAAGCTTAAGGGAATTAACGTGTTCCGTCAGACCTTCACTCTTATAACCTGTAACAATAACAATCCGGGACAGACCCTTAGCATCTAAGATTCTAAGTCCCCTCTCGATTATTGTCTGACCTCCCACATTGACCATACACTTGGTCTTGTCCTTTGTATGTTCCTTGAGTCTTCTGCCCATTCCGGCAGCAAGTATTACAGCCTGCATCTGTGTTCCTCCATATATATAACTGTCTAATCAGCATACCCGCTCTTGACCCATGCCACAGCATGTTCATAGTCTGCCATTGTATCAATTTCCTTGGTTCTGATAAGTTCCATCGGGAGCGGAAGAAGCGGAACCATCATATCGCATACATGGTGATCTCCCGGAGTAAGTCTTGCGGTCTTTACCTGTGCAAGACCTGTCCACTCGTACTCACCCTCTTCTCTTGAAAATCCTACACCATAAATCTGCCCATTCTGTGTGAGCGTCTTCATAAGCATCGGATCCTCTGTACATGGAACAGCTCCGCACACACATTCCTTATCTGAATGTAAAACACGCATAAGGTCATCCGGATGAACCAAAAGGTCTCCGTCAAGTGACACAACAAGCTCTGCCGCATGCTTGATTGCACGTGAGAAGCTTCCCCCTGTTCCGGTATTCCTGTAATCATGGTTAAATACGAATAGGATATCCTTACGGTATGAATTTACAACCTCAATGACCTTTTCCATCTGGTATCCCACTACAATCCTGATATCGTCAAAATCCTTTAGAAGCTCAAGCTGTCTTATAATAAGCGGCTTACCATCTATATCAATAAGCGCCTTGGTTGAACCTATTCCAAGCCTGGTACCCATTCCGGCACAGCTTATAACAATTGTCTTAGAAACTGACATAATCTATCCTCCGAATATGTTGCATGTGTTGCACATTTTAAAACTGCAGGTGCAATATCCCTCACACCGCCAAAGCCTATTCCCACCTCTGCGGCAGCTATCATCTGGGCATCATTATTACCATCTCCGACAGCAACAAACGGCTTATTTTCAAATTCCCTTACCACTTCTCCCTTGTCAACCACGTAATCCACGCTTACAATCTTATCATTCTCCACAGCAGCCTTAGAGCAGAAATAATGGCCATCCATTCCAAGCTCCGTCATAAGATCCTTAATCCACACATCCAGATTTCCGGTAACTACATAGCAGCGCTCCCTGTTCTCACGGATAAATTCCACAAGCTTCTCATTCAGCGGCACACCAGCGATAATCTTTCTCACGGTGCTTACCGGAATCTCTGAAAGCAGCTTAACCCTCTCCAAAAAACTATGGTCAAACGGAATCTCACCGGTCATCGTCTTTTCAGTCAATTCTCTCATCTGCTGCTGTTTATCTATCTTTATCGCTATCTCAGGTAATATCTCAGTCCTTGTGATTGTCGCATCAAGGTCAAACAAAAAAACATATTCGCTCAAAAAAATCAGCCCTCCTGCCATTATTGGTACATCCACTCTGAAACGTGGCAATATATTGTAGATATTATCACGTATCAGATAAATGTGCAAGAGAACTGATTTACATTTCGTTTAACGCTTTTCTTTAAAATGCTGACTTGAAATCTTCCCGGATTAATTGACTTATTATCACAATAATAAATTATAAGGTCTGCATACTTAACCATCCAAAGTCAGCATGGTTGCTGCTTGAAGCTCCATTAGAAGAGGCATACATTCCTACTGTACAGCCAACAAATCCGCCTGCCTCTTCTGTTGTATACGGAAGCAGGTCAATGTCCTGTGCAGCCATGACATAGCCTTCGCCTGCCTCTGTCCACACAACTGCCTTCTGTGATTCGCATCTTAACTTTATTTTGACAATATTGTTGTTGTCGGGCAGTACGATATCTGCAGCTTCGGATTCATCTGCGTGTATACAGCTTGTTATTATGATATGCCTTTTACCTGCTCTGCGGCAAATCTCAACACGAAGATTATTCTCATGGTTCTGAAATAAGACAATACCCGCCGTCTCGTTTTCATTCTCAGGAGCAAAGTCAACACCTGTTTCAATTTCAAAGTGATAGCTCTTCTGTCTGAGTGCAAGATATGACGGATATGTAAGCTCTGTTATCTTCTGCTCCCTGTTGTAAAGGCGCAGCATACCTTTTCTCTCAGTGAGTGAGTATATCTGCGAATCCCGCTTTCCTATACCCACAAGTCTGTCATCAAGCTCGTCGCTCCAGAAATCAATATAATCGGACAGTCCTGCTTCCTTCGGAAAACGATATTCATCAAGAGGAATTTCAACTTCATCCTCAAGATGCCCTACTCCCGGTGCAATAACCGGCCAGCCATTCTCCCATGTTACCTTGGCAAGGAACGTCTCTCTTCCCATGCTGCTATGCTTCATACACGGTCTTGATGCAAGCATGACAACATACCAGTTTCCCTTGCCATCATCAACAAGGTCTCCATGTCCTGCATATATAACAGGATAGTCCATTCCAAGATTTCTATGTGTGAAGATAGGGTTTCTCGGACATCCCTCAAACCACTTAAACAGTTCTTTACTCCTTGCAACACTTATACTGTGCTCAGGACCTGTTCCACCCTCTGCATGCATAAGGTAATAGTATTCACCTATTTTATAAATATGAGGTCCCTCAGGCCAGATAACATCCTTGACCGCACCCTTCCAGATTGCCATACTCTGTCCTACAAGCTTCATGGATGCAATATCAAGCTCCTGCACCCATATCTCCCAGTCACCGTTATATCTTACCCCTTCAGGATTCGGTCTTGTTCCACAATAGTAGCACTTACCATCGTCATCAAAGAAAAGACTCGGGTCTATTCCCGGCGCATTCTCAATGTAATATGGTTTCGACCATGGTCCCTCCGGTCTGTCGGCCGTTACAATAAAATTACCCCCATGACTTACGTTGGTGGTTATCATATAGTATGTTCCCTCATGGTATCTTATTGTAGGTGCAAATATTCCACGCGAAATCTCGCTTCCGACTACCGGAAGCTGTTCTTCCCTGTCAAGAACATTTCCAATCTGCTCCCAATGTGCCAGATCCCTGCTGTGGAATATAGGCACACCGGGTGCATATACAAAGCTTGAATTAACAATATAAAAATCATCCCCTGCCCTGCAGATGGACGGATCCGGATAAAAACCGGTTAAAATAGGATTCTTTGCGGTTACCATAAATTACCTCCTAATATCTTGCTAGGGTAATTGTAACCTATGTAAATCCTATATTCTATCAATCCATTGCCACGCATTACTCATATCTTGCTTTTTTATTCCTGTTCATTATCCTCATCAACACATTCAATTTTGCTTACCGAAACCTCGTAAGCTGTTCTCTTAATCTGGGTATCCTCATCAAGCTTCTTGGTATATTCTCTGCTCTGAACGCGCCCCCATATACGGATGTGTTCACCAATCTTGAAGCCCGCTGCATATCTTGCGTTACGTCCCCAAGCAATGCAAGGTATGTAGTCCGACTTGCCGTACGGACGGTTGACTGCGATAAGAATATCCGCAATCTCTCTTCCGAGAGGAGTCTTTCTATATACAGGCGGCTTGCAGATATATCCGTCAAGGAATATCTGATTGGTATTGGTAGCCTCCTGTGTCTCCTCCGCTACAGCAAATTCCCTTGCAAAAATGGAAAGAACAAGACGGTTATGATTCTCCTCGTGGCGGTTATAGGAACGGAACTGCCCTGTAGCCTCGATAATCATTCCACGATAATCCTCCGTCACATCGACCAGCCTCTCAGAAACCATAAGCGGAATAATATCCACGCTGTTGCTGAGTCGATTTACCGCGATGTCAACCATGTAGAATCCCTCCCCAAAGACCTCATGGCTGTAGGTGAAGTCTGATACAACCTCTCCTATGATAGTTACCCTGTTGTTTTCAATTACTTTGTCAAGCATTCTTCTGTTTCTCCCTTCATTTTTGGCGTCACCATCCCGCATAATGATTTTACGCTGTTAAAGGATGATACTGTACGCCTGATAATATCTTTATCCCTAAATATATATGCAAAATGTGTTCAAATATTCACGAAACAATAAAAAAAATATAAAAAATTTTTAAATTCGCATAAAAAAACAATTTAATTTAACTACATCCATTATGCTTTAAAGACGTTTAATTGCTGAGGTTTATTGTTTTAGATAAAGTCCTTAATGTTGATGATAATTTATAAAAAAGTCATACTCTTGTCGTACCCCATGTGAATTCCGGACACTTTCCTAAAATATATTTAGTTTATCAGATAAATTCTGCATCGCCTCCTTCTTTTTATTTTCATTTATCTCTGTATAGATATCCATTGTGGTCTGTATGCTTGAATGACCCATAATAGACTGTATCAGCTTTAAATTCGGCTCATTCTCACACAGCCTGGAGCAAAACGTGTGTCTCAGGTTATGCGCTGTGAAATGTGGTAGCAACAACGGCTCACGGTTCTCTGATAATGCCTTTGCCATTTCTTCTTCATTGTAAGCCATGTATGCCTTTTTGATAGCCTCATTCACGGTTTCTGATTTATATAAACCACCATGAGGATTCATAAATATAAAACCTTTTAAACCATCTACCACTAAATTACAACCACCATTCTCCTGTTGTAATCTGTATTCCTCACTCAAAATATTATAGACTGATTTCATCATCGGAATAGTTCTTACTCCGGCTGCGGTTTTGGGTGTAACTGCACCAAAACCCTTCCTTCCATAATACTTCAAAGTGTGGTTTATAGTAATTATCCGCTTGTCCAAATTTATATCTGACCACGTAAGACCAATTGCTTCGCCAATACGGCAGCCTGTTCCCATCAGGAATTTAATTATTGGAACTATGTAACAGAAATCGATATTTCTTTCAATATATCTGATAAAAGCCTGCTGCTGTTCCGGAGTGAGCGCATGTTTTTTTAATGGACTCTGTTCATCTGTGTATTTGACATCCGACATTATATCATCGCTTGGATTATTTCTTATAAGATTGTCTTTTACGGCAAACTTAAACGTCTGATGAATTATTGCCTGAACAACTTCTACAGATGATATCTTTAGCTTACGTTCATTGAGAAGATATTGATAATGCCTAAGCAAATCAGAATAGACAACATCCTCTATCCTCTTTCGGCTTATCAGACATCCTCTAACATAATGATTATACATATAAGTATAATACTCTATTGTATCAGCCTTAATTCCTGATTTGAACGTAATATATTTGTCAAACACACTGTCAAGGGTATTGACACCCGACATATCCATACCATCCAACAGTGCTTTTATCAGCCTATCTTCCCTTTCACGAAGCTTCGTAATGTCTTTATTATATATGCTGTGTCGCTTTCCATCGGCACCTGTATATGTATACACATACATTTTATCACGGCTCCGCTGCGTCTCGCCCTTTCTAAGGACGCGCCCTTTATTGTCTTTTCTTGATACAGCCATATTTTCCTCTCATTTGGAAAGAAACATTTCACTACCTCTCAACCCTAAAAGTTTCAAGATATTTATCAAAAATATCAAGATCAACTAATACGATACGCCCTATTTTCAAAATCGCATGTGCATCCTTTGCCAACTGCTGAAACTTGTTTCTTCCTATACTGTACATCTGTGCACCTTCATTATAACGCACAAGCCTTTTCTTTGCTACTACAGTTGTGTTTGTTGTTCTTTGCAATTTTTTATCTCCTTCCTGCTTTTGAATCCAAACGTCCTTTTTAATAAATAAAACATAAAATAAACCGGCAAACAAACTACTCCCACACAATAACAAACAAGGCAAAGCGCCAGTAAGATAAAAAAACTATATATTAAAACTACATACACGCCATATATAGCCATTAATACTATAAAGGCTATTCCTAATAGCATTAAAAGCAAATAACCTAAATACTTATAACTTTTAATATAAATCATTCACATTCACCTTTCATTATATTTCCGGTGTATCGCTCATTTCACTGATGTGCTGTAATTCCTGTGCCTTAAGTTCATCCCCTATCGCATTTATTAACTTATCTGTGCTGTGCGAACGATATTCATCAGATATTTCTTCAAGTGAAACAATATCGCCTCTGGACTCTAATAACGCTTTGTAATTTTCGATAAGTTTATGTGATAGAACAAAACCATAGTATTTTGCATTACGAAACAATTGTGATATTATCTGTTCCTGCTTGATTTTCTCAACAGCTTCGCTTGTAATCCATTCGGTCAATTCATGAATATTCCCTATATCTGCAACATCCATTCTGGTTACACATTTTACAATCCAGGCACATTCTCTTCTTAGCTCACTTACTAAATCATATACTTTTTTATCATTCATTAATTCATTTGAACAATACACCGACCCTTGCCTATGTTCAAATCCATGTTTTTTACAAAAAAAATCGTGTAATTCATTGTACGCTTTTGTGTATGATTTTTCTCCAAATACCTCTTTAAGAGCCTGCGTATTCAAATCAAATGTAAACTCTTTTCTGGCTTCTGTCATTAAATGCCTACTTTCTCCTTGCATGAAGTAGCAAAATCCTCTGATTCACCATATTCATTATGAAAATTCCATATTTCTACTCTTTTTAAAAAAGCAATCCACCCATTCAAAGCCTCATACACCATTCCAAACCGTGCATAATCATGCTCATCACCATTTCCAATATACACATGATTCCCCTCTTTCTTTGATATTCCACAATCCCTAAATATCCCATCAACTACTTTAATCAGATTATTCAGTGAACGCTGCTCTCTTTCGCTTTCGGCCTTTTTATAGCGTATTTCCATCTTCATAACAGCTTTCTTTTCATCGTCGATTGAATTTAAGAATGATACCATTTACTAACTCTCCTTTTCCTGTGTTCTGCCATCGATGAAGCTCACTTTCCGCACCGGTCTGAACTCATAGCTGACTGCAAGCATGTTATAGATTCTCTCCATCCAGTCAATAACATTATTGCCGTTAGTTCCAGGAAGCTTTCCTTCCATCGTGAGCTTGTACTCTAAAAGGTCTATAACATAACTCTTCAGGTGATTACGATACCTTGGATTCTTTGCCTCGTATGTCCTATATGTATTCTCCGGAATTCCCGCGAACTCTGCAAACTCCCTAACCGACATTCCTGTCCTTTTCCTTAACAGGACAAGTCTTTCATAGATCTCATCGCGCTCATCCTGTAGCATTTCGTTCACTAAAACACAATCTGTTGAAACATTCATATATCCGTCCCCCTTCCTTGTGATTTAATGATAGCACAATTGGTATGAAAACGCTACAATAATAGTGTCGACATTTATTACAAAATTGTCGACATCCGCGAAAAGCCCCATTTCATGCATGTTTCAGGGCATTTGACATTCATTGTAAAGACTGTCTTACACTGTCTGCGGTTATCATATCCGGATTGTCTGCAACCCCAAGAACATATTGCTCAGTGTCATATGATATAACCTGGTCCGCTTTTGAGCGGACTGCCAGGACTAAGCTTTTAGGCTGTCCTTCAACATAAACAATTGCAGCCACATTCGGATCCTCCGGAGGAATCATATACCATATATCTCTATTTTTCGATACAATGTCTTCCAGCGCGTTGTATATTCCCTGCTCAGCAAGTGTCCGACTGTATATGCCATTACTTGATACCTGAAATATATGCAGCCTTCCAATGATCCTGTAGGTATACCCGGAACGCCCTTTCTTAACATACTGAAAGCCGGCAATCATCGTATTTCCATCCGGCTCTATGCCGTATGCCTTCACAAACGCCTTCACCGCTTTTCTCAGTGCATCCGGATATACAAGATTCCTATACGTTTTTCCATCAGAATCCAGCGTATCTATATAACACTTCGTATAACCTTTTTCCGTCTGTTCGTATGTATCAGCATATTTAAGATATATAAATCTTACACCATCAGTTTCAAGTGACAGTTCACCTATCGGCTTTTTCATTTTGGCTATCCGCACATGCCTCATACGTTTGTAAACGGACTTTGAAAATGAATTCCTGCTTTCGGACTTTATATTATGCATTACAGCATCCGTAAAGGTATCAACATTGAGGCTTCTGATAAGCTCAGGCATTCCAAGCTTTGGCTCCTTCTTCTCCTTCACATCACCCTTTTCAGGTGCAGCACCTTCGACTATGACTTCTCCCTCCGGCAATTCCTCTGATGTCTCTTCCTGTTCATTGTCATCCGGATCGTTTTTTTCTCCATCGCTGAACGATCTTGGATTAAAGCTGCAGAACGCTGTTATCTCATCCGATGAATCATCATACATATACGCTGTTATTCTCCGGTTCCTGCCGTTCTCACGGTACCGGCAGCAATACTTATCATGTTCATAGTTGTTGTGTTCGGGATAGAATTTTAAATCCTCTGAAAGTCTGTAATATAGGTTTTTATCAAGCCTGCACCCACATCTTAGATACTCCCTCTGCTTTCCCTGCCGGCTGCGCAGCTTCTCTTTATCTTCCCTGTCAAGATATGCCGGGTATATTACAGAGCCATCCGACATGATAAATCTGGTGTTATACATTTCACATCCTTTCCTCCGGAAGTGAACTGAGCTCACTTCCGGACTTTCATCTACGTGAGGTGAACTGAGTTCACCTCACTCATATCACCTGCACTGCTCCATTTCCTGCAGCTGCAAAGTCTCCTGCGCCTTGAGTTCATTTCCTATGTTATTAACCAGTGGATCTGAGCTGCCCTCAAGATACTCCTTGGAGATTTCCGACAGAGCTGCCGGAGTCTCTCTTCCCCTTTTCTCCATCATATAATAGTAGTTTGACATAAGATATGCCGTTGGCTGATAGCCGTTGACCTCCACATCCTTTTTAAAGGCTTTGTAACACTCCTTTGAAAGCTCAAAATCATTAACCTTTTCAGGCATAAACTCCTTTAATAGCCCAAAGCACGCCTGCTCATACCCTTCAGGCAGCTTTTCATTAAGCATTGTACCGCCCAACGAACGCCACTTCAGCAAATCAGCTAAGTTTTCTCTTTTTTCATCAAGATATTTATAAAAATTTTTAGTGCTGCTGATATCATTATTTTTTACCATACACTCAATATACTCATTTACTTTATCACCAACTTTCTCTTTTTCTTCAACACTCTTATGCACCGCAACCGGCTCTTCAACCGGCTTAACCCATGCCATATCGTCAAAATTCAAAAAACCTCCATCCTTCTGTATATTAAGCAATGCATTTTTTCCACCAAGAGGCATATACGGCATGGTATTTCCGGCAAATGCCAGGTACCCCTTATCAGGGTGCATAAAGCAGTAGCCTTCCGGCATTGTATATCCAACGCTGTCTTTGAATTTAAGGTTTCCTGTAAGCTCGACAATCTCAAGTTCGTTATTAATAACGATAGTTTCGGGTGTCCTCATACCATCCACAGACTGTGTGCTGTTCTCCATCACCTCCTCTACATTATCATTTTCATTCTCATTCACCTTAAGCAGCTCTCCCTTCTCAAGCAGATAATCTGCAGCCCTGTCTGCCTGCCTGATAGCCTCAAACAGTACTTCCTGCTTTTGTTCTATCGCACTTATCCAGCTCTGCACATAGGCTTTATGATTCTTAAATTCTGCCGGCTCATACTGCAGCCCGATATCAGCACCGGTAAAGCATGATGATATCTCTGCCACAAGTTCCTCAACCGCATAGTTTGAGGTGTTCCTGATTCCGGACTGCACACGGTCAAGTCTGCTCTTTGCCCCTGTTGCATGTGACAGCTCATGCAGAAGTGTTGAATTATAGGCATGGTCATTATCAAACACTTCCTTTGGCGGAAGATGAATATCGTCATTCGTGACACTGTAGTATGCCTTGTCCGGACTGTCATTTAAAACCTTTATTGCCATGCCATCAATAATCCTGTCTATTGCCTCGTTCTGTGTGATGTTGTTATGTACCTTTACTTCCGGCGGAATCCCTTCAATGTCCTTTGCATTGAACACCATATGATATCTGCTGCGCAGTCCATAATTCTCCGGATTTTCAGCATTGTTATACTCATCCCATGGCACAACCTTGTGCGTGTATTTATCATAAGGCTGCCAGAACTCAACCATCTCTGCCCTGGCACCTTTCTTCAAGTGCCATCCCTGCTGCTGTATCTGCTTGAATGTAGCCCACCTCATATCATCGCTGCTCTTCTGGATTGCAGCAAACGTAAGGTTGAACCTGTTAATTCCGCTATAGACTGTGTGTGATACACAATTTTCCGGTCTGCCTCCGGAAACAGACCACTGTCTCTGCCAATGTTCCGGATTTTCTTTTAAAGAATCAATGAATTTCTCCGCTATCTGCCTGCGAAATTCCTTTGTATCCATATGCAATCTCCTCTCCGGCACTCTCGCTGTGTTTTAATAAATTTTGTACTTCAATATTGTCCTGATATCATCCAGTATGCTGCCCTTTACGTTATAGACAACATATCTTTGCTCCATGCCCCCTTTCTTATAGCCTATAACCTTTGTATCATTAAAACTGCTGTCAGTGCAGTAAAGTGGTACCGAAAATTCATGTCTATGCATAAGTGACAACCGGCTGTCTATTGTTGTTTTTATAAGTGTAGGAAGCCTGTCATACTGCGGATTGTAATAGTTCATGAGTGAACCGAAATCAATCTCAACCTCATCGACATATCCGAATGTATATATCCTCACCATCCCCCATTGCCCCGCTTTGAACTGCGTGCCCCCGGTTACGGCTTCTATGTATGCTTCCACACGGAAGTTATCTCTTTCATATACATATTCATCTGCATTTTCTACATCCCTGTACCCTATATCCTCCGCGCGTATAGCAGCTCCTGTCTGCAGGGTTCCGAAATCATACCGTGTTATCGGGATGGTCGCTTCATTGCCAAGCTTGTCCTTTGAGACTATACACATCCTGACCTGTTCGATGTTCTCTGCGCCGAGAAGGCTGTCATAAAGGTTAAAGCGGCAGATATAGGTTCCGGTGCCGTCATCAGGTGTGAAAGCAAGGTCAACACTGTTTGACGGGTCGGCGGCATCGCTTACCCGGAGAACATATCCTTCTATGCCTGCTATGTCATCATGCGGGTCATGTATGGTCATCACGGCATAAGGTGAATCAGTGATCGTGTCATTGTAAAGACCGAGGGTAATGTTATTCTCTGTGTATTCCGTCTTTCCGGACGGGGCGGTGTTGTCAAATACATATATGCCGTACACATGGCAGCTGTTGACGGTTGCGAGTGCGGAAGGGCTTACGGAGAGGCTGCCGCTGTTATCCATCACCTGGCGCACCCACAGGTAGTAATAGCCGTCCATTGAGGCACCAAGGTCCGGAAGTGAAGTGGTGAAGCCTGAAGGTGAGGAGGCGCTGCCATAGCTTTCCCATTCCGAAGGCAGGGCTGAGGCAGAAGCGGAAAAGCCGTACTCATAGGAATTATCCGTCCTCAGTCCTGAGCCGTGCTCCGTCACGGTTATGGTTATGTCGATGCTCCTTACGGCGTCATTGTCCGCATCAGGATTTACGGTATGTGCCGGGGTTACATCTATCACGGGCGCGGAGGT
>DNFT01000127.1 GCA_003486385.1 Eubacterium sp. | reverse complement strand
GTTATACACAGCTAAGTTTATAGTGCATGTTTTGCACCCAACATCTCTATACATTCTTATTATAAATTCTGCTCTCGTACTTTCCTGTCTCGATATCAATGTATCTGACAAAAAGTGATACCTTGTTGTCAGCGTTGAGGCTGTTCCATACCATATCACCGAAGGTGTCTATATCACCCTCGATCTTGACCCACTTCGGCTCGCCCTCGAAGCTTGGAAGCGGATTGCCGTCATGCATATATGTATGTATAAAATGTCCCTCTCCTGCGACAGGATTGCTGTAAGCAAAGGTATATCTGTTACATGCCTCAGGGTTGCCGTTATTGCTCTTTAAAATAGACATTGCATAGTTGTACCTTCCGCCCTCGATATGCATGATACCTGATATTCTAGGTGTATAGTTAGGTCCATCCGGCTCGAACTCCCTGCTTCTTAATGACTGCTCAAAGGTGAGCTGCTTGTCCATTCCATCATAGATTGTATCTGTCTGGTCGCCGTTGGTAACTATCGTCTTGTTTCCAAGCACACGCACAGGTGCATAGATTATAAGGCTTGGGTCCTCAAGCTTGGATGGGTCAAATGCCTGTGTTCTTATGCCTTCTCCATCTTCAACAAATACACGGTTCCTGCTGTTGCTGCTTCTTCCCATGATGAAGTAAGCTGTGACCGCACTCTTTCCATCCGGAGTCTTTCCGATGACAATTCCTCTTCCCGGATAAGCATTCTGGCTGAGCTCCTGCTCAAGTGATAACATTTCCATTGTGATTCCTCCTGTTTTTGCCCGATGGTGTGTAGGAAAACCTTGTTTCCAAAACAACAAAAAAGACCACCTGGGCGTACTATAATAAGCATCGCCCAGGCGGTCGGCATATCTTAACCAATCACTCCCTGCAGGTAGTCCTGCCACGAAAACAACATCTGTCTCCGCTTTCCGCCAGTTGTGATTCTGTATCTATGTTACATGATTAAGATAAAAATATCAAGATGTAAATAAAAATAATTCTAAGGAAACGCTAATCCTTTATTCCCATGCTTCTAAAATCATCCGGGTTATCTCATTCATCTCCCCTATCGATTTTGCCGGTCCGAAATAAGAATATTGTCCTTTCGAGCTAACCTCGTGAAGCCATATATATTTCATGTTTTTTCCTATTTCTTCTATATAGATGCTCTCTGTAATATCAAACACATTGGGAGTTGGAATTACAAATTGTCCGCGTCCGCTCGGACCGTTTTTATATGCATCTTCAACACTTATATACTCGGTTCCATCAAATATGATTTTTCCAGTTATGCCCTTGTTTTTAAACATCCCTCTGTGAATTGTTATGTCCAATTCGACCTTCTTTACCTTGCCATCAATTGAACAAACCATATAGTTTCCAGATAAATGCTTTGGTATACTCAAAAAAGTCAAAACACCCAAAAGCAATAACACCATCACAATGAATACTACTGCAATTCTTTTTTTCATTTTAACATTTTGCGATATGGAATACTATTTTTTCTCGTCATACTTGGCTGCCGTCTTTTTAAGCTCCTCGTCTACAAGGCTCTCCATAGGTGTGTTGAGGATACGCTCTGTCTCCTCAGCCTCCTCCTTGGCTCTCTTGTGCTTGAGCTTAACAACCTTGACAACGCCGAATACGACAACTCCTGCCGCAACCACGATAAGTACATACTTTGCGACATCCTTGGATGTGGTTGACTTGGTCATAATCGTGTCCGCTGTAGAATCAAAAGTCTTGACAAACAAATCATCAGTTGACAGACTGCTGTCCGACCAGTACTTGTCAAGATATGCCCAGAATATATCCACTGCCTCAGAGTCCATAACAGAACTTACCTGTGTTCCGTTGATATAACACATATATCCCGGTTCACTATACTCATCCTCATATTCCTCTTCAAAATATACATAAAGGAATGTCGATTCGTTTGTAATATTGTTATCATAATACTTTAAAGCATAGTTATACTTCGCATCATCAGATGTGCCTTCCTTGCTGTATGTATCATAATCAAGCAGAACAATATATGGCTGTACACCTGTCTCATTATAGAAGTCTTTAAGCCTGCTCTCGGTTCTGCTAACATTATCGAACCATCCGAGTTCATCAACAATACAGTCATTCACATAACCATTGCCAGAATCAAGCTTCTCACGGTTATAGCTGCTTGAAGGAATACTTCCCGAACTGCTACTGCCTGGTGAAAAGTAGAATGCCATAGCTATGACCAGAATCAGGAATACCACTATCCAACTCATAATCTCTGAAACACATCCACCGCTTCTTCTGCCGCGTCCGCGTGGTGGTGGAGGTGGTGCTCCATAATGTCTAGGTGGTGGTGGCGGTGCTCCGTAATGTCCTCCTCTTGGTGGTGGCGGTGCTCCGTAGTAACCTCCTCTTGGTGGTGGCGGTGCTCCGTAATTACCTCCTCTTGGCGGTGTACTCGATGGTCTGCCTCCGCCGAAACCTCCTGTTGGTCTTGATGCTCCTCCCATTGGTCTTGACGAGGATGAACCTCCTACTCTATGTCCTCCGCCGGATCTTGATACTGAATGTCCTCCGCCGCTGTGTACTCCTCCGGCACTACCAGCTCCAGGTCTTCCCATCTATTATTCCTCCTCATAAAAATAGTAACTACCCCAGATTATGCTGCTGTTTTCTGATTATTCACAACAAATCTGATAGTAGTTACATTTTATCACAATAAACTATTATATGCAAATCTTTTATACACGCGAATTGATATAATTAAAATTATTCTGCCTGTTCTTCCTCGCCGTCATGGACATCCTTCTTAGGCTCCTTAAGCCCCGGAATCTCGATGTTATGCTTCTGACAGTAATCCCAGAGTGCCGCATGTATTGACTCCTCAGCTAAGAGTGAGCAGTGAATCTTTACAGGTGGAAGTCCGTCAAGCGCTTCCATAACCGCCTTGTTAGTTACCTCCATAGCCTCATAGATTGTCTTTCCTATTACAAGCTCTGTTGCCATGCTGCTCGTTGCTACAGCCGCACCGCAGCCGAAGGTCTTGAACTTACAATCCTTGATAACCTTGGTATCCTCGTCGATATCAAGATATATTCTCATAATGTCTCCGCACTTGGCATTGCCGACTGTGCCGACACCGCTGGCGTTCTCTATCTCTCCCATATTTCTTGGATGCTGGAAATGATCCATTACCTTTTCACTGTACATATATATTCCTCCTGATAAAACTTAAAACTTATTTTTACTATTTAAAATGTAGCTTCTACTTCTCGCCATTCTTCACGAAGTCCTCATAAAGCGGTGACATCTCACGAAGTCTTGCAACAATCTCCTTTAACTTGTCCACGGTGTAGTCAATCTGCTCCATCGTGATGTCCTCTGAGAGGGTAAGTCTCAATGAACCATGTGCTATTTCGTGATGAAGTCCTATCGCAAGAAGAACATGTGACGGGTCAAGTGAGCCTGAAGTACATGCTGAACCGCTTGAGCCGCACACACCATTCATGTCAAGCATGATAAGCATTGACTCGCCCTCTATAAATCTGAAGCAGAAATGAGCATTGTTAGGAAGTCTGTCATTTCTTGCTCCGTTTAAACGGCTGTAAGGAATCTCATTTAACACGCGCTCAATGAGGTGCTCGCGCAGACCGTCAAGAATCTTCTTTCTCTCCTCCATCTTCCCGCCTGCAAGCTGTGCAGCCGCACCAAAACCTACGATACCCGGAGTGTTGAGTGTTCCGGCTCTCTTGCCGCGCTCCTGTGCTCCGCCGTGGATGAACGGTGCAAGCTTGACTGTCTTTCTCGCGTACATGATACCTATTCCCTTAGGTCCATTAATCTTATGCCCGCTTGAGCTGAGCATATCAATATTCATCTCGTCAACATTTATCGGAATATGTCCGTACGCCTGAACCGCATCTGTGTGAAAAAGAACACCATGCTCATGTGCGATACGTCCAAGCTCCTTAACAGGCTCGATTGTCCCGATTTCATTGTTAGCTGTCATTATTGATACCAAAATAGTATCAGGTCTTATGGCTGCCTCAAGCTGCTCCGGTGTGATTCTTCCCTCAGAGTCAACCGGGAGGTATGTCACCTCGAAGCCATGCTTCTCAAGATACTGGCAGGTGTGCAGTACTGCGTGGTGCTCAATGTTGCTTGTGATAATGTGCTTTCCCTTGTTGCCATACACTTCTGCGGCATTCTTGATAGCCCAGTTATCCGATTCACTGCCGCCGCCTGTGAAATATATCTCCTCAGGCCTGGCACCAATAAGGGCTGCTGCCTGTGCCCGCGCATTCTCTATCGCTTCCTTAGCAGTCTGACCGAACTGGTACACACTTGAACCGTTCGCATATATTTCTGAAAAATAAGGCAGCATCGCATCAAGAACCTGTGGTGCAACCTTCGTGGTAGCTGCATTATCCATATAAATAAAAGGCTTACTCATAATATTTCTATCCTCCATATAATCAAAAGCCGATAAGCTGTATTTTCTTTTTTCCTAGCATATTACTAGGTTTTGGTTAATGACAATATATACCTTGTTCCGGGATATGTCAACCATTTTCTATAAATATATTTACCATACAAACTGGCAGTCCCACACTGCCACGCCTGTTCCCTGAAATACATTCTGTAAATGTTCATCAAGCTGTTTTCTGGTGACGCCTTCCTTTAAAATCACCTGCAAAAATCCACCGCCGCCTGCTCCTGCTATGAATTTTGCGTCAATGAGCTCCTCACAGGTGGCAAAAATCTGCTCAATACAGGTGTTGGTCACGCCGTGGTCAAGCATTTTTGAAAGCTCCCAGTGATGGTTCAGCTCACAGATAAAGCGCTCCATACTTCCCTCAAGCAATGAATCCTTCATCTGGAGTGCCACACGCTTCATCTCGGAAAGTGCATACAGTGTCTCTTTTTTGCCATTTATATAGTTGCCTACAACCTCTCTCAAGAGATTTCTGGCAAGGCGTCTCTGCCCCGTATATATGATTGCGAAACGCTCCTCAAGCTCCACCTTCATCGAATCAGTTATATCAAGGTGCTCCACCATTATATTCTGCTTAAGCCCTGCCTGTGTTGTAATATACTTAATCCCATCACTCAGACCACCTACCTGATCCTGCCAGCCGCCCCCGGTGCTCATAAGCTGTTCCATTATCAGTACTGTGTCATACAGCTCGTTCTCCGTATACTCCCTTCCGATAAACTGCCACAGAGCCTTGATTGCCGCACCGGCAAGTATGCTGCTGGTTCCAAGTCCTGAGCCCTTAGGTATACCGATTACTTTGGTAGATATATATAAACCACAGCCAAGTCCTTCAAGCACATCCACAAGTGTATCATCGCCATAAGCCGGAATGACTCCGGAAGCCACAAGCGCCGCCTTGTGAAGAGCAAAATAATCATACGGATTATTGCAATCTCTGATATCCTCGATATCCTCAGTACTGCCCTTCACACCGATGTCCTCGCTCTCAAATTCCACGCACATGCGGTCAATCTTCTTTACAACCACGCATACAGGACGCTTTCCGTTTATGAGTATCGCGGCATTTAACACAACGCCGCCATTCTCGTTGCAGTAAGGCGGTGTATCCGTCCAGCCGCCTCCCCAGTTCACCCTCACCGGGAGTGATATCTCGACACTGTCACATACAGCTTTTGCAATGTGCTTTTGTATGCCCGACGTACTCTTAAGCGCATGTGACAGCGTATCAAAGCACATAGACTCCATCGCATAAGCCGACAGCTCCTCACCGCCATACATATACCTGATACCCTTATTTTTCATATATTTTGAGATTGCAAGGCAGGCTCTCATCTTTTCGGAATAACTGCATTCCTTTATACATTCCATAAGAAGTGAAAATTCCTCCTGCGTGATGGTACATTCCCTGTATACCTGCAATGCCTCCTCATAAGCCGTCCTGTTTTTGAGCATATTTATAAAGCGGTATGCCTTTACAAGCTCGGCAAGTGCGAACTTCTCTGTTATCGCATCCACAGCGTCGGCCTCGGCGAAGCTGTCCATAAGACTGTATCTTTTTGCGCTGCGGTATGCATCTTTTAGCTTTTCATCGGCACACAGCTCCCCAGAAGCCACTCTTCTCATGGTGCATGCCCATTCCACAGCCTCAGAAAGAGTATCACATTCCGGGAAAAGTCCTGCATTCCACAGATACCAGCCATCACTGTTACCGCTGTCCCACACCTCGTCCGTTGTAATCTCCATCTGTCTCATAAAGCTTCTAAGGTCTGTCCCAAGAAACGGTGTCGAACCGTTCTTATCCATGTATCTTCCCTTCGGGTTGTCCATGCAGCCATAGACCCTCACAACATATTTTCCATTCAGAAGCTTTACCTTGTGCATACAGCAGTCGGAAGGAATATGGACATTGTTTAAGGTCAGCCCGGACAGAATAACATTTTCTCCGATAACTACATTTTTACCAATGGCACAGTTCTCAATATAAGCCGGTCCCTCCGCCTGTATGTCATCGTCGATATGTCCGTTTATTATACTGAGTGGAAGTGCCCCCTGATAGTCGGTGCACACCCTCTTAGTCCAGCCAAGGTGTTCGTAGCTTCCAAGCTCCTTAGTCTCTAAATTCCACAGCTCATGCGTTGTCCCGAAATGTATAAATTCAGCAGGAGCGAGGCATATAAGCTTCATTGTAAATCCATTTAAGGCATCCCATATCCTTCTTCTGCACTCAAAAAGTTCATCATTAAATTCCCCCTCCGGTGCCTGTGTATAGAACTCCTCAAGTGTCGAAGCTCCTGCAAGCGGATACAAAAAATCTCCGTAAAAGCTCACCCTTGAGCGTTCATTCACGAAGCTTGCGAACTTATCGTCATCCAGTCTGCCATCCGTGCTTATAAGTCCCCACAGCGCGCGAAGAAGCGCCGCATCGAACATGATTGCTCCTGTGTCAAGATCAACATTTCCCTGTGCATTCACGGCACCTATTGAGGTAAGCGCCTCCGCTGTCTGTTTATGTAAGAAGCGTTTCACATAACCGTTTCCATCGTTTAAGAAAACACCATGATCCTTACCTGTCTCAACAGATTCCTTTATGGATATGGCAGCGGCACCATTATACTGGAAATCAAGCTGCAGTGCATTGAATAACAGCATGACATCACCCGAGAGAGTCAGCATTCCCGATTCTATTCTTCCCGGGATACCCGCCATCGCAATCATAAACTCATCAAAGAGTGTCGACATTCTTCCATCCGGCAATTGTCTCGGCACAGGTGAAAAAAGCTTGCCGCATACACTGTACTGAGGAATACGCTTGCTGTCGCCGCCTGAATGTATGACAAGTATTCTCTTATCCGCAAAGCCTTCCCCCTCAATATCGGCAAGATATTTAAGTACATTAAATGCCGCTCCTCCCGAGCCTACCCTCCTGCCATCCGGATCCGGTATAACCGCATAATGTATTCTGTCCGGTATGACCTTCTTTTCAAGCCTGCATGCAATCTCCTTTCTGAAAGCCTCCGCCTGAAGTTCATTAGAAGCGGTCAGGATTATATAATCCCACAGGCACGCATTCTCGTCCTCCATAGAGTCCGCGTACAGCTCCCATGCGTCGATATAGCTCTGCTTCAAAAATAATCTTTTCATCTTAAGAAAATCACTGTTCATTAATCTCTCCATTTTACACTTTTCAACAATCAGCACTCACATTTCCAATAATAAGCAGAATACGGCTCAAGATAGCTTCCGCCTCCAAAATCATGCTCCCTGCCTGTTATAAGGTCAACAGCACGTCCGCAGCGTGCGTCAAAATGTGCCGTATAGCCTTCCGAATCCGCATTTATAGCCACCAGCACGCGCTCATGCTCACTTTTTCTCTCGAATATGCACTGCTTATTTGTGAGCACAACCGAATAAAATCCGCCATAATTGAGCGCCTCGCTGTTCTTCTTCGCGTTCTCAAGCCTGCTTATAAGCTCTGTCAGCTCGTTCCACTCCGGTCTATCGTAGGACTGCCTCAGTGCCGGGTCGCCATCAGACTTATTACCCTGCGCACCCCACTCACTTCCATAATATACACATGGTATTCCCGGCATTCCGAACATAAGCGCATATATAAGCGGAAGATGATTCTTATTGGTGAGAATACTAGCCACTCTGGTCACGTCGTGGTTATCGACAAAGGATAAAAGGTGCTTTCCTCTGTATATGCACCAATTCTCGCTGCCGAACTGTCTGTTGAGCGAATGGTTGATTTCGAACATATTCATGCTGTTAAAGCTCGAATACAGCCCCTTATAACACTCATAATTGGTAGCCGAATGGAGCATCTCATCATTGACAAGCCTGTTATAATCTCCGTGCAGCATCTCTCCCACAAGGAAAATCTCCCTGCCCTGCTCACGTCCAAGCTCATCCGTGAAGCTTCTGAGTCTTCTCACAAAATCCATATCAAGGCAGTAAGCTACATCAAGCCTTATTCCGTCTATTCCAAAATATTCAACCCAGTATCTCACCGCATCGAAAATGAGCGAAATGACATCCTCATTTCTAAGATTAATCTTTACAAGGTCATAATTGCCTTCCCAGCCCTCATACCACAGTCCGTCATTATAACCTGAGTTTCCTCCGAGGTTGACATTGAACCATGACAGGTAAGGCGAATTTTCCCTGTTCTTTATAACATCCTGAAACTGGTAAAAGCCGCGTCCTACATGGTTGAATACTCCGTCTAAGACAACCTTTATTCCATTGGCATGCAGCTCATCACATACAGCCTTAAAATCCTCATTGGTACCAAGTCTTACGTCTATCTTCTTATAGTCCCTTGTGTTATATCCATGAGTATCAGACTCGAATACCGGAGAAAAATAGATTGCAGTACTTCCAAGCTTCTTAATATGGGGAATCCAGTCAAGCACCTTCAATATTCTATGCTCCAAATTTCCATCATTCTCAAATGGTGCCCCGCAGAATCCCAACGGATATATCTGATAAAAGGTACTTTCATAAGCCCACATATGTATTCCTCCTGTAAAATATAAATTATTTTTACTTATATACATGTAATTATATCTTAAAATAACATGACTGTCCATCAATATTAAAAGGTACCCCTATGTTGTCTTTTTCTGTTTACATTGCAGTAATTTTTACCGAAAAATCAGACAAAATGCCTCTATGATTATACATTTTATTTTCACTTTTCAAAGCAATATACTGTTTTTTATATAAATTGCATGTAAATATGAACATTTTTTATATATTATTGATAATTGTTAACAAATTGTTCATTTTTGTTTCACACGCATGACACATAGTACTTCTATACTATAATCAAAGTTAAGGAAGAGACAATAAAGCTTCCGGAAACATTAAAACAGCCTAACAGAATTCTTTTTCTTTTTCATAAAGCCCGGTACTTTCCCCGAAGTGCCGGGCCCTCCTTTTTTTCAACTTATCCCCGCTGGTTAATTGAAAACTCAGACTTGATACCAAACAGTTGTGTAATGATGTTTTTGGTCAGAACATGTGCTATAAACTCAGCATGTATAACGTATTATATT
>DNFT01000130.1 GCA_003486385.1 Eubacterium sp. | reverse complement strand
TAGCTCAGCTGGGAGAGCATCTGCCTTACAAGCAGAGGGTCATAGGTTCGAGCCCTATAGGCCCCATCAATTTAATAGCTATGCTGGTGTGGTGGAATAGGCAGACGCAAAGGACTTAAAATCCTTCGGGAGCGATCCCGTGCCGGTTCAAGTCCGGCCACCAGCATTTTTTTTGGAAATATGACTTAAGTCATATTTCTTTTTTTTACATTCTATAGCATAATGATATTTATATGATGATGGTGTCAAAACATGCTCTATAAACCTAGCGTGTTAAATATAATACGTTATACACTGGTACACCGAAAAATAAGCTTCTGATACATTGACGCCGAATAGTTGTTTCATATACAAGGCGGAGAAATGAGGTGTACCGGTACATTTGCTCAGCATGGTTTGCCACGACATCATTTATATAGTAGATTTGTAAACTACATATATTCACAGCAGGTAAGGAGGATAAGGTAAAGCATGCTTTTGATAAAGAACGGATGTATTCATGATGCGGTTAGCAGAGAGCCGTATATAGCAGATATAATGGTTGAGAACGGAAAAATAACGGCGATAAATACCGGAACTATGCTATCAGGTGCATTACCTGATAGCATGGACAACTGTGAGGCTGAGGTGTTAGATATCAAAGGGCTTAATGTATACCCTGGACTGGTTGACGCACATAGTCACCTGGGCTTGGATGGATATGCGATAGGTTTTGAGAGTCAGGACTATAACGAGATGAACGATATAGTGACACCACAGCTTCGTGCAATAGATGGATTTTATCCACAGGATGAGACTGTTAAGCTTGCAAGGGAGGGCGGTGTTACATGTGTCGGTACAGGTCCGGGAAGTTCCAATGTTCTAGGCGGTATGTTTATGGCAGTTAAGACATACGGACACAGGGTTGACGATATGGTTGTCAAATTTCCTGTTGCAATGAAGTGCGCATTTGGAGAAAATCCTAAACGCTGCTATAAGGACAAGGGAAATTATTCAAGGATGACAACAGCATTCAGGCTCAGGGATATGTTAAGAAAAGCTGTAGAATATGATATAAGACTTCAGGGAGCTACAGAGGATGACAGCAAGCTTCCACAGTATGACGCTAAGCTTGAAGCAATGCTTCCGGTAATAAGAGGAGAGCTTCCTCTTAAGGCACATGCACATAGAGCAGATGATATATTTACAGCCATAAGGATTGCTAAAGAGTTTGGTGTTAAGTTAACAATTGAACACTGTACGGATGGAGCGTTGATTGCGGACGATTTAGCAAAAGAGGGATTTCCGGTTGCGGTAGGTCCTTCATTTGGACATGCAACGAAGTATGAGCTGAGGAACAAGTCATTTACAACCCCGGGCATACTTGCCAAAGCAGGATGTCAGGTGTCAATTATTACAGATGCGCCTGTTATACCACAGCAGTATCTTGCCCTCTGTGCCGGACTGGCAGTTAAGTCCGGGATGGATGAGTTTGACGCATTAAAGGCAATAACTATCAATCCTGCGAAGCACCTTATGATAGAGAAGCGCGTAGGAAGTATAGAGGTGGGCAAGGATGCTGATTTTGCTATATGTGATGGAAATATAATGAAATCGGACAGCGTCCTTAGATATACGATAATAGATGGAAAAGTTGTCTTTAAGCATGAGGATATGTAATGTGACATGCTTTATAAGCTCGATAATATGTAATGTTATACGGTATTTAAGATTGTAAATACGTCATAGAATATGGTGCGCAGGCGGCTGGTGTATATCCGCCGCTTACGCAAAGCTTATTGCTTTACATTATAAATTAAAATAGTATTAAGGGTATGGAGGATATATGAAGGTCACATGTATAAGCTGTCATAAGAAATTCGATAATGATAAATATTATGGAATATGTCCAAAGTGTGGCGCATTTAATAAGCTGCACTTGGGGGTAGATGAACATGAGCGTTATCATCAGATGTATGATGATGACAAAAATGCACATTCAGAGCAGGCTGTCCATGAGCAGTACCATGAAAGGTATGATAATACGACAAGCCATGCTAAGGTGTCAACTGCCGGAATGGAGGGCAGCTCACTCTATGCTGAGGAGCTTAACAAAAAGCGGGACGTGCGTGTTTCCGTGAAGGAGGATTCTGTGCAGCGGGAAAAAAGAAAATCCAATGTAACACTTGCCAGGTGGATTGCGCTGTTTATAGTCCTTGCAAACCTGTTGCCGTACTTTTGGAATTTGTTTAAGCACTTATTTGAGTAATATAAGTCGTTTTTAATGGTAAATACCATGTTAAAATTGATGCATACAAGGTTGGATAAAAGATTTAATGAAAGAAAAAATAAAAGAAAAAACTATTGACATTGCAGGAACAGTGGTATATAATATCAATGTTGCTGGTGAAGAGAATAATCATTGGTTATTCAATTTAATATGCATGTGTGCGTGTAGCTCAGCTGGATAGAGCGACTGGCTACGGACCAGTAGGTCGTGGGTTCGAATCCTGTCACGCACATCTTAAGACAATCCTTAGGGGTTGTCTTTTTTTGTTATACTTATATAATTAAATTAGAAACTGTTAGCTTGAAATAAGACACCATTAAAATTGGAGGAAGTAAAAATGATTAAGATACCATACAAACTTGTAAATGGAATAATGCTCATTCCTGCAACAGCGAATGACAAGGAAGGGTTTTTTGCCTTTGATACAGGAGCTATGCAGACAGCAATAAACAAAGCATATTTTCAAGAAATGCAGGGAGAACGCATTGATATTGCGAAGTTTTCAGAGGGAGTAAAGAAAAGTACAGCAGATAAAGGAACTTTGAATGTACTGCGCTTTTCAGATGTTGAACGGTCAGATATGCCCGTCTTAATTATGGATTTGATGTATGCGGAGAATGCATTAAAAAAAATTATGCCAGATTTGAAGTTGCTTGGTTCGCTTGGAATAGATGTGATTAGAAATTATACAGTTCTGCTTGACTATACCGTTAATGAAATTATCCTTGACCCGGAGTATGCTTTTGAAAATCAAACAATAATTCCTATGAGTTGTGAAAAACTTCCTGTTATTGAGGTTGAAGCGGCGAATAGGACATGCCAATTTGTTTTAGACACTGGCGCAAATACATGTCTGTTGGGGCAAAGTTTTCAGGATGACCCGCAACTTATACTTGTTTCCGAAACGCAGAATATTGTTACTATTCCTATTGTACATGTGGGTGAAAATGATTACAAAAGTATCACCGCTACGATTTCAGATATAAGCGCAATTCAAAAAAGAGTATCTGTTGACGGAGTGATTGGCTACCAGATTTTATCGCCGCAGCGTTCTGTTTTAGACTTCAAGAATAATCGGATTATCATGGAAAAGCCTATAACCTCTTGTCTTTGATGGTGAGGGCAATAAGTGATAAATGTCTATAGAAAGTGAAAAAGAAGTGGGGGAGCCACTTCTTTTTCGATGAGGGGAGTATAAATAATTAATAAGGGGTTATACATAAGATACTTACGTACCTTACATGGGATATTATACAGTATGATATTCTAAATTGCAAGAGGTTTTTAAAAAAAATGTCGAAATGTGGTGGAGAGAATCAACTGGTAATTCAGTTTGACAAGGGGGGGTATCAAGGGCTACAATCATTATATAAATATTATAGAATTGGAGATATGAATGAAGACTTTTCCTATTGTTGTGCCTTGTCATTTTGGACTTGAGGCGGTATTAAAGAGAGAAATTATTGATTTAGGGTATGATATTGAGCGTGTTGAGGATGGACGAATCACATTTCTCGGTGATGCGGAAGCACTTTGCAGAGCCAATGTTTTTCTTAGAACGGCTGAGCGTGTAATGATATGTGCAGGAAGATTTAAGGCATACACATTTGATGAGCTTTTTGAAGGAATTAAGGCTATAGAGTGGGAGCAGTGGATTCCTAAGGACGGTAAGTTCTGGGTAACGAAAGCTACTACGGTCAACAGCAAGCTTTTCAGTTCATCGGATATACAGTCGATTGTAAAGAAAGCCATGGTTGAGAGGCTTAAGACTTATTACAAGGTGAATTGGTTTGAGGAATCGGGAAGTGAGTATCCTATAAGGATTTTTAACTATAAGGATGAGGTAACCGTATGCATAGACAGCTCAGGCGATTCACTTCATAAGAGAGGCTACAGACCGGTAGCCGGAAAAGCTCCTATTTCGGAGACTCTGGCGGCTGCACTTATAATGCTGTCACCTTGGAGAAAGGACAGGATTCTTGTCGATCCTTTCTGCGGAAGCGGAACTATCCCGATAGAAGCTGCGATGATGGCGGCAAATATAGCGCCGGGAATGAACAGAAGCTTTACCGGGGAAAAATGGGATAATATAATCGGACGCTCAATGTGGTATGATTGTATAGATGAGGCAAATGATCTGGTCGATACATCCATAGAGACAGATATTCAGGGATATGATATTGATAAGGAAGTCTTAAAGACGGCAAGGCGCAATGCGGAGAATGCGGGCGTGTCGGGGCTTATACATTTTCAGGAGAGACCGGTTAAGGAGCTGAGCCATCCGAAAAAATATGGATTTATCATAACCAATCCGCCTTATGGAGAGAGACTTGAGGATAAGGAGACGCTTCCGGCTATCTATAGTGAATTCGGAAGACAGTTTGCGGCGCTTGATTCATGGTCGGCATTTATGATTACCTCATATACGGAGGCTGAGCGCTATTTCGGACGCAAGGCTGATGCCAACAGAAAAATATACAATGGTATGCTTAAGACATATTATTATCAGTTTTTAGGGCCTAAGCCGCCTAGACAGGGAAAGCAGGAGAAAAATTGAGAAAATCAGTAAGATGGTATTTATCTGTGATGCTTGTGGTTATAGCATGCAGTATATGGGTTTTCATGGATGACTATAATCCGCAGGCAGTAAAGCAGGGAGCCTCAGGAATCACAAGAGATAGCAGGTGGAACGGAATAATTGCAGGAAATATAAATTCCAGAGGGATAAAGCTGCAGATAGATGGCAAGTCTGTAGCGGCAACGGCTGAACAGATTTTTTTTGATGATGAGTTACAATTGTATATATCATCGGAGGTTTTGTCGGAGTGGTTTTTATGTGCTGCTAATTTTTATAGCTCCAATCACCTTATTCTTGAAAAGTTTAATTCAAGGATAGTGTTGTCGGCAGGTCAGAAGACAATGATGCGCGATGACCAGAGCAGGGAATTGTCAACCAAGGTGTTATGCCGGAATAATCACATATATGTGCCTTCTCAGGTCATCGAGGAGGGCTTGTCATATGACTATACATGGGACGTTAACAGCAATACAGCCGCTTTTGTCAATATGAAGCCGGATGAGAGGGTATTTCCGTACATCTATGATTACCGTGCTGAGGGAAGAATGCCTGAGATAAAGAATCAGAGTACATTCGGAACCTGCTGGGCATTTGCCTCGCTCATGGCGTTGGAGACTACCCTCAAGCCGGAAACCAATATAGATTTCTCTGAGGATCATATGTCCATAAACAACAATTTCAGCATGACACAGAACGATGGTGGGGAATACACGATGGCTATAGCGTACCTCGCGTCATGGACAGGACCTGTTCTTGAGGAGGATGATCCGTATGGTGATGGGTATTCGCCGGAGGGACTTGAGGCTGTTGTGCACCTTCAGGAAGCACAGGTGCTTGAGAGCAAGAACTATGACAATATAAAAAAATCAGTGTTTTTGTATGGAGGTGTGCAGAGTTCACTTTATATGGAAATGCCCGACAGCAGGAGCACTTCCATATATTATGATGAAAATAAGTATTCCTACTGCTATATCGGACCGGAAAAGCCTAACCATGATATAGTTATTATAGGATGGGATGATACATATCCTGCCTCTAATTTTACGTTTGAACCGGAGGGTGACGGCGCATTTATATGTGCTAATAGCTGGGGAGAGGAGTTCGGCGATAGGGGTGTATTCTATGTTTCCTATTATGACAGTAATATAGGCGTCCACAATGTCATCTATACAGGAATAGAGGGCACGGACAATTATGACAATATATATCAGACGGATTTGTGCGGCTGGGTAGGACAGATTGGCTATGACAGGGATTACGCTTATTTTGCAAATGTGTATACCGCCAATGATGATGAGAGCCTCGAGGCGGTGGCATTTTACAGTGTGGCGCCTGATTCTTCCTATGAAATATATATTGTTGAGGACTTCAAGGATGAGGCTTCATTCAGTATGAGAAGGCTCCTGACAAAGGGGACGTTCAGCAATGCCGGATATTATACGGTCAAAATACCTGAGAAGGTGAACCTTGAGCAGGGGGGACGTTATGCGATTGTTGTGTATATCCAGACACCTAATTCAAAGCGCCCTGTTGCCGTAGAATATCGCGGCGATTCAGCAACGGCTTCGGTTGTGCTTGATGACGGAGAGGGGTATATAAGCCCACATGGTGATATCTGGATAAGGACTGAGGAGACTAAACAGTGCAATGTGTGTCTTAAGATGTTTACAAATAAAAGATAGAGGAGAAAACTATGAGGATAATTTTTGCAACCACGAATGAAGGAAAAATGAGAGAAATCAGAATGATTATGGCGGATCTGGGTGTTGAGATTCTGTCAATGAAGGAGGCAGGCTGCAGTCTTGACATTGTGGAGGATGGAAATTCATTCGAAGAGAATGCAATAATAAAGGCCAGAGCGGTGGCAGCACTAAGCAGTGATATAGTGTTAGCGGATGATTCAGGACTTGAGGTTGATTACCTTAACAAAGAGCCGGGAATTTATTCTGCGCGATATATGGGTGAGGATACACCTTACAGCGTGAAGAATAAGAGCATAATAGACAGACTTGACGGTGTGGAGGATGACAAGCGCACGGCACGCTTTGTGTGCGCCATAGCGGCTGTTTTTCCGGATGGTACGGTCAGAACTACAAGGGGAACGATAGAGGGCATTATAGCGCATGAGCCGATGGGAGAGAACGGCTTCGGGTATGATCCTATTGTGTATGTGCCTGAGTTCGGGCGCACCACAGCGCAGCTTACAGCAGATGAGAAGAACAAGGTAAGCCATAGAGGTAAGGCGCTTGCTGAGATGAAGAAATATATTAAGGAGTGGCTGTAGGAGATGGTATAGGTAATTGCAAAGCTCGTTCCTGCCGGTAAAAAGGTTGTGTAAAATTGTACAACGCACGGCTGCCACACACAGAGTCAGCAATTACCTAAGAATAGCATTGAGCAGGTGAAAAACTTTATGAAGATACTTGTTGTGAGTGATACACATGGTTATAATACCAATTTATTCAAGCTTTTAGAGCAGATTAAGCCGATAGACATGTTGATACATTGTGGGGATTCGGGTGACCTTGCAGATTATATAGAGGAGTTCGTTGACTGCCCCGTTGTGATGGTGCGCGGAAATTGTGATATGTGCAGCCCTCTTAAGGGGGAGGAAGTGGTAGATGTGTGTGGCCACCGCATATTTGTAACCCACGGACACGCGTACGGGGTCAAATCAGGGCTTGGAAGGCTTATAGACAAGGCGGAGTCCGTCGGGGCAGATATTGCCCTCTATGGTCACAGCCATATTCCCGACCTCACATATATGAGGGGAATCAGCGCATTTAATCCCGGAAGCATTTCCATGCCAAGGCAGGAGGGAAGAAGATGTACCTACGGGACAATAGAAATCTCCGAAGATGGAAAAAAAGCGTACTGTTCTCTACACACCATATAGCCCGCAAAGCCCCTGTTTATGGGGCTTAAATAGTTGCAATTATTTGATTTTCAAAAAAATTAAAAAAATTTAAAAAAAGGTGTTGACTTTTTGCTGGTGTTATAATATAATCATTCTTGCGTCAAGGAAATAACGCAAAAGAAAATAAAAAGTACACCGGGGTGTGGCTCAGCTTGGCTAGAGCGCCTGATTTGGGATCAGGAGGTCGCAGGTTCGAATCCTGTCACCCCGACTGTATGCGGGTGTAGTTCAATGGTAGAACACTAGCCTTCCAAGCTAGATACGTGGGTTCGATTCCCATCACCCGCTTTTGCTATGAGAATAGCAATATGTGTCCATAGCTCAGCTGGATAGAGCAACGGCCTTCTAAGCCGTGGGTCGGGGGTTCGAATCCCTTTGGGCACATTTTTTAATACCATATTTACAACTTGGTGTTAATAGGTCTTGGTTATAGACCAGATACTATGGTGGGTATAGCGCAGTTGGTAGAGCGTCAGATTGTGGCTCTGAAGGTCCAGGGTTCGAGCCCCTGTACTCACCCTTTATTTTTGGGCTATCGCCAAGCGGTAAGGCACAGCACTTTGACTGCTGCATTACGGTGGTTCGAATCCACCTAGCCCAGTTATGTGATGCATAATATGGGCCATTAGCTCAGGCGGTAGAGCACTTGACTTTTAATCAAGTTGTCCCGGGTTCGAGTCCCGGATGGCTCACTTGTTTTTCTCGGATTCGTTATATGAATCGGAGATATTTTTTTTCATCGGATAAGTTTTCTTATCCTTAATATACAATATGCGGATATGGCGGAATTGGCAGACGCGCTAGACTTAGGATCTAGTGGGAGACCGTGCAGGTTCAACTCCTGTTATCCGCACTTTGGGTGCCTGTAAATGCAAGAGATTGCATTTGCAGGCTTTTTAATATATACTATAAATGGATAGTGTGATTGCTATTAGCTATATTATAGAAAATTGAGCATTATACGTTTGCGCGGTGCAGGGAATAAAAACTTATGACAAAATTCGGGCAGGGGAAATGATTTATGGTAGATTTGTTAAAGGTTTACGGTGATTGCTGGGGCGGGGAAGCCGGCGAATGGAATACTTCACTGCAAAATAAATATCTGGAATATATGTTTGCGTGTTTTTTGGAGGAAAATTTTATAATTCATAATGATTTTGATATTCTGAATATAGGGATAGGCGCGGGATACTGGGACAGGTACTTATCGTATAAGGTAATGAATGGCTCTTTGACTTCTATTGATATTGACAGAGAGTGCTCTGATAATCTGGCTGCGTGCCTTGAAAACGAAAATAATACCAATCCAATCAAGGTAATTTGTGCCGATGCGATTACCTACGATTTTGACAAAAAATTCGATTTGGTGACGATGGTCGGCTCAGCGGTTGCTGAATCCGGAAAGACAAAGGCTATCATTGCCAAAGCTATTTCGCTGATTAAGGAGAATGGAGCATTATACCTCCAGATACTGCATAAGGATACTGATTTCGATATAGATGCATTTTGCGGGGAACATAATGTTCGTATAGACAAAAGGCTTGTGGATGACAAATATGGGATTCATTGCGAATATTATAAGATAAAAAAATGTTAGAAATAATATGCAGGAAAACATTTTGGAGAATGTTAGAATCTTGTAAAAATAATAAAATTTATATTTTATAAAAAAGTTAGGGAAAGTATCTAATAAAGATATTGAAGTTTTGGATGAAATATTAATTGTGATAAGGTTGTTTTGAAGAGATTATAATAATGGCTGAATGCGATGAATTTGAAATGCAGGTAAAACGAAATTACGGAAGGGGAGATAATTTGTCAGAATATATAGAAAGAAAATGGTCTGAAAAGACACTGGAGGCTGTTGAAAAGCTTTGTCTATTTGATGATGATTTTATGTCATTAGTATTTGATGAAAATACAGAAGCTACAGAATTTTTATTGAACACAATATTTGAAAGAGACGATATGTGTGTTCTTGAGGTAAAGGGACAGCACGAGTATAAGAATGTGATTCCGTACAGATGTATTACAATAGATATTCGGGCGGTTGATGGCAATGGCAAAGTATATGATATTGAAGTACAGCGTGCGGACACAGGGGCAATTCCGCAAAGAGCAAGATTTCATAGTGCATTGATTGATAGTAAGCTTCTGGAGGAAGGGCAGAAGTTTAAAGAAATTAAGGATTCGTATGTGATTTTTATTACACAGAATGATGTAATTGGAGAAGGTTTACCGTTATATCATGTTGAGAGGGTCATCAAAGAAAATAATAGAGATTTTTCAGATGGTTCGCATATAATTTATGTTAATGGTGCGTATAAAGATGCAACTACCCAAATTGGAAGATTAGTACATGATTTTGGATGTAGCAGGTCTGTTGATATGTATTGCGACATATTAAAAAAACATGTAAAATATTATAAGGAAACAGAAGGAGGTCGAGAAGTTATGTGTCAGATTATTGAAGATGTAGCTGAGAGTAGAGCAGCAGAAGAAAGAATGGATACTTTGTTCAATGCAATGAAGAACTTAATGGTCACCATGAAATTGACAGCAGAGCAGGCACTTGATGCAATGGGAGTTTCCAAGGAAGACAAAAAGGCTATTTTAAAGAGACTTTGATTGACAAGGATAAAATATATTTATGTAAACAGTAAGGAGACTGCCATGTGCGGTCTCCTCTTTTTTTTTTAGTCAAACTCAAAAAGCTTGACGGTTCAATTTCAAGACCCCGGCATATTTCAAATAATATTAGTATCTGATGCCAACACAGAATAAACGATAAATGACATCGAATATAAAAATGAAGATGAAATATCATCTGTACATATGGTATAATTGAAAATAAAATGTGGCTATTTATCATGCCAATTACGGAGGGCTATTTATGAATGTATATGAACAGGTTGAAAAGAATATAGATGAACTGGTGGACAATAATGTGGACTGGTCTGCGTGTGCAACATCGGAGGAGATGCATAATGCCAGAGAGGGTAAGCTGTCAATAAAGTTTTTTGATAAAGAAGTACCGGCGGATTGGTTGAAAGATATAAAAGGGAAGAGGGTGTTATGTCTGGCGAGGGCAGGCGGATTGCAGGCACCTTTGTTTGCATGCGCAGGAGCGGAAGTGACGGTTCTGGATATTTCCGAAAAAATGTTAGCTAAGGACAGAAAAATAGCAAAAGAGGAGCAATTGAATATCACAATCGAAAAAGGTAATATGTGTGATTTGTCACGTTTTTCTGATGGCAGCTTCGACTATATATTAAACCCGACTTCGCTGATGTATGTCCCGGATGTAAGACCGGTATTTAAGGAATGTTATCGTGTACTGAAAAATGGTGGAAGATTTATAATGATGGCACCAAGTCCGATAAATTATTTATGTGATTATGTTGAGGCTGAAAATGGAGGATACTACAAGGCTGTGAATCGAATGCCGTACTGTTCGGCTGATTTTGACAGTAAGAACAGTTGGGTTGAGTACGGACACACCATGGAAGATTATTTAGGCGGGCAGATTGAGAGTGGATTTGTTATTGATGGTTACAGTGAATGTCAGTTGGAGGATATAACGGAACTATACTTTTTGACAAAAGCGGTTAAAAGAGTGTAGCGGTGGGCTTGATAATTTTTAGTTTTCGGCTAATTTGTCATGGGGATACAGATTAGCCGAAGGAGGACAATAGAAAAAAATACGCCGATGTTTCATCCACCGGCGTATTTTTGTATATTCTTATTCTAGTTCTTAAACGAATCCTTAAGATGAAAATTATCCTTGCCGTTCCGCTTTACTTCGTACAAGGTCTTGTCCGCCCATGCGAGGAAATCCCAGATACGGTTAGCAGGGTTAGGAACCTTGTTGAGGCAGCCCTGGGATAAGGTTATATAGCTCTTGCCGTCCGGATTTGAGTCCGGAATGGAAATCATGCTTATTTCATGCTTGAGCAATTCCATGATATCGCATATTTCACTGTTCTGCTTATTAAAGTAAATGATAACAAATTCGTCTCCGCCGTATCTGGCAGTGAATACATCCTCATATTCATCGGAGATTCTTCTAAGCACATCGGCTACAGCACTCAGATAGCGGTCACCCTCAATATGTCCATAGCTGTCATTGATATTCTTGAAGTAATCAATGTCAAGAATCTCCACACCGATTGTGCAGTTGTTCTTTAGGGCACGCGTGAGGGTGGTTTCTGCAAAGTCATTGAGATAGGCACGATTAGGCAGCCCTGTGAGAGCATCGTGCTGGGACTGTGAGAGAAGTGCCTCGTTGCGATGGATAAGGTCATAGTGCTGTTTATGGATGAGCTGATTCTCGTGGTGAATCTGCTCTGCACGGAAGGTTTCCCTGCATTCGAGTGTACGCTGTCTGGAGTACAGGTTGAAAAGCATAAGGGAGTATCTTGTAAAGGCTTCGTTATCATGATGCGAGACAGCAGCCTCAATTCTCATTTCAAGGAGCCTGCAAAACAGATAGTGAGGAGCATGCATTGATTCCGACTTAATTATAAAGTCATCTAACAGTGACGTGTAGTCGCTGTCAGAGCAGAGCTTTTCCTTGATATGTATGTATGCGATTATGTCATCGGCAAAGGTTGTGAAATTGGTAAGCTCATTGATGGCCGTATCTGTAAGCTGCATATATTTTTCTGCTGATGCTCTGTCGCCATTATGGTAAAACAGTGTAGCAAGAAAATTAGAGATAACAAATGTTTCATGCTCAATGTTATGCCTGTCCATTTCATCCATATATGAAATTATTTCCTCATAATTTTTCATAAGCTCAGCTTCATCCCCGGAAGCCATCAGGCAGAAGCCGCGGTTACACAGTACATACAGCATTGCACACATCGCATCAAAGGGTCTGTCAGCCATACATTTTTTTGTGTACTTTATGGCTTCGGTATAGTGGTACAGTGCCCTGTCAAAATTCTCGGTGCGGTGGAAAATGTCGGCAAGATTAGATTCTGCCATTCCGCGGACATAATCAAGCTGATATTGAATGCATGTGTCTATACTATATAGCAAATAATCAACAGCCTTAGTGGAATCGCCGATTGCCTGTGTGAACAGTCCAAGTATATTGTAGGAGCGGGCTATAAATTCATATTCATGAGCCTTCTGCTGGTACTTGATTCCTTCCAGAGCACAGCGTATTGCCTCTTCGTGATTGTTATCGTTAGAGTAGTAGTGCATGAGACAGAAGTATGCCAGCGCAAATAAAAAGTCGGACTGCTCCTCAGAGGCACATGCAAGCAGCTTTTCACAGAAAGGTTTATATGCAGGTCGCTCCGGGGTATTAAGCATAAAAAAATTATCCTGAACATCATGTATACGTGCCTGAATTTCAGGAGAAAAGCTGTCTGTATTGGTGTTGCAATTTTTGGTTGGATTAAACATAATTCGTTCCCCGTTACAATAAAATAAAAATCTTGAGAAATAAAATTGTACACATAACTAAATTAGTATGATTATACACAAAAAAACTTAAATATACAATATTTTTTATTTGACTAAGGTACAAAATAATATAAAATTATATTAATAATGGGTAGATAATTAAAAAAATAATTTTATTAACTTCAAAATATAGTATACTTAAAATATATCGGTTTTATGACAGCCAAATTCAGAATGGAGTGTGGACATGCAGAGGAAAAAATATGTTATGGCACTTGATCAGGGGACAACCAGCTCAAGGTGTATTCTTTTTGACAGGCAGGGAAATGTGGTCAGTATGGCACAGAAGGAGTTCACCCAGATATATCCTAAGACAGGCTGGGTGGAGCATGATGCGATGGAGATATGGTCATCCCAGTATGGTGTTGCGGCTGAGGCTATGGCGAAGATTGGTGCTGATGCAGGGGATATAGATGCGATTGGAATAACCAATCAGAGAGAGACGACCATCGTGTGGGACAGGAACACCGGGGTGCCGGTGTACAATGCGATATGCTGGCAATGTCACAGAACTGCGGACAGAATTGATGAGCTGAAGGCGCAGGGCTATGATAAGCTGATAAAGAGCAAGACCGGACTTGTGCCGGATGCGTATTTCAGTGCGACCAAGATAGGCTGGATACTTGACAATGTGGAGGGCGCGAGGAAAAAGGCTGAAGCAGGGGAGCTGCTTTTCGGAACTGTCGATACATGGCTTATATGGAAGCTTTCCAAGGGAAGGATATTCGTGACGGATTATACCAATGCTTCACGAACAATGCTGTTTAACATACATACGCGAAGCTGGGATGATGAGCTTCTGGAGCTTTTTGGAGTGCCGCGCAGCATGCTGGCGCAGGTAAGACCTTCAAGCTGTATATATGGCACGACGGATGAGGGACTTTTAGGTGGTGAGATTAAGCTCGCAGGGGCAGCAGGAGATCAGCAGGCGGCATTGTTCGGGCAGTGCTGTTATGGTGAAGGCGATGTGAAGAACACGTATGGGACAGGCTGTTTTCTGCTGATGAACACGGGAAAGAGAGCCTTTGAGTCTGAGAATGGCCTGATAACAACCATAGCGGCAGATACGGATGAGGAACCAAGCTATGCACTGGAGGGAAGTGTGTTCGTTGCCGGTGCTGCGATACAGTGGTTGAGAGATGAGATGCGCATGATAGATAGCTCGGCACAATCAGAGGAATATGCAAAGGCGGTGCCGGATACCAATGGGGTGTATGTGGTTCCGGCATTTACAGGACTTGGTGCGCCATATTGGAATCAGTATTGCAGGGGAATGGTCGTAGGAATAACCAGAGGGTGCAGCAAGGAACATTTTGTGAGGGCAACACTTGAATCGCTTGCATATCAGACGCATAGTGTTCTTAAGTCAATGGAGCAGGATACAGGACTTGCGATAAGCAGTCTGAGGGTTGACGGCGGGGCAAGTGCCAATGATTTTCTGATGCAGTTCCAGGCCGATATTTTAGGAGCTGATGTGCTAAGACCTGAGTGCATTGAGACTACGGCGCTTGGAGCGGCATATCTTGCCGGCCTTGCGACAGGGTATTGGCAGAGCAGGGAGGAGATTGAGAAGAACTGGCAGCTTTCACATAGGTTCGTACCTTCAATGTCCGATGCTATAAGGCAGGAGCGGCTAAAGGGCTGGGACAAGGCTGTAAGATGTGCACTTATGTGGCAGGATTGAATATATATTGAGAAAATAGAAGAGATATGGTAGAATATTTTCAAAATTTAATGCGTTGACATGATGAACCGAAGAGTTATAAATGTATCAATTTTAAAGTCAATTAATGATACAATGGTTCAGCATGGAAAGCTATAATATTAGGAGGCAGCTATGGATATTGTATGTTTGGATTTGGAGGGAGTTCTCGTACCTGAGATATGGATTGCATTTGCAAAGGAGAGCGGAATTGATGAGCTTAAGAAGACAACAAGGGATGAGCCGGATTATGATAAGCTTATGAGATGGCGCATAGGGGTCTTAAAAGAGCATGGTCTGGGGCTTAAGCAGATACAGGATGTAATTGCTAAGATTGACCCGATTCCGGGTGCAAGGGAATTTCTTGATGAGCTGCGTTCCCTGACACAGGTTATCATTGTGTCTGATACATTTTCACAGTTTGCCAAGCCGCTTATGGAGAAGCTGGGCTGGCCTACGATATTCTGCAATTCGCTTGAGGTTGCACAGGATGGAGAGATAACAGGTTTTAAGATGAGGTGCGAGCAGTCAAAGCTCACTACAGTAAAGGCACTTCAGTCGATTGGATTTGATACAATAGCAAGCGGTGACAGCTATAATGACCTTGGCATGATTAAGGCAGGCAAGGCGGGCTTCCTTTTTAAGAGTACGGATAAGATTATTTCCGATAATCCTGATATTCCGGCGTATGAGACCTACGAGGAGCTTATGACAGCCATAAAGGCTGTGATTGGCTGAGTGGATTTTATATAACGATATAATTTAAAAGATACATTATTGCGCTTTGGAAGGGTAATTCGGACATGATAAAATGGAGAAGGTTATTAACAACACTGTGTGTGGGGACAGTGTTATTGACAGCATGCAATAAGAATGATGATGTTGCAATAATTATCACTACAACGCAGAATGAGTTAACAACACAGGAAACAACGCCGGAGGAGACGACAACGCCGGAGGAGACGACAACACCGGAGGAGACGACAACGCCGGAGGAGACGACAACACCGGAGGAGACGACAACGCAGGAGGAGACAACAATGCCTGAGACACAGACGGAGACAGAACAGGCTGCCTTGTCGGAAGAGGAGAGAAGGGCACTGTTGAATCAGGAGGCTGCGCAGGCGGTTCCGGGGATTGTATGCTGGGGGGATTCGCTCACATATGGCTATGGGGGCAACGGCGAGAGCTATCCGGGTACGCTGCAAAGACTTATAGATGAGAGGCTTATTTCCGGAATACCTGTTGTGAATAATGGTGTGTGTGTTGAGCAGACGTACACTATCATGGCAAGGGCCGGAGTATGGCCGATGATGGTTGATTCATTTGTCATGCCATCCGGCATTACTCCGGTTGAGATACATGTAAATTTGAAAAATGGTATGTATACCAACCTGACATGCTTTGGCGATGCGGGACTTAACCCGGTCACAATCGCAGGTGTCCGGGGGATTCTTACAAGCTCATACCATGAAGATGATTATGGGTACTGTTATTTTACCAGAATAGAGCCGGGTGAGGAGGTTTATGTGGAATATGGTACGCCGATAGAATCAGCCAGTGTAAACATGTATGAAGGCTACATTAATGTGATATTTATGGGTGAGAACGGATATTTTCAGTCCGCTGATGATCTTGTATTGCAGTATCAGCGCTTTATAGAGGGAAGAGGTCTTACAAGATACATACTGATTGGTCTGACTACGGGTGACAACAATGGCAGGAGCGTGCTTGAACAGAAAATGACTGAGAGCTTCGGGGACCACTATATAAATATGAGAACGGAACTTGTAAGCAGAGGTCCGGATATTGCGGGGTTAGAGCGAAGCGTGGATGATTGGTATAATATTCAGGAGGGTATTGTCATGAGATATTTAATGTCGGATGATATACATCTTAATGAGTATGGATACCGTGCGGTGGGAACGATTGTGTATGAGCGCATGGAGGCGCTGGGGTATTTTGATGGTATTAAGAATGCGATTGCGAAGTATGGAAATTAAATTACTGATATAGTTTAATGGAAAAATGAATTTTTGCAGTTGACTATTTATAATTTGACAGGAGGAGTCAGAGTGTCGAAAATAGATTTTATAAGGACAGTGCCTGAGAGTGTAGGGCTGTCAAGCGAAAAGATATGTGAGTTTGTCAACAGGCTTAACAGCGCGGAGATACCGTTACACAGTCTTTTGGTTATAAAGGACGACAGACTTGTGTTTGAGGGGTATCAGAAGCCTTATGGACCGGAGGGGCTTCATAGGATGTTCTCCGTGACAAAGAGCATGGTGTCACTTGCGATAGGGTGTCTTGCAGATGAGGGAAAGATTTCACTAGATGACCATATTATAGATTATTTCCCTGAAAAGCTTCCCGAAAATGTACATCCGTACATGATGGCGCTGACGATAAGGAACATGCTCACAATGAGGGCTGTACACAGTAAGACCACCTACAAGCTTGAGGGCTGCACTGACTGGGTAGGTTCCTTCTTCACAACGCAGCCATCGCATTATCCGGGAACATTTTACATATATGATACATCATCGACACATGTGCTTGCGGCACTGGTTGAGAAGCTGTCCGGGAAATCCCTGCTCGACTATCTGAGAGAACGCTTTCTGGACGATATAGGGTTTTCAAAGGAGGCATATTGTCTTAAGGATCCTATGGGGGTATCCATGGGAGGTTCGGGACTTATGGCGTCACCTATGGATATGGCAAGGGTTATGTACCTTGTGATGAAGGGCGGAGAATACGGCAAGGTAAGGTATATTCCGAAGGAGTATCTGGAACAGGCTCTTGACAGATGGTCGGATAACTATATTTTCGGGCAGACCTTTGAGGAAATGCAGGGCTACGGATATCAGTTCTGGAGGACAACGCATGACGGCTATGCATGCTTCGGTATGGGAGGACAGCTTGGAATATGCCTTCCGGAGAAAAATATGCTTATAGTAACAACTGCGGATACGCAGGGCAGACAGGGCGGAGTGCAGATTATATATGATACATTGTGGAACACAATACTCCGCGGAACACCTGGTGGGAGCAGGCAGGGCAGCAGCGGTAATGAAGTGGCTGTCCGGGGCTGTAATTCTGGCAGTCCTGGCAGGAATAATGACGGCTGGTATGAGCTGCCGCAGGTATTTTTAAAGGGTGTGAAGCAGGATGAGCTTCAGCGCAGCGTTGACGGCAGGACTATCAAGGTTCCGGAAAATGAGAATGGTTTTAAGTCCTTCAAATTATCTTTTGAGGCTGATGGAGGATGCCTTACCTATGAGAACGGCACCGGTGTGCATTGCCTTCAATTTGGCATAGGGCACAACGCTGAGACAGTGTTCCCTGATTATGGACATAGGGCGCTGGTGAGCGCGGCATGGAAAAATGAGAATACATTTCTTATATATGCACAGATTATTGATGAATACGTGGGAAAGGTATTTATGAGCTTTTCCTTTGCCGGTGCGCATGTGGGAATCATGTTAAAAAAGATAGAAGAGACTTATTATAAGGAATTTAATTTATTGACGAGTGGAGAATTGCAGTAAAATAATGAATGACGCAGGCAACGGAATTACAGAACAGGCAGCAGCACATGAAGAAGAAAAAAAGAAAAAGCAGCTTAGCAGAGTCAGGGAGATTGAGAGAACTATCGTAAAGACATATAGAAAAGATATATGGGGACGTTTTGTAAAGGCTGTTGAGCGGTATGAGCTTATAAATGATGGAGATTGTATTGCAGTGTGTGTGTCCGGAGGAAAGGATTCGGCGCTGCTTGCAAAGCTTATACAGCTGTATCATAGATACGGCGTGAAGAAGTTCGATGTGAAGTTCCTTTCAATGGATCCGGGGTACAGTGAGTTCAACCGGCAGCGGGTGGAGAGCAATGCGAAGCTTCTTGACATACCGCTTCAAATTTTTTCCACCAATGTATTTGAGGCGGTGGATGACACTTCGACCTCACCATGCTTTATATGCGCGCGCATGAGGAGAGGTTATCTCTACAGGCGTGCAAAGGAACTTGGCTGTAATAAGATAGCCCTGGGACACCATTACGATGATGTTATTGAGACTATACTTATGAGCATGCTGTACGGAGCGCAGGTTCAGACCATGATGCCTAAGCTCCCAAGTGACAATGTTGAGGGGATGGAGTTAATACGACCGCTCTACCTTGTGCGGGAGCGGGATGTTATAGCATGGGCTGACTACAATGGGCTTGAGTTTTTAAGATGTGCCTGCTCCGCGACACAGAATCTGGATAACAAGGCATTCACAACGAAGCGAGCGGAGATTAAGAAGCTTATAGCGACGCTCAAGGAGACGAATCCGCTTGTGGAGAGCAATATATTTGGCAGTGTTGAGAATGTTAATTTAAGAAAAATAATCGGATACCAGAAGGATGGACAGCGCAGAACCTTTCTGGACGACTATCCAGGGCATGATGGAGGCTGAGTATGGAGAAGGAAAAGAAAGAGAAGCTTGTTCAGATAGCACAGATAGGAACAGTTGTGGTTTATGTGTTCCTGATTCTGCACTCAACGGTCGGTGAGTATGTCAAGCTTATGAAGAAGAATATACGAAAGGAAGCCAAGAGGAAGGATAAGCTTAAGAAGCAGAAATATGCTAAAAAGAAGAGAGAGCTAAAAAGGCGTAAGAAAAGGCAGTGACTTTTTCGGAGAAGCTTTAAGCAGTGTTAAAATTAAAAAATGGTGATATTGGGAGCAGTATTTAAAGCAGTATTTGAATAGTGAAATTTGAATGGCAGAATTTTAAAAGGCGATGTTTGGATTGAGATATTTAGACAGAGGCAGGCATTTAAAGCGCCGGGAAGTTAAAAGCCGTGCAGGAGGGGTAAATCCTGCACGGCTTTTTTGCAGCACCTACGCTGCCGGAAAGGAGGTAACTTATTGGTGGCAGTACTGCAGGCAATGCCTGCAGTATGCAGGTGTATAATAATGAATGAAAAAATTATGTAAATCAGATAAGTGACTCATAAAGCTTGGTGATGTCCTCAACGCTGGTATCTCTTGGGTTACCCGGACGGCAGGCATCATCATAAGCGGACTGTGCAAGGAAAGGAATGTCCTCTCTCTTTACGATGTCCTTGAGGTTAGCAGGGATACCAACATCATGTGAGAGCTGCTTAACAGCATCTATAGCTGCCTTGCGGTACTCCTCAACTGTCATGTTCTCTGTGCCCTCAACACCCATAGCCTTAGCGATATATTTGTACTTGTCACCGGTAGCTTCTGCATTGTACTCCATTACTGTAGGAAGTATGATTGCATTGGCAACACCATGAGGTGTATCATATACAGCACCGAGAGGGTGAGCCATGGAGTGAACGATACCGAGTCCTACATTAGAGAAGCCCATACCTGCGATATACTGTCCGAGTGCCATTCCCTCACGTCCCTCAGGGGTGTTGGCAACTGCACCACGGAGATGCTTGGAGATAAGCTCGATTGCCTTGAGATGGAACATATCTGTCATCTCCCAGGCAGCCTTGGTTGTATAACCTTCAATGGCATGTGTGAGCGCATCCATACCTGTTGCTGCTGTAAGCCCCTTAGGCATTGTTGACATCATCTCAGGGTCGATGAATGCAACTACAGGGATATCATGTGTATCGACACATACCATCTTACGATGCTTCTCAACATCTGTGATAACGTAGTTGATTGTAACCTCGGCTGCAGTACCGGCTGTTGTAGGAACTGCAAGGATAGGTACACACTTATTCTTAGTCGGAGCCACACCCTCAAGGCTTCTTACATCGGCAAATTCAGGGTTGTTGATTATGATACCGATAGCCTTGGCAGTATCCATCGATGAACCGCCGCCGATTGCGATGAGATAGTCGGCTCCAGATTTCCTGAATGCCTCAACACCTGTCTGTACATTCTCGATTGTTGGATTAGGTTTGATATTTGAATAAATCTCGTAGGCAAGGCCGGCATCGTCTAATACCTTGGTAACCTTAGCGGTCACACCGAACTTGATAAGATCCGGATCAGAGCAGACAAAAGCTTTTTTAAAAGCACGTCCCTTTACTTCTGTAGCGATTTCTGCAATACAGCCTGCGCCATGATAAGATGTTTCATTAAGTACTATTCTTCCCATACTAAATAACTCCTTTCAGAAAACGATAATTATCAGGATAAGTGTTCTGTAATTAGTATCACTTAACCTTATATAGTAAATTATAACATACTTTTTTGAATTTGAGTATACATATTTGGTAAAAAAGTATAAAAATTGTGTGAACTTTTAAGGTGCTTGAAAACCATGACATAAAAGCTGGTGCCGTGTATAAAAATTTTATGCGCGGCCTGCCATATTAGAGTTGTGGTAGGCTGCATCATTGGTCACATCCTTGCCGAACCATTCGGGCGGAGTGTATGAGAGTGCCTCCGCCTCCGAGGAAAACTCTACCTCCGCAAGCAGAAGCCCGGCAAACCTGCCCTCAAATATATCAAGCTCTATCGTGAGATTGTCCTTTTCGGGTATCTCATAACGGATTTTGGTGATAATATTGCCATCGGCCTTTTTGATGAGCTTGTCATAGGCGGCTCTGGTGAGAGGAAGATTGTATTCTTCGCGTACCATAAGCCCCTTGGACTTGTAGGTGAGATAGCAGTCATCGTTATCGCGGCGTACGCGCACAACAGGTTCTGTGCACAGATAGCCCTGCTCGATGCGGCGGCATTTAAGCCCGGATAGGTCAATGCTTTCCGGTATTTTATCAATGAGAAATTTACGTTCGATTTCCATAATAAAGGCTCCTTTATGATATGTTAAAATTTTTTTGACTATAAAACTATTTTAATATATAATGTTAAGAGGTGCAAAAGGTATTTTTAGGATATTACATATTAAAAGGATAAGAATATTAGTGAATTGTAATTTTCTGAAGATGTTCATACATCTTTAGACGCAGAATACATACCATCATTTGCAGATTATAATATGACGAGTCGGTTTTTAACATGTTCTGTCCTTATGAGTGGAATATTGATGAAGTACACGAAATGATATCAGAAATTGATATTTATTATCAAGGCTGGTTGAAATACAACAATGATAAGGAGAAGATTATGGCGAAGGTATATGTTTTTTTGACAGAGGGTTTTGAGCTTGTTGAGGCGCTTGCGGTAGTGGATGTTCTTAGAAGGGCGAGCATTGATGTGGTGACAGTGTCCATTATGGATAAAAAGACTGTAATGAGTGCACAGAAGGTAGAGGTTGTTGCAGATACAATGTTTGCCGACAATGATTACAGCAAGGCAGATGTACTGTTTCTTCCGGGCGGACCTGGAACGAAGGGACTTGAGGCACATGAGGGACTTGTCGCTGTGTTAAAGAAGCATTTTGCGGACGGAAAGCAGCTTGCCGCAATATGTGCGGCACCGAGCGTGTTCGGTCATCTGGGATTCTTAGAGGGAAAGCAGGCAACCTGTTTTCCGGGCTTTGAGGGCGAATTAAGAGGTGCACAGTTCGTTCCTGAGAGAGTCGTATGCGATGGCAATATTGTCACCAGCAGAGGAATGGGAACAGCCATAGACCTTGGCTTATGCCTTGTAGGCAGACTTGTGTCCGATAAGATATCGGGGATGCTGGCACATTCGATTCAATATAAATAAATAATATCTGGAAATCGTTCCACGAATTGGCATAATAAATAAACCGCACATGAACATAATAATACCAAGACAAAGGACATTCCAATCCGGCAGCGGAGCGGAAAAGAGTTTGTCGGATTGGAAAAGACCGGAGCCACGGGATTTTCAAAAACTATATCAATGTTCATGGAGGTGAATCAAAATGGCAAGTACTAATACAGGAACAAACAAGGCAGCAGTACCTGAGGCAAAGGGTGCTATGGACAGATTCAAGATGGAGGTTGCTTCTGAGCTTGGAGTACCTTTAAAGGAAGGCTACAATGGAGACTTAACTTCCAGACAGGCCGGTTCTATCGGTGGTGAAATGGTTAAGAAGATGATTATGAAACAGGAGCAGGAGATGGCTGGTAAGCAGTAATCAGCGCTTATGCGGGAGGAGCCGTAATTTACGGCTCCTCTTTTCTTACTTTTTACAAAACAGGTTTTACAGAAAATACCGCGGAATGAACAGCCTGCTTATAAATCTGAATGCCGGGAAGAAGTTCTCTATATTGATGAATACAGGGCAGAATATAAGGCTCCCGAGCACGAGCACGGGAATGAGGCTGATTACGCGCCGGCTCTTTTTGAGGAGGCAGCAGACACAGGAAAATACGGTTACAAGTGCAATGTACCTCAGTGAATATGCAAGCTCGGCTGCCGGCGGGTAGGCATTCCTGCTTAGAAAGAGCGCCGCTTCGGTGCATAACGTGAACAATATCGCAGGCAGCATAGGATAAAGAATACAGCTTATAACACGGAAGGAGTCAGGACGTGTGGCAAAAATTCCGTTTTCCTTATCGGCAAGCCATGTAATGCTCCCGCTGAGTGCTGCGAGCATGATGAGTATAGAAAGAATCCCGCGAAGTGGAAATGTCACGGCTGCGGATTGATTCGATTCATCGTTAAGCGAAATGTTGTTAATGGTACGTATGTCAAGGTGGAAGGTTTCACCTCCTGTGCAGTATGCCTCGTAGGCTTCATACATATATTCCTCAAGCTGTGGCACCGTGGCGTCATCGACATAATCGGTATGGATGTAATCATCAAGTACTGTGTAGCCGGACATCCTCACGATGGCGGCAAATACGATTTCATTTATAGCGCTGAGCATAATGGTTGAAGGCGACTTTATGACCTCCATGGAGTTTTTGTACTTTCCGCCGGAGAGTGCCTTGGAAAATTTGTCCGTGAAGATATATGCACATTCGAGCTTTCCTGACAAGACATCATTTTCCAGTACATCGCGGTCTGCGTATTCGACAAACGAAAACGAGGATTCCACGGAGGACAGGAGCATTGTCTTTAGCTGTATTGTTGCCGGGTCATCATTGCTTTCAAAATAGATGCCTGCGTATATGCCCGTCTGGGAAGCACTGCCCGGAAGGAGACGGAATGTGAGCGTTACAGCCGGAATAATAAGCAGTAATATGAAAATCACAGGCATTTTGAGAATGTGCTTGCACAACAGATATATCCATGTAAATATTTTTTTCACGCTCATTTTCTACAGCCTCCTCAGCTTGATTTTTTTGATAAGTGCACTTGAAAGAATGAAAAAGACAATCATGCCGATGCCGGTGCATACGGACGATACGCTTGGGAGCTGGCCATATAGGGCAGCTGTAATGTCCTTTGCGTATACCGCAGGGAAAAATCTGCTGATAATAACAAAAGGCTTCTGAAGATATGCGGTCGGAATAATCAGTCCGGAACCATATATCATTACAATGTCCAGACAGAAAACAAGAAGCATACCATATAATCCGTTTCCGGCAATTGTGTATACGGTGTAGAAAAAAGCCGCAAATATGGTAACACACAGAAAAACAGTGAGTGCGCCGTATGGTAACAGCGAGTAAGAAATTTCCTCAATTTCCTCAGATAATTCTCCGGGTGCATGAGGAAGAATTAATGAACCGATAAACATTATACCAATCAGCAGGACGGAGTACGATATGCTGATGGCAAAAATACGGCACCCACAGGTAAAGATGCTGCCGATTCCGCAGCGCGTTAACATACTTTCTGTCTGCCTGCTTTCTCCGGTAATAAAACTTCCGAGAAGAAATCCGGACAATGTAATTATTATGACAAGACCGCTGCAAATGTAATATTGTATACCGGACAGGGAGCCGGTGGCACTGACAGTCTTTATACTGTACATAGAGCTTCTGTTGACGACAAAACGAATGTAATAATCATTCAGCTCATCTGTAGCGGCGGCAATTTTGTCCGACAGACCAAAATGGTTGTAGGTGTCTGAGAGAGCGTATATTCCCGACTGTACATAGGCGAGTGTATCAGAACCCGCATTCAGAACACTGCGAAATAGGGATGTCTCAATACCGGGATTGTCGGGAAGAATTATCCGGGCGGGAGTGTTTTGCCCGTTTAGTACATCCTCAACAAAGCCCTCGGGAATATACACAATGCCGTATACTTCACCTTTTTTTAACATGGTTTCTGCGGTGGCATGGTCTGTCTGTATGAATTCGCAGTAGTCCTTAAGGCTTTCCATCTGTGTAAGCATGTTAAAGCCAAGATTTACAAGAGTGTCATCAGATGGCAGCACAACAGCAATCTTAAAGAATAGCTTTGTCTGCGTATCGGATGAATTGAGGCAGGCGAAGGCTGTCAGAAATGTCAGAAAGCCAAACAGCAGTGTGCCTGCGAACAGTCCGGGTATATATCGGAATGCGGATTTCAGTTGAAGAAGCATGTAGCATAGGTGTTTACGCATGGAGGGACTCCTTTGTTATGAGCTGCATAAGTTCGGTGCCAGTGACAGGAGGAAGCTCTCTTATGGAAGCGTTCTCGATAAAAAGCATACGGCTGCACAGTGCAAGCTCACATTCTTCGTGGCTTGTTATTATTACTGTTCCGCCATTTTTGCCGTAATTCGACAGGTAGTCGCATATATCGGTTTTGCATACAATGTCGAGGGAGGCACCGGGTTCATCGAGAATCAGGATTGATGGTGCACCTGCGAGGGAACAGGCTATGGAAAGCCTCTTTTTCATGCCGCCTGACAGCTTATTTACGGTGTAATGGGTATATTTGTCAAGACCGAAGCGCTCCATGACCGGTGGAAGGCTTTCCATGCAGCCACAGTAGTGGAATCTGAGATTGTCGATTACGGAGAGATTTTCAAAGAGTGGATTTTCCTGCGGGATATATCCGATGTACTTTTTGAATTGTGCCGGATTTTTCGAGGAAATCTGTCCGCCGTATTCTATGAGACCGGTGTCCGGCTTATCAGCGCCGGCAAGCATACGCAGCAGAGTGGATTTGCCACAGCCGTTTGCACCGACAATTCCGATAATTTCTCCTGAATGAACTTCAAATGATACATTATTTAAGATGATTTTCTTTCGATAGGATTTTCTTAATCCGCTTACCTTCAAAATCGAATCTGCCATGGAATATTTCCCTTTCTGATTTTATTTTTGGGACAGGTGTCAGACCCCGG
>DNFT01000021.1 GCA_003486385.1 Eubacterium sp. | reverse complement strand
TACCTGACCCCTCTGTCCCAAAGGCTGCTACAGCGCCGGATTGACATGTACCATGATATGCTTGACCTTAGGAAAATTCTTTTCAATATCATTATGTACGGATTCGGCTATTTCATGTGCCTCCTTCAATGTATAGGAAGCATTTGCGCGTATCTCCACATCCACATATATCTTGTTGCCGAATATACGTGTCTGAAGCAGATCAATTCCAAGTACATCCTTGTTTCCCATGACACAGTCCCGGATTTCTTTTTCAGTCTTGTCATCACAGGAGTGGTCTACCATTTTATCTATGGCATCTTTAAAGATATCGTATGCTGCTTTTATGATAAAGACAAATATTACAAGGCTGGCAACAGAATCCATTACCGGGAAGCCGAGTCTTGCACCTGCGATTCCGACAAGTGCTCCGATTGATGAAAATGCGTCGGAGCGATGGTGCCATGCGTCCGCCATGAGAGCACTGGAGTCGATTCTTCTGGCATTGTATCTTGTGTACCAGTACATGCCCTCCTTGCATACGATTGAGAGAATCGCTGCTGCAAGGGCGAGAATGCCGGGAATCTGTAGGGTGTTGTAGCTGCCGCTTGTAATGTTTTTGACGGCGGTTGAACCTATTCCGAGACCTGTGATAAAGAGGACTATGGAAAGCACGATGGCGGCAACACATTCCATGCGTTCATGTCCGTAAGGGTGCTCCTTGTCAGGCTTCCTCGCCGATAGCTTAATCCCGATAATCACGATTATTGTGCTGAAAACATCTGAAGCAGAATGTATGGCATCACTTATCATTGCGTTAGAATGTGCGATAATACCTGCTAAAAGCTTGATGATTGATAACAGCACATTGCCAACGATTGTGATGAAGGATACTCTGTTGGCAATGTTCTCGAAATCGCTGTCATTGGTGTTAGGTGCCGGTGCTGTGGATTCATTTTTTTTCATAGTTTTTAATCTCCGTTTCTGAGCGATAAGTCGTTTTGGTGGTGTTAGAGCGGTCTGTTTTCGCCCTGAAACAGCTCGCTCTGCCATGCTGCTTGTGAATAGTTAAAAAGCTGATATCACTCTATAACACTTATGTGTGGGTTTTAAAAACGAAATGTTTTTTTAGAAAAGTATAAAAAAACACCCACGATTCAGTATTAGCAACTACTGTCCCGTGGATGAATAGATTCCACTGTCACTTGTGTGACCCGACTCCATGACAGGGTGTCACGGTCTGCTCAGTTTGTACTGTAGGTTTGTATGCAGTGCAAAGAGTATATACATGCTAGCATACGAGGTGTGGATTTGTCAAGTTATGCACCGGAAGAAATTATAAAATTCAGACAGGTTGCATTTTGAAATATTCTATGATATTCTTAAATCAATTATGCAGGTAAGCGTCATCAGGGCTTCCTAAGCAATGCTCTTTGTACATAAAATACTATATTATAACAGGAGATTTTTTCATGAGTGAGATTGTAGAACCAAGAACTTTATCCGGGTTTATGGAGCTTCTTCCAAAGGATCAGGTTATATTTGAAAAGATTAAATCAGAGATGGAGAAGGTGTATCGTAAATATGGCTTCTATCCGCTTGACACACCTGTATTGGAGGACAGCAGAATCCTTCTTGCGAAGGCGGGCGGCGAGACCGAGAAGCAGATTTACAGATTTAACAAGGGTGATTCTGACCTTACTATGCGTTTTGACCTTACGGTTCCTCTTGCAAAGTATGTTGCCAAGAATTATTCAGAGCTGACATTCCCATTCAGGAGATACCAGATTGGAAAGGTATACCGCGGAGAGAGAGCACAGAAGGGACGTTTCAGAGAGTTCTATCAGGCAGATATCGATATTGTCGGAGACGGAAGCTTAAGTATAGTCAATGACGCAGAGATACCTAGTATCATATATAACCTGTTCAACAACTTAGGAATTGATAATTTTGTCATCAGAATCAATAACCGTAAGGTGTTAAACGGTCTTTTTGACAACTTCGGAGTGAAGGAAAGCGCCGTGGATATCTTAAGGATCATTGATAAGATAGACAAGATTGGACGTGACAATGTTGCAAAGGAGCTTGTTGAACTCAAGGTACCTGAGGCTACGGTTTCACAGCTGCTTGATGTTCTCACATTGGACGGAAGCAATGAGGATAAGGTTGAGAAGCTTAAGGGCTTTGCCGGCTGCAATGAGGTGTTCGATGCAGGTCTTTCGGAGCTTACAACCGTGATTGATTATATCGCAGGCTTCGGTGTGCCGTCAGATTATTATAAGATTGATCTGTCAATTGCCAGAGGTCTTGACTACTACACCGGAACGGTATATGAGACATTTATAAAGAATCATCCGGAGTACGGCAGCGTGTGCAGCGGCGGACGTTATGATAATCTTGCAGAGTACTACACAAAGAAGTCACTGCCGGGAGTCGGAATCTCCATCGGTCTTACAAGATTATTCTATGTTCTGTGTGAGAATAATTTCCTGAACAGAGAACTTGAATGCCCGGTAGATGCGCTTGTTGTACCGATGACCGATGATATGACTTATGCTGTCAGGACTGCAACGGGATTAAGAGCTGCTGATATCAATACCCAGATATATCTAGAGGGCGGTAAGTTCAAGAAAAAGCTCACCTATGGAAGCAGGCTTACTATTCCGTTCTGTATTATACTGGGCACGGATGAGATTGACACTAATCAGGTAACCATCAAGAACATGAATACAGGTGAGCAGAAGACAACGGACCTGCAGGAGGCAATTTCCATAATCAATAATCAGAAGGAGCTCTTAAATAAGGCTCAGTATGTTAACATGCAGTAGGTTATAGCTAAGGGATAATAGACCTGTCGACAAGTAATTCACAAGAATTAATTTGTTGACGGGTCTTTGTGTATAATTATGAAACGAAGGGCAATGCCTGCAGTATGCATGGGGATAAGTTTGAAAATAAAATTTTCAAACTATTTATTAATGGCAGTACTGCAAGCATTGCTTGCAGTATGCATGGGGGTAAAAATGAAAAAGGGAAATGTACAAAAATATATTTTATTTGTAAGCATTCTGCTTGCGGTAAATATGCTTTCAGGCTGCAGCGATGGCAGTGCTGATACAGAAACAGTGACGGCGGCGAAAAAAATTGTCATAGGGAGTGACATTATAAGCCCATATTTATATAAGGATGTCGATGGAGAGTTCATGGGAATAGATGTAGAGATTGCGACAGAGGCTCTTCACAGGATGGGGTATGAACCGGAGTTCAAGCTTATAGTGTGGGAGAATAAGAATAAGCTCCTTGAGGATGGCGAGGTTGACTGTATCTGGGGCTGCTTCAGCATGAATGGCAGAGAGGACAAATACCTGTGGGCAGGACCATATCTTTACAGCCGCCAGATGGTAGCGGTGCGTATGGACAGCGAAATACAGAAGCTTAAGGATCTGACGGGAAAAATGATAGCGGTTCAGGAGACCTCGAAGGCTGAAGAATATTTTCTGCGTTCTGATTTTGAGGGTATACCGGATGTAAGCCTTGTGTACTGCTTTTCTAACATGGATGAGGTGTTTGCCGCACTAAGAAAAAATTACGTGGAGGCTATATGCGGCCACGAGAGTGCACTGATATCGTTCATCAACACGGCACCGGATGAGTACAGGCTTCTTGATGAGAGCTTCCTGTATTCAGCACTTGGTGTCGCATTCGATATACAATATGATGAAGAGTTTGTGGAGGAGCTGTTTAAAACTCTTGGTGATATGATGAACGATGGAACCATAGCCGCAATTGTCGGGAAATACGGATTGGATGCGGAGAAATCTCTGGGGAGGGGGAACGATTAGTGGACAGCTTTAAACGAAAACTGAGAGTGTTTAAAATCTCCGGAATTGTCGTTCTGGTACTGCTCCTGTGTCTTGCAGCACTGCATTTGTTATTAGTGTATCGTGGACTTACTTCAATAGAAAAAATAAGAGTGCAGACGATAGAATATATTGAAGAAAAGGTTGAGACCTATGATAATTACAGAGCGAATGACAAGACAAAGAGTCTTGTGCATCTGCTTGATAAAGCACTTGCGATTGTGCATAATCTTGAACAGGATGAGTTATTTTATGTTAAAAATATCGGAATATATTCCTATGAGCAGCATCTGAGCGGTATTATCGTGCTTGACGGGAACATGGATGTTTTATTAAATGTTGAATCAACGGCAGATACGCATATAGAAGACTGGAGCACACTTATATCCGCAGAAAGCGTTTCAGGGGTGATAGAATCCCCTAAGAAGGTATATATGACCAGAGTGTATGCCGCGGAGGGACAGGGGTATGACATAGCTGTTGTGCATCGAAATGACGCTCCTGGGGCGGTGATTGTATACAAGCTTCAGGACATGGTGGTGGAGGGTGTAAATGATATCACGCTTGACAGTATATTTGAAAATATGCAGATTGCCAATGACGGACTTATAGTCATATCGGAATGTGATAATGTGATTGCAGCCAATAAGACGAGTGCTTACAGTCTTACCGGTGAGCGGCTTGCCCGGATGTACTCTGACGGAAAAACGGTTAGGGAAAAGCTGAAAAAAATCAGATATGATGGCAGACGCTGGTATTTGACCGAGGAAAAGTATAAGAGCTATACGATACATGTCATGTTCCCTGTTTTTGAGGTGTACAAGGTCTGCTATGCCATGGAGACGGCATTTATGCTGTTGTACATTCTGATGTGTGCACTTATGTGGGGAGTTCACAACAATTCAGAGAAGAAGAATTACTACATGGAGAAGAGACGTCAGCTTGAACTGCAGAATGCACTTGAGCGCGCTGAACGTGCGACGGCAGCTAAGAGCACCTTCCTTTCCAATATGAGTCATGATATACGTACACCTATGAATGCCATAATCGGATTCACCAAGCTGTTACGCGAACAGCTTGACAATAAAGAGAAGGCAGCCGGATATCTCGACAAGATAGATGATTCGAGCAGATATCTTCTTGAAATCCTGAATAATATACTTGATATTGCCAGAATTGAGAGCGGAAAAACAACACTTGAAGAGGATATAGTCTGCATTGACGATCAGTGCAGGGAGATTTATGCGGTTTTTGAAAATCAGATGGCACAGAAAGCATTGAACTTTTCATTGAAGGTGAATGTCAGGCACCACTATGTAAGCTGTGACATTTTGAAGGTAAAACAGATAATCTTTAATCTCCTGAGTAATGCCTACAAGTACACGGACATTGGCGGAAGGGTTACATTTGAAGTGACTGAGCTGCCTTGCTATACGGAGGGATATGGCTTGTATGAAATCAGGGTGTCAGATACCGGAATAGGAATGTCGGAGGAATTTATATCCCATATTTTTGAGGAATTTGCAAGGGAGAGAAATACCACTGAGAGCAAGCAGCCCGGAACAGGGCTTGGAATGGCAATAGCGGATCAGCTTGTAAAGCTTATGGGAGGAACAATCAATGTTGAAAGTGAGATTGGCAAGGGAAGTTCCTTTGTCGTACTTTTGACTCAGGGCTTGGTTAATGTGCCACTGCAGGATGAAAGAGCTGATGAAACAATTATTGAGTATAATCGTGGGGAGAGGAGAAAGCGAATCCTGCTTGCTGAGGATAACGATATGAATGCCGAGATTACCGTGGAGCTTCTCAGCTTCCACGGCTTTGACGTGGACAGGGTGAAGGATGGAGCGGAGTGCGTTTCAGCTCTGGAAAAAGCACAGCCGGGATATTACTGCCTGATACTTATGGATATCCAGATGCCTAATATGAATGGGTATACGGCTGCTGAACGTATAAGGGCTATGCCGGATTCCACAAAGGCAGGCATACCGATAATTGCAATGACGGCAAATGCGTTTGACGATGATAAGAAGGCGGCGTTTCAGGCAGGAATGAATGGGCATATATCAAAGCCTATAGATTTTGACAGTATGATGCAGATGATAAGAAATTTTATTGACTATGGAGGTGAATGACAGCTATGGGATTTTTCAAATCGAAGTATGAGAAGGAGCTTGACGGGATTATAGCGGACATCAATATAAATATGAATAATAACTACAAGGATAATGCGCAGGCTGGGCTTAGAAGGTTCGATGAAAGACTTGAGGAACTGCTTTTACAGGGGCTTCTGAAGGAGAAAGCCGCCAGAGAATATAAAAGACAGCTTTCTTCCTTTAAGGAGAAGATGAAGGGATATACCCATAAGGACCAGCTGAAAAACTGGGGTTAGTTGTATTGTACGATCAGATTGATGCCTGAAAACGGAACTCTCCATTTTCGGCAAAAAATCCATAGATACCGTGATATTTTTCTATTACGGATATCATGCTCTGTATTCCTATGCCATGTCCGTTTGCGGATGTGACAGGGACATCATTCTTAAAAACGGGTGCTGTGTGATAACTGTTTGACATGTTTATGCACAGCTTCCCGTTTTTTTCGTACAGCTTAAGGCTGATATATCTGTCATCCGGCTGGGGCAGCTGGACACAGGCATGGATTGCGTTTTCAAAGGCATTGGCAAAAAGGCTGCACAGATTGGTTATCTGGAATTTTGAAAAATCATAGGCGGTGACCGATATACTTACTTTTATATTGTTTTCGCCGGCTTCATCTGCATAATATGACAGAATAAGATTGAGAGCTTCATTTTCGCAGTACTTCACAACCCTGCTGTTGTCGAGGGAGGTGCTTATTTCCGCTATGTAGTTCAGGGCATCCTCATTCTTGTTTTCCTTTATGCACTGGCTTATAAAATTCAGATGATGGCGCAGGTCATGACGGTATATGGCAGCCTGCTTCTCTGAGTAAGATATCTGCTGTATCTCCTTTTGAACCTGAATTGCCGCGGCTCTGAGAAGGAGGTTTTCGTGCTCTGTCTTATTTCGCTTGTTGGCGGCGTCAAGTGAAAAAATTGAAAGTATCAAATATAGCAATACAATAAAGCTGTCCACAAAATCGATAATAACGATTCCTCCGGTGTGCAGAAGGTCGGTGTAGACTGTAAAGGCATATTCAATGATATAGTACGCAAGCGGCAGAAGCAGAAACGGCAGAAGAGATGTGGTGCTTTCATATTTAAGCTTTTCAACATAGGGGGATAAGTATTTTATTATAAGTATAAGCAGCGGAATAGTCACCAGAATGGCGGCAGCATTGGCAATATCCTGGTTATAGCCGAAAAATGATGATATAAGCGTCCCAATCCATTTTCGCGGTGTACACAGAAGATAAGCTGTAAGCACAGAGATGATGGACATGCTGATACTCTGATGGAATACAAAAAATATCAGAAGAATGAGAGGAAGATGTATGAGCAGAGGATAGCAGGTATATAATGTCTGCTTCCCTAAAAGCAGATATGCAATAAGCTGTATGCACCCAAATCCGAGGATGGTAAAAATATACTGCTTTTTATTGTCCTCAAAACGCATGCCTACAAAGTAAAAGGCTGCCGTTATTCCGAAGAAAAGGACAAAAGCGTAATTGGTTAAATCCAGAATATTTGAAATATTTATCATGGCGTTTCCTCCATCTGGAAGGCGAGATACTGCTTCTTCAGCTCGCTCACTCTTCTCTGCGCAAGTGGGATGGTCTTTCCGTTCTGAAGCTGCATATCCGTGGCACCGATTGAACGTATGAAGTTCATATTGACCACAAATGAGCGGTGGGCAAGCAGAAATTCGTGGTTGTACATAAGCTTATCACATATTGATGTGAAACGCTCGGAACATTCCAGCTGTGAATCGTTATTGAGATAGTAAATTACTTTTCTGTTGAAAGCCTCGACACAGACTATATTTGATAACAGAAGCTTATGTACTCCGCTGCTGTTCTTTACCACGATATATTTAGGGCTGTCCGACTCTTTCTTTTCAAGAATATCATCGATAGCGCCAAAAAGCTTATCCCTTGTTATGGGCTTTAGAAGATAATTGGCGGCCTTGACGGTGTAGCTTTCGACAGCAAATTCAGGCGATGCAGTAAGAAAAATAATATCGGCTGCCTTATCGAAGCTGCGAATCTCCTTGGCAAGGGACATCCCGTTTAAAACAGGCATGATGACATCCAGCAGATAGAGGTCATATTTTTCGTAAGCAGACTTTGAGGCAAGCTCAACACTGCTGGTATAACATTTATAGCTAATCGGTATATCGTGCTCTGCCATATAGGTATTTATAAAAGAGGATATAGAAGAAATTTCGTTTATCTCGTCATCACATACAGCTATTTTAAGCATTCGTTCATTCACCCCTGTAAATTTATATATGTATTATAAACTTTATATTGATAAATTTCTACAGCTAAGTCTTATCGTTCATGTCAAAAAAAATGTAATTCATGCAATTTCGTCCATGAATGTTTTTTATTAGGATATTATATATAGCAAATAGAACTAATATAGCACTTTTGATTTATAAAAGACAACAGGAGGAATATGCTATGTGGAGAAAAATCTATAATGCAATATGGGCAGACAAAGCCAGAAGAGCAGCAGTGCTTACAATCATTATTGCATTGATTGTGTCCGGCACAGCGTTGGCAATACTTAACACGATTGGGAAATCCAAGCCGGCGCAGGGCATACCGGATGAGCAGCCACTGATTGGAACGGAGGTTGCGGATCTGCCACAGGAGAGCAGCCGGAATACTAATCAGGAGACAGAAAGCCAGCCGGCAGATGAGCGGCAGACGGAACAATCCGGTGAACAGTATGAGACACCTGAGGTGACCGGGCCGTCAGCACAGGAGACTTCGGCAGGAGGGAATGAACAGAGTTCTTCAAAGACGGCGGATACCCAGCCTGCCACAGTCAGTGGTGAGACTGTCAGTGAGTCCGGTGAAGCGGAGAACGTCACACAGGAGACTACCACACAGAATAATGTGGAGCCGGAAGTGAGATATTCTGTGAATTTTGCAACACAGGGCGGAAGTGTATTACAGACAAAGCAGGTTGAGCGTGGAACCAGGATAAAGAGTTTTTCTACGCCGTACAGTGAAGGGAATATCTTCCTTGGATGGTATTATGATGAAGCACTTACACAGCCGGTTAAGGAGGATGACAGTGTCAACAGGGACCTTACACTGTATGCTGCATATAGACAGGCTGAGCAGCTGCAGCCGGTAGAGAACATAGTATTTGCCGCAGTGGAGAATGTCGACGGAGACAGCTTTGCCATCACGGTTGTGACAGAGGACAAGAAGCTGGACGCAGAGGGAGTGCGCGCAGCTCTTGATGTAAAGAACCTTACCGACCCTGGGCAGACGGACATTGTCAGGGTTACAGGTGCGGATGGAGAGTATGTGATTACAGGAATTACTCCTGAGATAGAAAACAATTCATCCATGGCTGTTCCGGGTTTTGAGGACGGTTGTACATATAGAATCACACTCACGGATTCGAGACTTAATTTTAAAAATCAGCCGGACACGGTAAGGGAGTACAACTTTACAACAGCTAAGAAGGAGGTATTGAATGTATCACTTAACAGTGACATTGTGTATATACCTATAAGCGATTTAAAGAATATAACCAATGCTGGAGATTCTGTTGAAACGCTGAGTATTGCACTCTATAAGGCGGATAAGGATGGGGTGCTTGGCCCGGCAGAGCTTACACAGGGTCAGTTCGATTACAGCAGGGAAAGCTTGAACGTAGGGGATGTAATATCAATATATGCAGGCTTAAGGCCGGATTTAAGAACACTTGATACGCCGGATGAACAAAACGGCGATATCGCTTATGTAGAGATAACAGGTAAGAACGGTAACAGGTACAGCTATAAGAATGCCGCACCTGAGGATGTAATCTTCACACCGGATATTCTGCCTGTATCAGCTGCCTTCCTTGACAATGCCGGCGAGGGCAGTATGACGATTGACAACAGGTTGCTTGACTATTCGCCGGATGTGTATGCCAATGTAGGGCTTGACAGCCGGACAACGGTGGATATAGGCGACTATGTTGCTTTTTATAGTGGAATATTCGGTATCTCAGAAGGTGAAAATGCTGCACAGATAGGAAGCTACGGCTTAGTAACCGCTGTCACGAAAAATGATAACGGCACTACGACAATTGGGTATAGGGCTGTTGGTTTTGATGAAGTGATAGCAGCTATGGACATCTATACAAGTGAACAGATGTCCGGAGCGGAAATGATTGAGGGCGTGGATACAGCCTCAATCGAGAGAGCAATTGAGAAACAGGCAGTTGAAAGCGGCTTTGCCGATGAGGCGGCACAGTATCTTGCCTCCTTAGCACTTGCCACAGACAACTTTACAAGGTTAAAAGATAACATGAACCTTGAGGACTACAAGGTAATCCTTGAGGATGGAAGTACGATATCGCCGGAGGAGCTGCAGCTTATGTCATCTGACATATCGGTTGAATGTAAGCTTGAGGACGGATATCCTAAGGCTACAATCAGCACGACACCTAAGAATCTTTCACAGGCTGAGGGTTCCGCAGCAAGGGATAAGGGACTTAGCGTGGAGCTTGAGGTTCAGGCAAAGATTACAATGGGTAAAAAAGGCTCAGACAATCAGGTAGAGATAACCGTAAGCGGTAAGTTTACCGAGGAAGTGGGTCTTGACCTTGGTGTAAGCAGCAAGGCTGTCTGGAAGGTATGGGGAATATTCCCTTACATTGCAGAGTACCGCGTGACTGCCAATATTGATGTGCTCAATTATACAGGAATTGAAGTGAGTGCTGTCATGGTCACTAACAGCAGCGATGACAATGACGATGAGGATAAGGGCGGCTTCAATACAGCACTTGATATCGCAGATCAGATTAAGGAGCTTATAGAGCAGGCGAAGGATGATGGTGAGGATGAGGATTCCGAGGAGAATGCCAATAAGCTTGTCAAGCGCTACAGCGATATGATGGACGAGGATTCCGACTGGATAAAGATTTTTGAGCAGAATATTATAAACCAGGAAAAGCTTCTGCCGCCGTGCCTGCCAATTATTGCGGTAAGCATAGATGTGGATTTCGTTGTGAAGGTTGATGCCTGCGTTGCTGTCGGCTTCGACTTCGACTACATAACCGGAAAGCGCTATACATATACGATAGATGTGTTTGCCGGAAAGGTATACAACGATACCGTACAGCTTATTGAGGACGCGTATGAATTTGATTTCTATGTAATGGGAAGACTTGCCGTGAGGGCAGGGCTTGAGTTCGAGTTCAAGGTGGGTGTGTTCTCAACCAAGTTAGCATCGGTTGGATTTGTCGCGGAGGCTGGAGCATACACTAAGCTGTGGGGATATTTCTACTATGAGCTTAAATACACCCAGAGTCTTGGAAAGAGCCAGCAGTACAGCGGAGCACTTCTGATAGATGTGGGTGCTTATCTGGATGTCGCACTTAAGGCACAGGCACTCAACGACAGATATACGGCGATGTACACGCTTATCAATAAGGAATGGCCGCTGTGGTCCGTGGGAAACAGGGACAGTATACTTGATTTTACCACCGCCCAGGAGGATATGCCGTATATGAAGATGAAGCAGCATGTCCGCTCGGTGGTAGTACCGGACAGTGTGTTTGACCTTACATACCTTGACTTAGTTGAAGGCGGCGAGGCCCATGCGGTATATGAGGATTACTATGATCCGACCAAACCGGCAGGCGGCAGGAACAGAAATAATTTTGACATCGTGATGACTAATGACAAGTTCTCCTATGACCCTCAGACGAACACTATAACAGTAACCCCTGATAAGGAAGATAAGAGACTTGAAGGCGAGATGATAATAACATGGAACAGATATCCGCTTGCTTTCTCATCAAAACCTATACAGAGAAGACTTTCATTATATTGGGATAATTTAAGGGACGGATATGTTATAGTTCCTTACACCAATGGCGGAACCTATATAAATATTATCAATGCTGCGTTTGAAAAGAAGATAGACAAGCCTGCCGATCCGGTAAGAATGGGTTATGATTTTGCAGGCTGGTATGAGGATGAGGAGCTAAATCAGGTGTATGAGTTCCCTGAGCTTATGCCGGCACAGGATACTAATATATTTGCAAAATGGACACCTTCTGTGAACACAGCTTACCGTGTGGAGCATTATAAGGAGCAGATAGCCTCAGGTGAGTATGAGCTTGCAGACAGCGAGAAGCTCACAGGCACCACGGACAGCTATGTAACACCTGCGGTTAAGACGTATGAGGGATATACCTCACCGGCAGCGCAGGAGATAAGAATAGAGGCAGACGGAAGCACAGTTCTCCGCTATTATTATCCGCTTGAATGGCACACTGTCACCTTCAATGAAGGCGAGGCAGGAGACACAAGTGTAAGCTATGAGCTTAAATACGGTGCAGAGATTGTTCCTCCTATGGTTGCAGCAGATGGTTATACATTTACCGGCTGGGATAATGAAGTAGCTTCAGCTATGGGAACGGAGGATGTAGTATATACTGCACAGTGGAGCAGAAATCCGCATACACAGTACAGAGTTGAGTACTATGTGCAGGATACGGATGGAGCCTACAGACTTAAGAGCAGTTTCACAGCACAAGGATATACAGGTTCGTCAATCACTGCGGACAGCTTAAGAAAGACTCCGCTTGAAGGAGAAACCACAGCCGATAAGCTTTTCACGGTAGATGGTGGAATCGTATTCAGCAATATGACTGTGCTTGGTGAGGAATGTGATACAGCCAGTGTGGCACCGGACGGAAAAATGATAATCAAGGTCAATTACAGACGCGAAAGATATTCGTACACATTTGATTATGGATATGACGATAAGGCTGTGACAGCCGATACATGCTATGAGGGCACAATCAATGTTCCTGAGAATGTGGCAAGAGACGGATATATATTCGGAGGCTGGAGCCTTGACGGCAAAAAGGCCGTTAAGGTGAATACGGTTATGGGCAGGGAGGACATTGTATATCATGCATTGTGGACACCTGTCACATATACGGTACATTTTGACGGAAATTCCGAATATGCAGAGGGAGAGATGGAGGATATCTCACTTACCTATGATGAGGCGGTAACTCTTCCGGCTAATAAGTTTTCGCGTGAGAACTATGTTTTTGGCGGATGGAGCCTTACAAAGGCGGGAGAGGTGCGCTACACCGATTCAGAGAGTGTCAAGAACATTTCAAAGGCGGACGGCAGCATGGTGACACTGTACGCTGTGTGGATTCCGGAGGAGTATAAGATTTCCTATGAGAATCTGTATGATGGTGCCAGCACCAATGCTGCTTCATACAATATTGAGAGTGAGACAATCATACTCAGGGCTGCGGTCAGAACAGGCTATGTATTTGAGGGCTGGTATGATAACGCTGAGCTTACCGGGGACAGGGTTGATAGAATAGAGCATGGAAGTATAGGAAACCGTACCTTCTATGCGGACTGGAGCCCGGCAAAGGATACAGGCTACCGCGTTGAGCATTATTTACAGCAGCTTGATGGCAGCTATGTGCTTGACAGGACGGATGAGCTCACAGGTGTTACGGAGGATATTGTGACACCACAGACCCATGACTATGCAGGCTTCACAGCGCCGGAGCAGAGGACGCTTGAAATCACGGCGGACGGAAATGCGGTACTTAGATATGACTACACCAGAAATACCTATACACTCACCTTCGATGCAACCGAGGGAGCACTTGAGGGTAATGATACGATAACTGCACTGTACGGTGCGAATATAACACCTCCTTCGGCATACAGGGAAGGCTATGGCTTCGCCGGCTGGTACGATGGCGATGTGAGATTTGATGTGAGAACAATGCCTTCAAAGGACATGAAGCTAACTGCTGCATGGAAGGCAGGCGAATACGGATACACGGTCAACTATTACCATCAGAATGTGGACGGCTCCGACCAGTACACACTTGCAGCCAGCTTAAATGAGACTGCACCTATGGACAGCTATGTTGAGGCACCGCTAAAGAGCTTTGAAGGCTTTACCGCTGTCGGCGAGGCTAAGACAATCACAATCTGCACCGATGAGAGTAAGAATGTAGTCGATTACTATTACACAAGAAACCAGTATACTCTCAGCTGGGATTTCGCCGGAGGAGCTGCGGACAATTACACATCGGGAACGCTCTATTATGGCACGAAGATAAATGCTCCTGTACCTGTAAAGGAAGGATATTCGTATGAATGGAGCAGGGAACTGTTTGCGGACATGCCGGCTGAGAACCTTGAGTACACAGCGATATGGAAGGCGGACAGCTATACCCTGACATTAGATGTGAACGGAGGAAGCCTGCCGGCAGATACGGCATTGAGTAAGACTGTAGTATTTGATGAGGTCTACGGAGAGCTTCCGCAGCCTTCTAAGAGGGGATATGCCTTCGATGGATGGTTTACCAAGCCTCAGCCTGCTTCGGACGAGGTTGTGCAGATAACGGCGGATACCGTTGTTAAGACGGCACAGAATCATGTACTCTATGCACACTATACGCCGATAGAGTACAAGCTTGTATACTCAAATGTGGACGGGGCAGAGAATGGCAATCCGGCTTCCTACAATATCACAACAGGAAGGATTGAACTGAAGCCTGCGAAGAAGACAGGTTTTACCTTCGAGGGCTGGTATTACGATAAGGAATGTGCAGGTGAGCAGGTTGAGGTGATAGCCGCCGCAGGCATAGGCGACAGAGAGCTCTATGCTAAGTGGAGAGAGCACAGCTATAAGGTTGTATTCCATTCAAACAACGGCGGGGATACTACGGACGGACAGAGCTTCACCTACACAGAGAGCAAGGCGCTGAAGCAGAACAGCTTTTCAAAGCCTGAGTATAACTTCACAGGCTGGTCATTGAAGGCAGGGCAGGAAGCAAAGTACACAGACGGTGAGGTCGTTTCACAGCTTGTGCCGGATGACAATGGCATAATTCATCTGTATGCTGTGTGGACACCTGTAAGATACCGCATAATATATGTCAATATGGACGGTGCACAGAATGCTGCCGGAAATCCGGACAGCTTCACGGTTGAAGATGATTTCCTCACACTCTATGAACCGACTAAGGCGGGATATACCTTTGAGGGCTGGTACACTGATGACACATATAACAATAAGGTGACTGCACCGATAAAGCTCAGGGTTGGCTATGAGCCGACATTCTATGCAAAATGGTCGGTAAACTCTTATGTCATAACCTTTGACAGCTGCAAGGGTGATTCCGTTCCTACAGAGACACTTGATATGGTATATGATACAGCGAAGAATCTTCCTCTTATCTCGGATATGGAGGGCTTTGTAAGACCGGGCTATACCTTTAACGGCTGGGCGCTTGAAAAGGACGGAGAGCCTGTATACAGTGACGGAGCTACGGTAAAGAACCTTGTTGAATCGGGAAATATCAATCTGTATGCGGTATGGACGCTGAACGTATTCAGTATCAGCTATGATGCCGGAACGGGAGCTGTATCGAATGATAATCCTGCAAGCTACAGCATTGAGGACAATGATGTTATCCTGATTGCACCTACAGCTAAGGAGGGCTATAAGTTCCTTGGCTGGTATGAAGGTGATGTACCTGTATCCGAGATAGTGAAGGGAACGCAGAAGGATTATAACCTCACAGCTAAGTGGGGTCACGGAGGAATATTTACACTTTCATATGAGGGTGAGGAGGCTGTAACCCTGCAGAACGGTTCAACGGGAGCTAAGCTCACCTATAAGGTAACAAGAACTCTTCCTGAGGGCACACAGGCGATATCCAATCCAATCTATGTCTACTACAGAACGGTAAATGGTACGGCGTATGGCTCAACGGTCGACATCGATATAGCACTTGATAAATATCATTTTAAGCATGTCGGTGGGGAGAATGTATACCTTACATTCAGACCTGAGGATATGGAGCAGACCTTCAATGTTGAGGAGTGGGGAGCGGAGACTGCGGCGGACGCGGCGGCTGCATTTAATATCAATAATACCAATCGCTACTATGATGTGGAGCTGTATAAGACCATAGATACAAAGGGCAATTATCCGGGAAGTCTTGGCGATACTAAGTCGTTTAGAAGAATAATCAAAGCATTGTCACAGTATGATGCGTCTGATATTTATAATCATTGGTACACCTATGGTAAGGATGTAAATTGGACGGTAAGCAGTAAAAAAGACAAGAACAGCGTAGATTATAGTGGTGGACCGCATATCTGGTTTGATTCACTTCATACAGCATTGAAAAATGCGGGTGTCGATTCTGTAACAAGAGATTATGTTAAGAATGTTGCTACACAGGCAGGATTCTATATAACGGCTGATGTGCAGGATATTGAGGACAGCTGGTGCTGGTTACGATTATACAGCGACGGAACAGGATACTTCGGACAGTATGCTTTTGATATATGTGCCGGAGGATTGCAGACCGATATTGCGTTTCCTTTCACAGGCGGTTCACAGGGAAATATTGCATTCAAGTATGGAAAAGGTGATTGGACAAAAGATAAATATGGAACCTCCAACAATGGCTATGTTGTTTCAGGCTCACCGACGTATGCCAGAATCAGTATAAATGACTCCGTACAGCTGGAAGCAGCGGCTACCGGAAGAAAAGAGAACAAATGGTGGATTGGAGCTGTTGATGCACACTACAAGGTATTTGACTCAAAGGCACCACAGCAGGTAGGTCTTGCCAACCTTGCATTTGGCAGGTACAAGGCAGGTGACACCATTTCGATAACCGTTATATATGATGAGGTCATAAAGAGTGCCTCCGGAATGGGACTGTCAGCTATAAGCGGTCTTCCTGTTAAGGATGTACAGTTCGCAGGAGGAGAAGGCACGAATGCCCTTACCTTTACGGCTACAATAACCGAGGACTTCGAGGTAACACCTGATTTCAACAATGAAATAAAGGCATTAAAGCCGGTTGTCGGAACAGTGTATGATGTGCTTGGCAACCACAACTAGTTTTAGCGTATTTCTTAAATTTTGATATTTTACCGATAGCGACAGGGTGTCATTTACATGGCACCCTGTCTGCATTATAATTAGGTTCTGAATTATAATTAAGTTACTTTTATGAAGAGGACATAAGAAGCATGGGAATACATAGAGTAAAATTATATTTGACCCTGATAACAGCATTATTGATAACCTGCATAGCTGCGTCATGCGCAGGGCGGCAGGACAGTGGGACTGTCACAGATGATAAGAAGATACGCGCAGCTGTTATCGACACAGGTTTTTCAGAAAAAGCGATACCCGCCGGCAATATCGTCGGAGGAAAGAATTATGTTGAAGGGAGCATGGGAACGGATGACACCTATGGACATGGCACGGCGGTAGCGTCAATCATTCTTGAGAATGCCCCGGATACAGAGCTTGTCGCTCTTGTGAGCAGTGTGTATGAACATGGAAGACTTAAGCAGGTGGACGCAGATACATTTGCAGGGATAATCATTGACGCTGTCGATGTATATGGATGTGATGTAATCAATATCAGTGCCGGATTTGCTGCCGATGTTGAGACGGTACGGCTTGCTGTTGAGTATGCAGCACAGAAGGGCGTTGTGATAGTGGCATCGGCAGGTAATGATTATGTTGAAAACCCGGATGTAAAATATTATCCTGCGGCTTATGATGGCGTGATTGCGGTGGGTTCAATGAATGAGAGCAGGACAGCAATATCAGATTTCTCGCAGAGGGGTGAATGGGTTGATGTGTACGAGTGCGGGGAGAACATTACCGTCAGAACCCTGAGCGGTGATAGCAGGGAGGTATCAGGGACATCTTATGCTGCCGCAGGAGTGACCTCAAAGGTATGCAGAATACTGGAAGAAAATTCAGGATTGACGGTTGATAAAGTGTTGGAAATAATTGACTTTAGGGAAAATTGATGTTAAAATTTCAGAAAAAGTATTTATAATAGGTTTGCTGTATAAGGAGGTTATTGTATGGGATTTTTTGATAACATTGGAAAGACTTTATCGAATGCGGGACAGACTATTGCGCAGAAGAGCAAGGACGTTGTTGATACAGCGAAGCTCAATTCGGCAATAAGCGATGAGCAGAAGATAATCACAAATGCCTACGAGAAGATAGGAAGACTCTATGTAGAGCGTCATGCAGATTATCCGGAGCCTGATTTTGTGGAGTATCTGGATGAAATCAAGGCTGCACAGAACGCTATCGCAGAGTGTGAGCAGAAGCTCAAGGATTTGAGGGGTGTTTCGGTATGTCCGGCATGCGGTGCAGAGGTTGGCGCCGATTCAATGTTCTGTCCAAGCTGTGGCAACAGAATGCACACAGAGCAGCCTAAGGCTGAGGGAACGGTATGTCCTAACTGTGGTGCACCTATTGCAGCCGGAAGTAAGTTCTGTACATCATGCGGAGTGGCTGTAGATGAGCAGAATGTTAAGCCGCAGGCTGACAATACACAGGAATAATTTTAAACTGAAGCTCAGGGAATATATGGTGATTCGGATTTACGCAGCAGAGTGAAGCTTCCTGATATTTTACATAGACAAGACCGCCTTTTGGCGGTCTTGTCCGGTTCTTGGAGGATATCATGCGATGCTGTGAGGTATCAGGTTGACAAGATACACTTTAAAGTGATATAGTGATAAAGACATATAATTGCAGAGGGAGGATATTCCATGAGTGAAGAAAAGAACATTCCTTATAAGATTTACCTTGAAGAGAGCGAGATGCCGAAGCAGTGGTACAATGTGCGTGCTGATATGAAGATTAAGCCGGCTCCGCTTTTAAATCCTGCCACATTAGAACCTATGGGGTATGATGATTTAAGACCTGTTTTCTGTGATGAACTTATTAAGCAGGAACTTGATAATGACAATGCGTATATTGATATTCCGCAGGAAATACTTGACTTTTACAAGATGTACAGACCGGCGCCTCTTGTAAGGGCATACTGTCTTGAAAAGGCACTTGGAACTCCGGCGAAGATTTATTATAAGTTCGAGGGAAATAATACAAGCGGAAGCCATAAGCTGAATTCTGCGATAGCTCAGGCTTATTATGCCAAGAAGCAGGGACTTAAGGGAGTGACCACGGAGACAGGTGCAGGACAGTGGGGAACCGCGCTGTCTATGGCGTGCGCTTACCTGGGGCTTGACTGCAAGGTATTCATGGTAAAGGTTTCGTATGAGCAGAAGCCCTTCAGACGTGAGGTTATGAGAACCTATGGTGCGAGTGTGACACCTTCACCTTCGGAGACAACACAGGTCGGAAGAAAGATTCTTGCTGCACACCCGGGTACAACAGGAAGCCTTGGATGTGCTATATCAGAGGCGGTTGAGGTGGCAACACATACAGAAGGTTACAGATATGTGCTTGGAAGTGTCTTAAATCAGGTTCTTCTTCACCAGTCCGTTATCGGACTTGAGGCTAAAGCAGCACTTGAAAAGTACGGTGTCAAGCCGGATATTATCATAGGCTGTGCCGGTGGCGGCTCCAATCTTGGAGGACTTATCTCACCATTTATGGGTGAGAAGCTGAGAGGTGAGAAGGATTACAGATTTATCGCTGTTGAACCTGCAAGCTGTCCAAGCCTTACAAGAGGCAGATTTGCCTATGATTTCTGCGACACGGGCATGGTGTGCCCTCTTGCTAAGATGTACACGCTTGGAAGCAATTTTATTCCTTCGGCTAACCATGCGGGCGGTCTTCGCTACCACGGAATGAGCCCGGTTGTATCTGAGCTGTATCATCAGGGACTTATGGAAGCTGTTTCGGTTGAGCAGACCAGCGTATTTGCTGCAGCTACACAGTTTGCAAGGGTGGAGGGAATACTTCCGGCACCTGAGAGCAGTCATGCGATAAGGGTTGCGATAGATGAGGCTTTAAAGTGCAAGGAGACCGGAGAGGAGAAAACAATCCTTTTCGGGCTTACCGGTACAGGCTATTTCGATATGGTGGCATATCAGAAGTACAATGATGGACTTATGACGGATTATATACCGACAGATGAAGATTTGCAGGCTGGCTTTGCAGGGCTTCCTAAGGTGGATAAGTAATCAGCTTTTCGGACTGTAGGTAATGAGCCTTGCAGGTCTGGTTTGCTGATGATATGATAGTCAGATATGTTATTATAAAGAGTATTATGTGACTGGCGGATTCCGGAGGAGGCTCCGGGATTCGCTTGTTTCGCCTATAAAAATAATATAAGGAGATTAGTGTTTTGGAGAGAGAACGTTTAGGCAGCCGTCTGGGATTTATATTTCTTAGTGCGGGGTGTGCAATAGGGTGCGGAAATGTATGGAAGTTTCCGTGGATGACAGGAAGCAATGGAGGCGGAGCATTCGTGCTTATCTATATAGTGTGCCTGCTTATTCTTGGGCTTCCTGCCCTTACAATGGAATTTGCAATAGGCAGAGCCGCACAGGCAAGTCCGGTGAAGATGTACCGGAAGCTGGAAAAGAAGGGACAGAAATGGCATATCCACGGATATTTTGCTCTTGTGGGAAATGTATGCCTGATGGCATTTTACACCGTTGTTACAGGCTGGATGATATATTATTTCTGGAAATTCCTCACAGGTGATATCGAAAGACTTGGGTTCGTAAATATGATAACCAATCCGGCTGTCAATGTAGGGTTCCTTGCGATTACGGTTGCAATAGGCTTCTTTGTGCTCACATTTCAGCTTCAGGGCGGTCTTGAGCGCGTCACAAAGTACATGATGATGCTCCTGCTTGCACTCATGCTTGTGCTGGCGGTTGTCAGCGGAATGCAGCCCGGAGCTGTGGAGGGCTACCGCTTTTATCTGGTGCCGGATTTTACTAAAATAGGTGTGGATACCATTGTCGCGGCAATGAATCAGGCATTTTTTACGTTGTCTGTGGGAATGGGATCCATGGCGATATTCGGCAGCTATATTGATAAAGAAAGAAGCCTGCTCGGTGAAAGTGTGAATGTGATACTGCTCGATTCTTTTGTCGCGATTATGGCGGGTCTTATTATTTTCCCTTCATGCGCTGCTTACGGAGTTGAGGTAACGGCAGGTCCGGCATTGCTTTTTGACACTATGGCGGCAGTATTTAAGCATATACAGGGTGGAAGAATATGGGGAACATTGTTCTTTATGTTTATGACATTTGCGGCATTTTCGACTGTACTTGCGGTGTGCGAGAATATCCTGGCATGTGTGAGAGAGCTGACAGGCTGGACAAGAAGGAAGGGAAGCCTTGTGTGTGCCGTGGTTGTGTTCGCCCTCGCGATTACAACGGCATTAGGCTACAGCGTATTTAAGTTTCAGCCATTTGCCGAAGGAACGTCATGGCTTGACTTCTGGGATTTTCTGGTGAGCAACAACATACTTCCGCTGGGCTCACTGACCATTGCAATATTCTGTACCAACGGACGCATCGGCTGGGGATGGGATAATTTCATGGCAGAGGTCAATGAAGGAAAGGGGTTAAAAATAAAGAACTGGATGCGCCCGGTATTCGGGTATGTTGTACCGGTGTGTATTATAATAATATATATACTTGGAATGATTAATTTTAAATGGAAATAAAAGCAATTTTATGTTTAAAAGTGACGAAGTAAGCTGTTGAAAAAAGATGGATTCGGTTTTATAATATGATTATGAGGGGAGAGGTACCTTTGCCCCTCGTTATTATATTATTTATGTTATTGGGGTAAAGGGATTCACATGGAAGGTAAAGAGAAGGGCAGCACCTATAGTGAGAAATTAAACTATCTGCTGGGCATTGAAAGATACAGCAGGAATCTGGACTATGAGAAGATAGAAGGTGCATGCAGGGATATCTTGGATGAGGCGGTACCGGAGGACAGCACGGCATACGGACTGGCATATTTTTATTTAGGTGCAACATATTATGTAAAGAATGATTTTGATAATATGTTTGATATGATGGTCAATGCTCTCGCTTATCTGAAACGCTCGGAGCAGTGGAGGCTGGAGGCAAGGGCATATAATCTTATGGCGATAATATCGGTAACGCAGGGTAATATGGTCGCGGCATTGGAATATTATATGTTGGGACTTGAGTGCTGTAATGAGCATAATGTAGGTGATGTACAACGAAGTATTGAAATTAATATTGGGTATCTGTATCTTGATACCGGAATGTATAAGGAGGCCAGACAGTACTTCCTGAGCGCATACGCAAGATACATGGCGGCTCCTGAGAATGAGCGCGATATCAGCAGACTGACAATGATCTATACAAATCTGTCGGAAAGCTATATGCTTGAAGGAGATATGGATAATACAGCACAGTATATTGACAGAATAGAGGCAGAATGTAAGCCGCATTTCGGAGAGATGGATAATATATATGTTGACAGCCTGTGTGCACGTTTTTATCATCTCATAGGTGATGCAGAAAAAAGGGATATGTACATAGCTGACCTTGAGAAAAGACTTGGCGGCAGAGTACTGATTATGGACATATTTGGTGATCTGTATGAGTTCTGCCTTTTGATGCTTGAGCTTGACAGGGATGATATAGTCGCAGAGATTATAAATAAAATAGAGGAGCCGATAAAGAAGACCAGAATAGCCAATATTAAGCGGAAATACCTTGAGCTTAAGATCAGGCTGTACCGCAGGAATAACTGTGAACAAAAATGTATTGAGGCAATGAACAGCTTCTTTGACCTGAGCGTTCAGCTTGAGAAGGACAAGCAGAAGATGATAGCCACAATACTGCGTGTAAGGAATTCCCTCGATACGATAAAGGAAAGACAGAAGCAGCTTGAGCTGGAGACACAGAGACTGTCAGAAAAAGCAGAGACAGACCAGCTCACGGGAATTGCCAACAGGTACCGCATGTCGAGATTTACACAGGAGGCACTTGAAAGGTGCAGGGCTGAGCACATACCTTTTTCGTATGAGATACTGGATATAGATTATTTTAAACAGTATAATGATGGATACGGACATCAGGCGGGCGATGAATGTGTGAAGGCGGTAGCAGGTCTGCTAGCAGGCATAGAGAATGAAAATATTTTCTGTGCGAGGTATGGCGGGGACGAGTTCGTAATCGTATATGCTGGTGTGGAGGCGAAAGAGGTTGAAGAGACGGCAGAGAGGCTGAGACAGCAGGTTTATGACCTTAATATGCAGCACAATGGTTCAAGCGAATATTCCGTTGTCACCATTTCACAGGGGATATGCCATGATATACCCTGCGAGGACTGCAAGGACAGGGATTTCCTTCGTGCTGCGGATGAATATCTGTATGTGGTTAAGAAAAAAGGCCGGAATGCCGTATGCATAGGTAATCTTAAAGGTGAAGAAATACACTATTGAATTAATCGGGTTTTGATAGTATAATTCAGATGATTGTTTAATAATTAACAATTAAATAAGCAGTGCTCACGTTCGGAAATCGGTAGGACGTTTGCAGAACAGGAGGATAATATGATTAACTGGAAGAATCTGGATACACTTAACTCTTATGGGAATCTGTCTGAGGTGGACAAGGTTAAGCTGTCAGAGGTGATGAGCGCGGACCGTGTGAAGTCATACAGCACACCGATGGCGGAGGGGCTTACATATAATTACGCTGCAAAGCAGGTAAACGATAAGGTGCTTGATGCACTTGAGAAGCTTGCCAAGGAGGCACAGCTTACAGAGAAGTTTGAGGCTCTCTACAATGGAGAGGTTGTAAATACAGGCGAGAAGAGACTTGTTCTTCACCACATGACGCGTGGGCAGCTTGGAGACGCAGTAAATGCAGATGGCGTTGATAAGAGGAGCTTCTATGTTGAGCAGCAGAACAGAATAGCGGAGTTCGCCAACAAGGTGCATAACGGTGAGATAACCAATGCGGCAGGTGAGAAGTTCACAACGGTAGTTCAGATAGGAATAGGCGGAAGTGATTTAGGCCCTCGTGCAATGTATATTGCACTTGAGAATTGGGCTAAGAAGAACGGAGCCTTCAGGATGGAGGCTAAGTTCATAAGCAATGTTGACCCGGATGACGCTGCTGCGGTTCTTGCCTCGACAGATGTGGCACATTCCATATTCGTGCTTGTATCCAAGTCAGGAACAACACTTGAGACTCTTACAAATGAATCCTTTGTCAAGGATGCGCTTAAGAAGGCAGGACTTGACCCATCAAAGCACATGATAGCGGTTACCAGTGAGACATCACCTCTTGCTAAGAGCGATGATTACCTTGCGGCATTCTTCATGGATGATTATATCGGAGGACGTTTCTCCTCCACATCGGCAGTCGGCGGTGCAGTATTGTCACTTGCCTTCGGACCTGAGGTGTTCGCGCAGTTCTTAGAGGGTGCAGCAGCCGAGGATAAGCTGTCTAAGAATGAGGATATCCGTAAGAATCCTGAGATGCTTGACGCTCTTATCGGTGTATATGAGAGAAATGTGTTAGGATACCCAAGCACGGCGGTGCTTCCGTACTCACAGGCGCTCAGCCGTTTTCCTGCTCATTTACAGCAGCTTGACATGGAGTCAAACGGCAAGTCGGTCAACAGATTCGGTGAACCTGTGGATTACGTTACCGGACCGGTCATCTTCGGTGAGCCGGGAACTAACGGACAGCATTCTTTTTATCAGCTTCTCCATCAGGGAACGGACATTGTCCCGTTACAGTTCATCGGCTTTAGAAACAGCCAGATAGGAACGGATGTTGTTATCCAGGACAGCACAAGCCAGCAGAAACTCTGCGCTAATGTGGCAGCCCAGATTGTTGCCTTCGCCTGCGGCAAGAGCGATGACAACAGAAACAAGAATTTTGAGGGAAATCGTCCTTCAAGCATTATTATAGGTGATGAGCTTAATCCTAAGACACTCGGTGCACTTCTTGCACACTTTGAGAACAAGATTATGTTCCAGGGCTTCTTATGGAACGTGAACAGCTTCGACCAGGAGGGTGTACAGCTCGGCAAGGTGCTTGCTAAGCGTGTTCTCGCACATGAGACAGAGGGTGCACTCAAGGTTTACAGCGATCTGCTTAACATATAGAATATCAACAATGGTACACACGGTTACATCTGTTATTTTTTAATGGGTGTAACCGTTTTTAGCGGGCAGAGAACTATGCATGGGAGTCTTATTTTTATTTAACGATTTTTATAAAAATTTAGAAATATGATTGTATTCTTTTTCATTTTTTGTTATATTTGAAAAAATACCGGGCGTGCGGTTATCCTGCACGCCTTTTAAATGAGGAGGTTTCTATGAGCAACAAAAACGAAGCAATCAAAGACGCGAGAACGCTCGGCATTCCGAAAATGCTCCTTCTTGGCTTGCAGCATATGTTCGCAATGTTCGGGGCAACTATTTTAGTACCGATTCTTGTCGGAGGATATTTTGAAGGACAGGGCTTGTCCATTCAGGTTACATTATTCTTCGCTGGTATCGGTACTTTATTTTTTCACTTATGTTCTAAGATGAAGGTTCCTGCTTTTCTGGGTTCATCATTTGCCTTTCTTGGAGGCTATGCCACCATGGCAGGTCTTGACACGGGAAAATATGCTGCCATGACGATGGCTGAGAAGTTCCCTTACGCATGCGGCGGTGTCGTCGTGGCAGGTCTTTTGTACCTTGTACTCGCACTTATTATTAAGCTTGTGGGTGTCAATAAGGTTATGAGATTTCTCCCGCCTGTTGTTACGGGACCTATTATTATATGTATCGGTCTGAGCCTTGCACCATCTGCGGTGAACAATGCCTCAACTAACTGGCTTATCGCTCTCATCGCGCTCGGTGTAATCATCGTGTTCAATATCTGGGGAAAAGGAATGTTCAAGATTATTCCTATACTTATGGGAGTTGTGATTTCCTATGCTGCTGCACTTATTCTCCATCTTTGCGGTGTAACCAACCCGGATGGCTCAGCAATACTCAACTTCATGGGTGTTGCAGGTGCAAATATTGTAGGACTTCCGCCTTTCCAGATGTGCAAGTTCGACCTGACAGGTATACTTGTCATGGCACCTATCGCACTCGCTACCATGATGGAGCATATCGGTGACATGTCGGCAATCTCAGCGACAGTTGGAAGTAACTTTATCGCCGATCCGGGACTTCACAGGACGCTCATCGGTGATGGTCTTGCAACCGCTCTTTCATCTGCCTTTGGCGGACCTGCCAACACGACCTACGGCGAGAACACCGGTGTTCTTGAGCTCAGCCATGTACATGACCCGAGGGTAATCAGAATAGCAGCTGTTTTTGCAATCGTGCTCAGCTTCATTCCTAAGGTATCAGAGATTATCGGCTCCATGCCATCGGCAATCATCGGCGGTGTAAGCATCATGCTCTATGGTATGATTTCCGCAATCGGCGTCCGCAATGTTGTGGAGAATCAGGTTGACTTCACAAAGTCGAGAAACCTCGTAATCGCAGCCGTAATCTTAGTGTGCGGACTTGGCTTCTCCTCAGGACTTACCTTCAATGTGGGAGGTACTTCAATCACACTTACAGGTCTTGCAATCGCAGCCATTGCCGGTATCGTACTCAACGCAATCCTTCCGGGAAATGACTATGAGTTCGGCAAGAACCCGCAGGGAGATATGAACCGTGGAGTCAGTATCCATCCGGAGGAGGAGAAATAGTCTGATTTTTGTAAAAATAAGTCATAGAATGTCGCATTCCGGAATATATTAATAACATAATATATTCTGGAGGTGCTATATATGGACGGATGGAGCAGAAAAAAATGGATTCTTGTGTATGTGTTTACAGTGGTTCTGGGAACAATTTTTCACTTTGTGTATGGATTTACAGGTGAAAACAGGATTGTCGGATATTTTTTTCCGATTAATGAGTCGACATGGGAACACATGAAGCTTGTGTATTTTCCGATGCTTCTGTGCATATGGATTTTTGTGAAAAGTGCAGATGAGAAATGGATGCTCGGAAATATTATAGGAACATGGCTCATCCCGGTAATGTTCTATACATACAAGGGTATTCTGGGCTTTGGAGTTATGGCGATAGATATACTTAACTTCTACATCGCAGTATTTGCCGCCTTCCGGTTTGCATATCACTTTGCCGGCTCAGTGTGGAATAAGGCGTCTGCCGTGGTGATAAGGGTGCTGTTCATAATACAGGGAATTATGTTTGTTGTGTTCACTTATCACCCGCTGGCGCTGGGAATTTTTGCTGAACCGTGATGTGTGGTGTAGGTGTGAAAAAAATATTTCAAATCTTGGTGTGATGGGATATAATATATACATGTATTTGATTAGCGGAAGGAGTTCTCATGGGAAAAATAGAGGGAATATCTATAAAAAATTACGTTTTTTAAAAAATATAACCTTAGGTAAAACGCGTACCCATGAGACTAATAAGCCATTGAGTAACATGACTGCTATCATCGGACCAAGCGCCAATGGATGGAGAAAGTTAAGAGAAGGCATTGTTTTCAGCATTTTATATATGAAATACAGCATAGATTAGAGATGGCATAAAAACGTCTTATTTCGCATGTGCATTGTCATAAATTTTCTGGATTTCCGCAGGAAGCTTATCGGGGAGCATTTTTCTTATGTGCTCCTCGTTTCCGTGTGTCATGGCTTCGTCGTAGTACCAGCATTTGAATTTTAACATGTCAAGTGTCTTTTCGAGACGTTTTATCTCATTTTCTACGGATTCTCGCTGCCTTTCAAACATGGCTCTGCGCTCTGAATAAGTTGAACTTCCTTTTGCACATAAGTCCATATAGCGGCGTATATCCTTTATCTCCATGCCCGATTTCTTGAGACATTCTATCATGCGCAGGGTTTCAATCTCTGAGTCGTCGAATTTTCTTATATTGGAATCTCTTTTTATGTTTGGAAAAAGTCCTTCCTTGTCATAGTAGCGAAGTGTTGAGACAGGAATATTGAACATCTTCGATATCTGTCCGATTGTGTACATATTATTCTCCTTTTCTTAGTTACCGCCTGAGCAGGCAAGTTAATACAGCGGCGGTAAAATATGTTCTATTTTTCGATATCTAACTTGCATATTACCGCTTGTTTGATAGTTTTTGGCAATGATTAATACACAAAAGCTATTAAACTCAGGTTATCAATCACTTTACACTTCTTATCTTTCTATGTTTCACAATTAAATTAAAGAATAAATGTGATTTATATAGACAATATTTATTAACATATGAAGTATATTGAGATTATCTATAAATTTTTGTTTTAGGTATTAGTTTTTGACAACATTTTTTTAAGGTGTTAATATGTTGCTGAAAGAATATGCGGCATATATAAGGTGCGACGCATATTTGCATAAAGTTTATCATATTAAAAAAAGTATGTCAATTTTGACAGCAAATAGGCAGTGGTGTTTTGACGGCGTGCAGCATACATGGCTGTAAATAAAGTGATTGCAGATGCCGCGGGATGGCGGTGGAAATGGAGAATGATATGAAATACGCATACATAAACGGAAAAATTCTAAGTGGGGACAAGGACATGCAGGTTAAGCAGGGGCTTGTGATTGTCATTGAGGGGGAGAAGATTACGGACATTGTTACGGAGGTTCCGAAGTCGCCGGATATGAAGGTGGTGGACCTTGAGGGGCGCTACATCATGCCGGGGCTTATAAACATGCATGTGCATCTTGCGGGAAACGGAAAGCCTCAGAAGAAACAGCGCGACAACGAAAAGCTGGTAAAAACCCTTATGGGAACCGCTTTGTCAAGAGCTGTGGCATACAAGGTGGTATCTGATTTTGCAAGGACGGAGTTGTTAAGCGGTGTGACCACAATACGTACTGTAGGAGGACTTGGGGATTTTGACACAAGACTGAGGGACGAGATAGCTGCCGGAAAGAGAGTCGGCCCGCGTATCCTTGCAGCGAACGAGGGCATATCAGTTCCGGGCGGGCATATGGCAGGCTCGGTTGCGGTGGCGGCGCATAGCATAGACGAGGCGTTAAAGCAGCTTGAACATGCTGAGAATGAGAAGGTCGACCTTGTCAAGCTTATGATAACGGGCGGAGTGCTCGACGCGAAGGAGAAGGGTGTGCCGGGGGAACTCAAGATGAAGCCGGAGATGGTGAAGGCTGTCTGCGACAGGGCACATGCGGCAGGCTACAAGGTGGCGGTACATGTGGAATCCCCTGATGGCGTGAAGGTGGCACTCGCAAACGGAGTTGACTCCATAGAGCATGGTGCGAAACCGGATGATGAGATGATAAGACTTTTTAAGGAGAAGAACGCATTCCTCTGCACGACGATTTCACCTGCGGTTCCTTATGCACTTTTTGACAGGTCACTCACTAATGCGACGGAGGTTGAGCAGTACAATGGAAACATCGTGTTTGATGGGATTGTCGAGTGCGCAAAGGCGGCGCTGGCGAACGATATTCCGGTCGTTCTCGGAAACGATGTCGGATGTCCGTGGATAACACAGTATGATTTCTGGAGGGAGCTGTGTTATTTCCACAAGTACACAGGTGTATCAAACGCATTTGCACTCTACACGGCGACGAAACGCAGTGCAGAGCTTGCCGGTATAGGTGACATTACCGGAAGCATTGAAAAAGGCAAATGCGCAGACATGATAGTGACTAAGGATAACCCTCTCGACAGGCTTGAGGCGCTCAGACATGTTGATATGGTCATTGCACGCGGCAGAGTGATTGACAGTCCTAAGATTAAGGTTAACAGCCTTGTGGAGAGAGAACTGGATAAATTTCTGTGAGAATGTGGAAATAAATATAAAACTGAATTCTATGATGTTGGGGTCAAAACAT
>DNFT01000128.1 GCA_003486385.1 Eubacterium sp. | reverse complement strand
TGCATACACGGATGTATGCTTTGCTTCGGTGGCGAATGTATACAATAACCCATATCAGAGTTCTTAGAACATCTTGCTTCGGACAATGGAGCTGGTATGCATAAATATAATACGTTATACACTCGTACATTAAGTTGGCATGTTTTGACTCCAACATCATGTAATGATTCTGGTTTTATAAATAAAAACGCAATATGGCTGGGCTGTTTCCAATCCGGCTTATTTAATAAAATCCTTGCGCATAGGATTGAACACATCCACAAGCCTGCCTGCCTCAAGGCATGTGACGCCGTGACGCACATTTGAAGGCATGTATACGCTGTCGCCTTTGTTTACAATCCTTGTCTCATTGCCGATAGTGAATTCAAAACTGCCTTCAGCAATATATGTTATCTGGAGATGCTCATGCTGGTGAAAATTGCCCTTGGCGCCTTTTTCAAATGTGATTTCACACATCATAAGCTCTTCGGAATAGGTGAGCACTTTTCTTGAAACACCTGGCTCACAAGGTGTTGCTGTTACTTCATTGTTATATGCAAACATATTTGTCCTTTCTGTACAGGCATAATGCCAAATGCTTTAGTTTAACGTCATATACCTAAACGGTCATACTTTTTTATCATAACATAAAATACTTATGTTGAAAATAAGCAAAATTAATAAATTGACATGATTTTTGCAAAATGATAAGCTGTTATTGCACAGAATAAGGGGCTCAGAGTGGGTTTTGTGTAACATTGATAATATAGCTGTTGGCTGCGGAATGGTGGGATGGAAAATTATGTTGGCGATAGAAAGAAGAAATGCAATATTGGCTAAGCTTAAGGAAGACAGAAAGGTTGTGGTGAGCGATTTAAGTGAACTGTACAATGTGACTGAGGAGACGATAAGAAGGGATCTCGAGAAGCTTGAGGCGGAAGGGCTTGCCAAGAAAACGTACGGTGGGGCGGTGATAAACGAGAGCCTTAATGTGGAACTCCCGTATATAGTCCGCAAAAAATCGAATGTTGCAGGTAAGCAGGTTATAGGAGAGCTGCTTGCAAAAATGATTTCGGACGGTGACCACATTATACTTGATGCGAGTTCTACGGCTCTGTTTGTGGCTAAGAGCATAAAAAATAAAAAGAATCTTACGGTTATTACTAATTCGATAGAGATTATGATAGAGCTCTCAGACAGGAAGGGCTGGAAGATTCTTTCCACAGGGGGACTTATGAAGGATGGCGCACTTTCGCTTGTCGGATATCAGGCAATCAGAATGATCAATTCGTTCAATGTTGATAAGGCCGCTTTTTCGGTAAAAGGAATTGACATCCGGCATGGAATGACGGATTCTAACGAGAGTGAAGCGCAGGTAAAGATGGCGTTCATTCAGGCAGCCAAGAAGAAAATTCTTGCCGTGGACAGTTCTAAGTTCAATAAAATCTCTTTTACGAAGGTCGGAGAGATAAAAGAGGTGGATATGGTCATCACAGATAGAAAACCCTCTGACGAATGGCTCAGCAAATTTGAGGCGGAAGGAATAGACGTTATTTTTCCGGAAGAACAGTGCTGAGGTATAAATATTATAAAATAATAAAATTTCTAAAGATTTAGTTGTCTTTTTGTAAAAAATATAATAAAATACATGTGGCAGTGTGAAAATATGTCTGCCATAGAGAGGGAGAGAGAAATGAGAGAAATTATTTTTAGAAATTTTAGTGACCTGAACATATATCAATTCATAGTATGGTTTTTCATCTACAGCTTTCTGGGCTGGTGTATGGAATGCGTTGTTATCAGGGTTCAGCTTGGCTATTGGGAGAACAGAGGCTTTGCAAAGCTTCCGTTTTGCGTGATATACGGCTTCGGCTGTCTGGGCGCATTTACATTGTTTGCACCATTTGCGGGCAATCCGCCTGCACTTTTTTTTGCAGGCTGTGTAGGTGGAACAGTTTTTGAATATATAGTGGCGATGGTAATGATTAAGCTGTTTGGAGAGCTCTGGTGGAATTATGACCATAAGAGATTTAACTATAAGGGGATACTTTGCTTGCAGAGCTCACTTGCATGGGGTGTAATCTGTGTGTTGCTGTTTATGGTTATTAATGTTAGAATAAAGCTTATGGTGCATGCTATTAACCCTATGGTGGTAAGACCGCTTGCTGTACTGCTTTTTATCTCATACACGGTGGATTTTGTACACCAGTTTTATCGTTCGCTCAGGGATAAAAATGAGGGAAACAACACGGAGAAGATGGCATAGCATACTTAAAATTGAAAAGAGCATGGTTGATGAAGAATCTTCTTAAGGATAATTTTACACTTTTTAAAGAATGCGGAAAGACACTGGTAATATTCGAACTGATCTACAAGGTGGTTGCGGTGGCAGTGGGTTATCCGCTTTTTTTGCTTTTATTTAAGCTTAGTTTTAAAATTGTGGGAATAAAATACCTGACTAATGGATATATTGCCAGATACTTTACCAACCCGTTTATAATAGCAATGCTTGTACTGCTTGTGTTTCTGGCTGCAATATATAATTTCTTTGAGAAATGCTGTATGTCCGCTGCTATAGAAGCAGGAGTTGTCGGAAAACGAATCGGCATATATGATATGTTCTATGCGGGTATGCACAATTTCCGTTCTAAATTTAAGCTGCATAATACCTCCATGGTACTGTATGAGATATTTTTATTTCCGTTTTCTAATATCATAATTCTCGGACTTGTGATGGTAAACCTGAAATTTCCGGAGTATATTACCAGGGTATTCGGCAATAAAAACATAATGTACCTTGTGATATTACTCGTATGTTTTGTCTTATTTGCATTGGCTATCAGAGAGATATTTACACCTAATTATCTTATATATGGAAGTGAAAATGTAAAGGACGCATACAAAAGAAGCGCATCGCTGCTTCGCAGAAGGACATTAAGAACAATTATGTTGGTGTTGTTCTGGAATGTTATGATAATGGTAGCAGTGGGCGCTCTGTTCCTTGTGATTTCTTTGATTGTGATTGGAGGGAGTCTCCTGTTAAATTTTACAAGAGCGGGAATGGCCATATATCTTACTGTAATCAAGGGATTTAAGAATATTATAACTTTTATACTTGTGCTGATATCAACGCCGGCTTCATATCTTGTTATTTCCAGTATGTTCTTCCGCTACAGGAGGGAAATCGGAAGGGTATGGAGAGTATCTGAAAATACGCAGGAAGTTATAGATAATCCTGTGTATCTTAAAACTCCTGTTAAGGCTGGCATAGTGGCGGGGGCAGTCATCTCAGGTATAATGATATGCGTGTACATATTCGTTGGAACTGCCAGAAATCCATTCGATAAGGTAGAGCTTTTAAAAGTTCCGGAAATAAGCGCACATAGGGGAAGCTCAGGGCTGGCACCGGAGAATACTATGTCTGCGTTTAAACAGGCACTTTATGATCTGGCAGATTATGTGGAGTTGGATGTTCATCTTACCTCCAATAATGTTGTGGTAGTCATGCATGACTCGAATTTAAAGAGAACGACAGGAGTCAATAAAAATATATGGCAGGTATCCTATGACAGAATCAAGGAACTTGATGCAGGAAGCTGGTTCTCTGCTGATTTTGCCGGAGAGCAGGTTCCTACACTTGAAGAGGTTATAAAAGAAATCGGACCACTGGTAAAGCTCAACATTGAGATTAAATACAATAAAAGGGAAAAGGGTCTGACAGAGGCGGTCGTAGACATAATCGAACGTAACAGATTTGAGGACAGGTGCATTGTGACTTCATCGGATTATTCTGTTTTAGCCGAAGTCAAGAAGCTTAACAGTGATATAAAAACAGGTTATGTGCTGTCCGCAGCTTATGGAGCATACTACTCAATAAGCTATGTCGATGTCATAAGTATCAATTACTCTTTTGTGAATAAGGCACTGGTTGATTCTGTACACAGATATGGAAAGGAACTGTATGTATGGACCGTGAACGCACCATCGATAGTGAAGTCACTTGCCAACATGGGCGTGGACAATATTATTACTGATAACCCGGTTATGGCAAGGGAGGCGGTCTATTCAAGATATACAGGAAAAGAGCTTATCAATATACTTGATTATGTGTTTTCGCTAAATGGTTATTGAATTTATAACTAAACTAAAAAGATTATTGTATTAAAAAGCCGGGTTGCAGAATGTTCGGGTACTTCTGCAATCCGGCTTATATTAAATATTATCGTGTGATGGTTGTACCACACCTTCCGAGAAGCGCATCCTTAGCATGCTCTAGGTTCGCGATGACGGCCTTTCTTCCTGTGCCTGCTTCAACGAACTCAATGGCGGCATTAACCTTAGGAAGTGTGGTTATTGGACCGAAGTCGCCTGTTGTCGCATAAGGCTTGAGGTCGGCTACAGTCACATTCTCAAATGAACGTTCGTCCGGCTTGCCGGCGTTGACTGTGAGCTTGTCATAGACTGTGAGGAATAAAAGTGTGTCGGCTTCAGTAAGCTCTGCAAGACGTGCCGCAGCATAATCCTTCTCGATGATTGCGCTTGCACCTTTTAACCTGGTGCGCTGCTCAAGCACAGGGATTCCGCCGCCGCCGGCTGCTATTACAATCTGATGTGCGTCAAGCAGTGCATTCACGGCATCAATTTCATATATATCCATAGGCTTAGGAGCGGCAATGATTCTTCTGTAGCCTTCAGGTTCCTCCACAACATAATTTCCCTTGGCCTCTTCAGCTTCGGCTTCTTCCTTGGTCATATATCTTCCTATTACCTTGGTAGGGTTAGAAAATGCCGGGTCAAATGGATCAACCTTAACCTGTGTGATGATGGTTGAGACTGTCTTATAGATTCCACGATTTAAAAGCTCTGTACGGATGGCATTTTGTAAATCGTAGCCAATATATCCCTGGCTCATAGCACCGCACAGCGACATAGGGGCTACGGTATAACGATGGTCAAGACGTGCAAACTCTGTCATGGCTGTCTGAATCATACCAACCTGTGGCCCGTTGCTATGTGTGATAACAATATCGTACTTCATTTCAACAAGGTCTGCTATAGCTTTTGCCGCCTTGCTTACATTCTCTTTCTGCTCCGGGAAGGTTTCACCGAAAGCATTGCGCCCGAGGGCAACTACAATCTTCTTGTTTGCCATAATAATCCTCCATAGATCTGATATAAATACACAAAATAAAATCAGGAAATGTACCTTTTAAAGAAAGCTTGGTACTTTATCCATCAATTATACTATATTTAATATATAATTGAAACAGTTTTATGAAAATTTGATATAATAAGTTCACAATGCCGGGTTTCAAATATGCTGATTTAATGTATGGATGGATAATATGTTATACACGCTAAGCTTATAGAGCATGTTTTGACCCCGACATCGGTTTATGGTATTATGGTGAAATATGAATTTGAATTTCATATTTGCATTTATACAACACAAGTGATATAATAACAAGCTGTCAAAAGATAATTATCATTTTTTTAGAAAGGAATGAATTTTAAAATGGCAAAGGTAACAATTATTTCAGGCTTTTTAGGCGCAGGTAAGACTACATTTATTAAGAAGCTTTTAGAGCAGGTTTATGCAGGACAGAAGGTTGTGTTGATAGAGAATGAATTTGGTGAGATAGGAATTGACGGCGGTTTCTTAAAGGATGCGGGCATACAGATAACGGAGATGAATTCAGGCTGTATCTGCTGCTCACTTGTGGGAGATTTCGGTAAGGCTCTCATAAAGGTTTCCAAGGAGTATGCTCCGGACAGAATCATAATCGAGCCATCTGGCGTAGGCAAGCTCTCCGATGTTGTAGCTGCGGTTGAGAGGGTTAAGGACGAGGCAGGTCTTGAACTTGACTGTTTCCTCACTGTTGCAGATGCAACCAAGGCTAAGATGTATATGAAGAATTTCGGTGAGTTCTATAATGACCAGATTGAGCATGCCGGCACAATCGTTCTTTCAAGAACACAGAACATGGATGCTGCCAAGCTTGAGGCGAGCGTTGCACTTATCCGTGATAAGAATGCTGAGGCAGCTATCATCACAACCCCTTGGGATGAGCTTAACGGTGAGCAGATTGTATCGGCTCTTGAGAAGAAGTCACTTATGGACGAGCTTTTAAAGGAGGCTCTTGAGCATTCAGCAGAGCACCATCACGATGATGACGACGAGGATGAAGATGAGCATGAGCATCATCACCATCATCACCATGAGGATGGTGGGGAGTGCAGCTGTGGCTGTGGACATCATCACCATCACCACCATGCAGATGATGTGTTCACAAGCTGGGGCAGGGAGACCCCTCATGTATACACTAAGGAAGAGATTGAGGACATACTTGTCAAGCTCACAGAGAAGTCTGAGTTCGGTATTATTCTAAGAGCAAAGGGTATGGTAAGCGGTGCCGATGGCAGGTGGATTTACTTTGACGCTGTCCCTGAGGAGTACGAGATACGTGATGGCGGAGCAGATTATACAGGAAGAATCTGTGTGATCGGTCAGAATTTGAATGAGGAGAAGCTTGAGAAGCTGTTCAAGCTTGCCTAAATAATATTAAAATATTATTGATTTTTTTAGCAAATATAAGTAATATATGATTAGCATGCAGAATAACCGTCTGAATAGTCAGGCGGTTACTCTGTTAATTATGAAAGGAAAGATGTAATGGAAGTACCGGTTTATTTGGTTAATGGCTTTTTGGAGAGCGGCAAGACTCTTTTTATAGATGACGCATTAAAGAGTGAGGATTTTGCCGATGGAGATAAGACCCTTCTTATAGCCTGCGAGGAGGGCATGGAGGAGTACGATGAGAAGCAGTTAGCACCGCTTAATGTTGCGATTGAATATATTGAGGATGAGTCAGAGCTTAACAAGGATAACTTAAAGAAGCTCTGCGACAAGCATAAGCCGATGCGTATATTCATAGAATTTAACGGCATGTGGAATATGAAGAATTTTCTTGAGAATGAGCAGCCGTCATTCTTTGTCATGGCGCAGGTTATAACGCTTGTTGATGCCTCAACATTCGACATGCATATGGCTAACAACGATATGAAGTCGATTATGATGGAGAAGTTCAAGCTTTCCGATATGGTCATCTTTAACAGATGCGTCAAGGATACGAACCGCGCCGGATACAGAAGAAGTGTCAAGGTGGTGAACGGAAGAACGCAGGTGTATTTCGAGTCATCCGACGGAAGCTCCAACGAGGTCGAAGAGATTCTTCCATTTGATCTTAGCAAGGACGTTGTAGAGGTTGCGGACGAAGATTTCGGTATATGGTACGTCGATGCCATGGATAATCCGGACAAATACAAGGGAAAGACGATGAAGATGAAGGCTGTAGTGTACAGACCTAAGTCACTTTTCAAGGACAATTTTGTTCCGGGACGTTTTGCAATGACATGCTGCGCTGACGATATTCGCTTTATTGGTTATAAGTGTAAATGTGATAAGGTGACAGCAGAGCAGCTCAAGGCATTTAAGGACAGGGATTTTATTATGCTGACGGCGAAGGTAAATGTGGAGTACCAGATGGAGTATAAGGGAAAAGGTGTTGTACTCTACGCAACGGATATACAGCCGGCAGAAAAACCGGAGGATGATATAGTTTATTTTAATTAATATAGGGGAGGATTAAGACGATGGTTAAGAGGTCGGTTCCGGGAAATATTATAAGAAGAGCGTTGGCGGTAGTGCTGGCAGGTACGCTTACAGTTTCTCTTTTTGGCTGTAAGACTGAGACAAAAGAACAGAAAGCGCAGCGTCAGTTTGACGAGTACTGTGATGAATTATTTAAGGATGTGTTAGGCGATGATGTACTGAGTGTACATTATAAATTAGCTGATCCGGAGAAATTCGGTGTTGAAGTAAAGGATTATACTTTAGGCGATTTTTCCGTTGAAGAAATTGAAAAATCCGAAAAGGAAGTAGATGGAGTCATAGAAAAATTAAACGGCTTTAATCCGGAGCTGCTTACACAGAGGCAGCAGCTTTCACTTAAAACTCTTAAGGCTTACTTTGAACAGCAGGCAGAATATGATGGTCTTAGCATGATTCAGAATATGTTCGGAAGTAACTCGGGACTTATAGCCAACTTACCAACTAACTTTATAGAATATGTTTTTGATGATGAGCAGGATGTAAAGGAATATCTCGATCTCATAAAGGATACAAAAAGATATGTAGATCAGGTTCTTGATTTTACAAAGAAGCAGGCAGAGGAAGGCAGGTTCATGGCATCGTTCTGCGCGCAGGACAATATAGATATGTGCAATAAGTATCTTGACGAGGAAGTAAATCCGCTTCTGGCTTCATTTGAGGAGAAGATTGCTGAGCTTGATATTGATGAGACGAAGAAGAAGGAATATATTGCAGCCAATGAGCAGTATGTAAATGATTATTACAACGAAGCGTACAAAGCTGTGATTTCGGTGCTCTCAGAGCTTATGCAGGGAGAGACGAATGATAAGGGTCTTTACTATGTTGATGGCGGAAAAGAATTATATACAGCGATAGTTCATGATAAGACCTCCACACAGATGACTCCTGAGGCGGTTATCAAGCTTTTGGATTCTGAGCTTGAGAGCGTGCTCACGGAATATGCGACATTGTATTACTCTGATGAGACACTTGCAGCGCAGGAGACTAACCTTGACACCGGAATGTCGGAGCCTAAGGAGATTCTTGAGTATCTATCAGAAAAATGTACAAGTGAATTTCCTGAGCCTTACACGAAGGATTTTGTTGTAGAGTACCAGAGCAAGGCAACAGAGGTTGAGGGCACGGTTGCATATTATCTCTCGGCACGTCTTGACCAGCTTGATTACAACTCGATCAAGGTGAATGGTTCCGCAGTTGAGGGTGATGATGTGCAGCTATACACAACACTCGCTCACGAGGGCTTCCCTGGACACCTTTACCAGTATACGAGCGTGTACAATAATGAAGAGATACCTAATGTGTTAAAGCTTGTTGACTTTATAGGCTTTACGGAAGGCTATGCACAGTATGCCTCGGACAGATCCTACAGGATGCTCGGATGCAGCGAGGAGCTTTCACAGATGTGTGCAATTGACGAGATGTTCGGATATATCCTTCAGTCGAGGGTTGACCTTGGTGTAAACTATGAGGGATGGGGAGTTGATGATGTATCCGGATACCTAAATGATTACATAAATGATGAGGACGGAAGCACAGCACAGTCTATCTACGAGACAGTAATCAGTGATCCGGGACTTCTTTTACCTTATACGGTAGGACACATAAAGATGATAAAGCTCCGCGAGAAGGCAGAAAGAAAGCTTGGTGACAGCTTTGATGCCAAGGAATTTCATCAGCTTATTTTAGATACGGGAATAGTTCCGTTTGAAATTATGGAAGAAGAGCTGGATAACTATATTGCCGGAAAGAAAGGCAGGTAAAAATACAAAGAGAACAATTAAACCCTTGCAGGCTTACATTAACATGTGGCTTACAAGGGTTTTTGTTCTAGGAAATGCTTTACATTTAACAGTCCTGCGCCCTGCCTGTTAAGGGTAAAACCGGCATCTGAGGCACTTAGCTTTATATTTCGCTTAATAGTATCGTTGGAGGCATTGGGGTATTTCTCAAGATACAGTGCAATCGCTCCGGATACAACGGGTGTTGACATTGATGTGCCGCTTTTTGCTGTATATCCGTTGTATCGGTTGTGGCAGCTTATAATATTGTGCCCGGGAGCCAGTAGGTCAGGCTTGTTTATGTTGCATTTGGTAGGACCCTCACCTGAGCGGGAAACGGTGCTTTCTTTATATCCGGAATAAAGCAGAATAGCATCGCTGCCGACAGTTATAACCTTTTCACATGTTCCGGGAAAAGTTATTGTGCCGGGGCCGGGGCCTGAATTTCCTGCTGAGACAACAATACATATCCCGAGATTCCACAGGCTGTTGATTGCGGCGGCAACTTCGTCCTTTTCTTCGTTGCAGTCGGCGGTATCTGAGCCGATGGAGATGTTTATAATATTGATGCCATATTTTTTATAGTTATTTTTTATCCAGCTGCATGCATTTAAAAGTGAGTTTTTGTCACCGTTACCTTTTTTATCAAGAATTTTCAGTGCTACTATGCGGCAGCCGGGAGCCATGCCTTTTAATATTCCCTGACTGGAAAAGCCGTTTCCGGCTATTATACCGGCAACATGTGTACCATGCGAATTGTCATCGTATGCGTGTTTTCTGCCGTTTATAAAGTCCTCAAAATGTGCTATGTGGTCTGCAAGATCAGGATGAGGATATATTCCGGTGTCAAGTATTGCAGCACAGCTTCCGTACCCGGTATATGGAATGCTATCGAGACGATATATATCACTTACACAATAAGTTCTGTTTCGGATATTCATTGATAAGTTTTCCAATATGGAGGAATTGATATATTATATGCATAGGAGACTGAAAAGTGTACTTGAGTTTGATGATGATTTTTGATACAATAATATAGAAAGCGCCGGTTTTACAATTGCCTAAAAGCGTCGGTTAAAAGGGCAGGAGGAATGGAGAAAGTGTATGAGAGAGGTAAGAACAGGACAGATATACAGACATTTTAAGGGCGGTCTTTATCAGATAGTGGCAGTTGCAGCACATTCGGAAACTAATGAAAGGTATGTCGTTTATCAGGCACTTTATGGTGACATGGATGTCTGGGTGCGCCCGTATGATATGTTTATCGGAGAAGTTGACCATATAAAATATCCGGATGTACAGCAGAAGTATAGATTTGAGCTTATGAACACATTGCTTAACACTGCCGGTAATGGAGACATGTGGAACAGCACACATCCGGTTACTGACGCGAATGCTGCCGATATTGATGATGACAGGCACGACACATTGCAATATGCCGAAGATGGCAGGCGGGATACAGAACAGTATGTTGGAGCCGGTGAACAGACTGGAGAGTCCGTATCTGATGGTCAGGGAACTCAGATAGAAAGCCGGTCGGCAGATGGGGTGGATACGCGCCTGCTTGATTTCCTGGATGCACCGACATATCAGGACAAGATAAATTACCTTAACCTTATCCGGAATAATATCGATGACGATCTCATCAATAATATAGCTGCTGCAATGGATATTACGATTAATGACGGTCCTATAGATGCGAGATTTTTTTCGCTCAGAAGCTGCCTTATGACGAAAGCAAAGTATGAGTGCACCAGAAGATAATCAGGGCTTGCACAAAAATGTTTAAAATGTTAAGATAAATATGTATGTGGTTGTGATACCTTTGCGCTGTGCAGAGATATCGACATGTTAAAAACTATGCACAGAAGCTATGTGCAGAAATGAGGATTATAATGAAAATAGCTTTAATTAATGAGAACAGCCAGGCAGCTAAAAATGCCATGGTTTACGAGAACCTTAAGAAGGTTGCGGACGCTAAGGGATATGAGGTTGTCAATTATGGAATGTATTCAGCGGATGATGCTGCACAGCTTACTTATGTACAGTGTGGTATTTTAGCAGCTATTCTTCTTAACAGCGGCGCAGCGGATTTCGTTGTGACAGGCTGTGGAACAGGTGTGGGTGCCATGCTTGCACTCAATTCATTCCCTGGTGTATTATGCGGACATATTGTTGACCCTTCGGACGCATTTATGTTCAGCCAGATTAATGCGGGCAATGCTGTGGCTCTTCCTTTCGCAAAGGGCTTTGGCTGGGGCGCAGAGCTTAACCTTACATACATCTTTGAGAAGCTCTTCGAGCAGGAGCCGGGCGGCGGCTATCCTAAGGAGAGAGTTGTGCCGGAGCAGCGCAACAAGAAGATATTAGACGAGGTTAAGAAGGTAACACACACAGATATGCTCTATATTCTTAAGAATGTTGATAAAGAACTCCTAAAGGGAGCAGTGAGCGGTGAGCATTTTGCAGAGTACTTCTTCAAGGACTGCAAGAATGCTGAGATAGCAGAATACATCAAGGGTATATTGGCTTAATATAGGATAACAGCATATAATTTGTAAAATTTTTCCTGTATTAATTCTAAAATTTACCTAAACACTATGATTATACTGTTGCTTTTTGAAAAGTGATTATGTATAATAACAAAAGAATTTGGTTAATCCATTTCTATTGATACAATTTAAGAAAAGAGGTTTATGTAAGATGGCAAAGATCGATTTAAGCAAGTATGGCATCACAGGAACGACAGAAGTTGTCTACAATCCTTCTTATGAGTTATTATTTGAGGAGGAGACTAAGTCTTCTAACGAGGGCTATGAAGTAGGTAAGGAGAGCGAGCTTGGTGCTGTCAACGTTATGACAGGTATCTACACAGGACGTTCACCTAAGGATAAGTACATCGTTGTTGACGAGAACTCCAAGAATACAGTTTGGTGGACATCGGATGAGTACAAGAACGATAACCATCCTATGACAGAGGAGACCTGGGCAGCAGTTAAGGATATCGCTAAGAAGGAGCTTTCTAACAAGAGACTTTTCGTAGTAGATGCTTTCTGCGGAGCTAATAAGGATACAAGAATGGCAGTTCGTTTCATCGTTGAGGTTGCTTGGCAGGCTCACTTTGTAACTAACATGTTCATTAAGCCTACAGCAGAGGAGCTTGAGAGCTTCGAGCCTGATTTCGTAGTATATAACGCTTCTAAGGCTAAGGTTGAGAACTTCAAGGAGTTAGGCCTTAACTCTGAGACATGTGTAGCATTCAACATCACAAGCCGTGAGCAGGTTATCGTTAACACATGGTACGGCGGAGAGATGAAGAAGGGTATGTTCTCCATGATGAACTACTATCTTCCACTCAAGGGAATCGCTTCCATGCACTGCTCAGCTAACACAGATATGAACGGCGAGAACACAGCTATCTTCTTCGGTCTTTCAGGAACAGGTAAGACTACACTTTCCACAGACCCTAAGAGACTCCTCATCGGTGATGACGAGCACGGCTGGGATGACAACGGCGTATTCAACTTCGAGGGAGGCTGCTACGCTAAGGTTATCGGACTTGACAAGGAGTCAGAGCCTGATATCTATAATGCAATCAGGAGAGACGCTCTTCTTGAGAACGTTACTGTTGCTGCTGACGGCAAGATTGATTTCGACGATAAGAGCGTAACAGAGAATACTCGTGTATCTTATCCTATTGATCATATCAAGAACATTGTACGTCCAATCTCTTCAGCTCCTGCTGCAAAGAATGTAATCTTCCTTTCAGCAGATGCATTTGGAGTACTTCCTCCGGTATCTATCCTCACTGAGGCACAGACACAGTACTACTTCCTTTCGGGATTCACTGCTAAGCTTGCCGGTACAGAGAGAGGTATCACAGAGCCTACACCTACATTCTCAGCTTGCTTCGGACAGGCTTTCCTTGAGCTTCATCCTACTAAGTATGCTGAGGAGCTTGTTAAGAAGATGGAGAAGAGCGGAGCTAAGGCTTACCTTGTAAACACAGGCTGGAACGGAACAGGCAAGAGAATTTCCATTAAGGATACCCGTGGTATTATCGATGGAATCCTCAGCGGAGCAATTAACAAGGCTTCCACAAAGAAGATCCCTTACTTCAACTTCGAGGTTCCTACAGAGCTTGAGGGCGTTGATACAGGTATTCTTGATCCAAGAGATACTTATGCTGATGCTTCTGAGTGGGAGAAGAAGGCAGTTGACTTAGCAGGAAGATTCATCAAGAACTTCGCTAAGTACGAGGGCAATGATGCAGGTAAGGCATTAGTTGCTGCCGGTCCTCAGCTTTAATCAGAGCTTCTATTCATTAGAATATAAGATGTAATGAGAATTTTGCCGGGTGCGGATTGTTCGCACCCGGCTTTTTCATATAAAATGGCAGATGGCTTAATTTGACAAACAGTTAAGGGTATGATATTCTTTACAAAGTCTTATTCTAAATGTGATATACGAAGGGAGCATATGTATAACGTGAAAAAGAAAAAGTCGCTTGAAATTCTGTATAGTGTTATGGCACAGCTGTCGGTCATTATGGCTTTGTTTGTATGGTTGTTTGCGATTGCACCATTTTCATATTACAGGCAGGAGTGGACGGATGATGTTTTAAAGTTTGTGCATACTTGTAATATAATCAATCCCATTGTTTTCGCGGTCCTGCTTGCTGTTACGCTTATATGTGCGTTCAAGTTGAAAAAGGTTGGAAAACCGAGTACGGCAATGGTCTGCTCTGCAATTATTTTTGTGGTGAGCATTGTCATAAGAGTTAATATGCTCGGAACATACCAGTGGTCTGATGCACAGCTTTATTATACACAGATGGATAGAATTGCATATTATCCGAATGGAATTCTGTTTGATACATTTAAAAGCGGATTTATTTTCGGACATATCAGTCACGGATTTATTTTTGTAACTATGTTGGGACAGCTCTTTAATGTGCCTAATGCCATGGGGTTCCAGTATTCGTATATGGTAATGGGAGCAGTCGCTGCGGTATGTCTGTTCTATATATTTAAGAAGATATTTCCAAAGAAAAAGGATTACGTTAGTGCGATAGCAGCTTTTATTGTGTCGATTCATCCGATTTTTCTTGGCTTGTCTACAACTATACATATGGAATATCCTTTAGCTGTGTTGTTTATATATGTATTGTGCGCATATCTTACACAAAAGTATGTATTGATGTTTTTCTGGCTTATAATGCTTGGAACGTGTAAAGAGACAGGGGCAATGATGGCTTTTTCCATGCTGTTTTTTATTGTCGTATATGAGATTGCAGCGTATGTTAAGAAGAGTGGTGGAATAAAAGACCTCATTAAAAAACTTAAGCCGGGACACTATGTTGGATTTGGAATTTTTCTGATTGCGTGTGTGGCAGCTTTTATTAAAATAATCAATATACCTATGTGGGGTGGAAATAAGATTAAGGATGTTCTGAAGCTTGGCGGTGAAGGAACGATGAACTTTCAGTTCAACAGTGCTCATTTTATGATGAAAGTGCGTCAGCTCTTCGTGTTAAATTTCTCATGGCTGTGGCTTCTGATATTGATTGCATGTATTGTTATATGTATCGTGGTTCCGACAGTGCGAAAGAACAAGGCAATAGATGTAAGAGTATTTTCATTCATACTGATACAGTATTTTGTGTACACGTTCTTTCTTTTATTCTTTTTGGAGGCCAAGCAGACAAGATATAATATTTTGTCGGATACGCTTTTCCTGCTCATAGTGATGGTAATGGTTATAAGAGTACTTGAAGCGGAGAAGACATATATCTGTGTATCAGCGGTAATGGGACTGCTTGCATTTGTTGAGACGTTTATTACAATAGATCCGGTTTCGCTCACGGTATTTACGAGAGTTAACACGGGTAAAATTCCAATGGTCTGGACGGCGGCGACAAGAAATGAGCTGGAATATATGGATACTAATGTTGGCGATTTCGGGTACTATAATTATCAGTACACATATATGGATAAAGCGGTCGACAAGATGCTTGACAGAGTTGACTATCAGGGATGGTACAGGGTGGTGTCATCCTTTGTGGAGCAGACGGAGGATCAGTTTGTAAATCCGGATCTTTTATGGGATTCTGTTAACAGGGTGCGTACCTACAAAAAAGCGGATGGAGAGGTCAATCTACATGCTATACAGCGTCTTTATTATATGGAGGAGGTCGTTTTCCTGGATCATAGAGCCATATATGTGGAGATACCATGGAGCAGGAATCATACAGAAGATGCTTTGCTGGCACTTGGAGAGAGTTATAATATAGATGGACCATATACTGTGTCAGAAGGATTGGCATGTTCGCTCACATACTATATATTGTATCGTAAGTAAAGAAAAATCTTGCTAAATATTCTTTGATGTGGTATACTTTATTCAGTTCAAGATATAATAGTAACAGATGATTAATGGATTTAGTCCTGGGGTGTACGACAATCTTACTTTTTTGAACCTACATTTACGTTCATGGGATTCCAACATTTATAAGTGGATGTCGAGCCTCCTTTGCAGTGGATGGCTGAAGCTTATGTGAGGTCGCCCACCTAGCTTGAGCTAGGGCGTCAAAACTGTAGGAAACGGCATTTTGGGATATGAATAAGAATCTGTTAATTTTCAAATAAAGTAGACTCCGAAAGGGGTCTACTTTTGTGTTTATGGTAATACAATAGAGCATGCAGAATTGGTCATGCCTGCATAAGAAAAGAAGTGACAGGGGGAGCTTGTAGTGGAGAATAAGGTTAGAAGAAAACACAGATATAAGGAAAATTATGTTGAGCGTGTCCGGACACATAATCCTCTGAAGGTCATAGCTTTATTATTGATTGCTATAGCTGTGGTATGGTGTTTTATAGCCGCCTTGAGGGCTCAATTAAAGGAATCGGATAATTATATAAGCAGGGCATTGGCGGCAAGAATGTTGGTGCTGTCAGATACGGATATGGAACCATCACAGGATGATGACCATTCCCGATGGTATGTTAAATATATGGAAGAACTGGAAAAGACAGCAGCAATAACATGGGATAATGAGGATTACATACAGCCGGAATATGCGTATGCTGCATTGACTTATGGCGAACTCAGGGAATATCTTTTACAGAAAAACTGGGACATAGCTGATATAGTTGAGCATACAGGGGTTGATGTGAAAAAGAATAAGGCTTCTAAGAGAATAAAGAAGGCGGCATTTGAAAAGCTATATGATTATATGATACTGGTTAATGGCAATGCGGGAGGAGTTGTAAGACGTGAGCTTACAATTGTCGGTACACCGGCTTCTATGACCTCGGCGCAGATTCGACAGTATGGTCTGTGGAGCTGCGTTGCAGAGGAGGGGTGTTTTAATTTTGAAGGGTTGAATATGGATGCGTATTCAGATAAAAGAATATGCGTATATGCGAGAGACAGTAATATTGTTTACGTGCTTGCTGTTGTGGACGAGTCGGTTACTTATCATAACGTGTGGCTGTGCAGTGCGCAGGGAAGAAAGATAGAAGCGTATATTTCCGGCGTATACAGGGAGTATGATGTATCAGGACTTGATAAAAGCTTTCAGAATACCATAGCGGATATCGGGATGGAATCAGGAAGAGTCAGGCAGCTTACGATTAAAAACGATACGATAAGCGGTAAGGTGCTCAGGGTAAGCAATACAGCGGTAGAGCTTGATGGTTACGGTAAGGTTGAGATAGCTGATGATTTCCGTGTCTACAAAAATTATGGAATGCTTGAAGAAAAGAGCATAAATGATATATTGGTTGGATATGACCTTGCGGATTTCGTTGTGGCTGATGGCAGAATATGTGCCGCGGTGTTAAAGAAGGAGCTTCACGCAGAAAATATTAGAGTACTTATAATGAACACGGGCTTTGGCTCGATTTTCCATGACAGGGTAACGCTCACATCTGAAAATGGATTTACCATACAAAAAGGCGATGAGCTTATAAAGATTGCCGGAGGAGAGCTGGTAGATATTTACCCGGACAGCGAATATATGTCTGATGGAAGGTTGAAGGTGGCACCGCTCGGACTTAATACGACTATAACGGTTCTCAGCGTTGAACGTTCGTATGGAAATCCGTATTACAGCGGAACCTTGGAGATAGCTGCGGAGGACGGCAGCTTGGTTATTGTGAATGAACTTCCGCTTGAAGAGTATCTTTATCATGTTGTGCCGAGCGAGATGCCTGTCGGATTCGGCGTGGAGGCACTTAAGGTTCAGGCGGTGTGTGCGAGAAGCTATGCCTATAGGCATATAATGAATAACTCATACAGGGCGTATGGAGCACATGTGGATGACAGTGTGGGGTATCAGGTATACAACAATATCAAGGAGCAGCCTGATTCGACACAGGCGGTGAAAGAAACCTATGGTCAGGTTATGAGAAGTGATGAGGGTGTTGTTGCGGCATATTATTACTCGACATCCTGTGGCTATATGTCTGATCTATCATTGTGGGGAGGGGAAAAAGGAGGAATATATAAGGAAAAAACTGTAAACCCATCCGGGGAGAGTATTGATTTGTCGGATGAGGAGAGCTTTAAAAGCTTTATATGTTCCGAAAATGCAGAAGATTATGACTACGAATTTCCGTTTTACAGATGGAATGTCGAACTCGACAGGGAGTACCTTGAGGGCAGAATCAATGAGTACCTGAAGGTGAGGTATTTATCGGAACCCGGAAATATACTTATGAAAAATACGGAAGGTGAATATATATCATCTGAAAATCCTTATATCGGCAGACTTATATCAATCGAAACAGTGCAGAGAACATCTTCGGGAGCGGTGCGCAGTATTATAATTCACGGAACAGACGGAGATGCGATGGTGCGTGGCGAATTGAATATAAGATATGTGTTAGGACCCGGAGAAAATAAAATTATGACACATACTCAGACAGAAACGAGCTTTGATTTTCTTCCAAGCTCATATATATATATCGAGGAGCTTTATGATGATGGGAATATTGCCGGGTATCGTATAACAGGGGGCGGCTACGGACATGGCATAGGAATGAGCCAGAATGCGGTATCAACTATGGTAAAAAGGGGAATGAGATATGATGATATACTGGAGTTTTTCTATAACAATATAGATATTGTGAATATATATTGATAATCAGGCGTTGCGGCAGCGTATGCTCTAACCGGGCGGATGTGCAGCTTTATATGTAAAATTGCATATTCGCCCGATGTTATCGCAGTCCGGGTTGACAATCAATCACCGGATTCCTTGAAAATGTGCGTTTATCTCCGCACCTATGAAGAGCACATTCATGCATGCGTACAGCCACAGCATTATAAATACAAGCGTTGCAAGGCTTCCGTATGTAATTGCAAATCCGGTAGACATATCTACATATATGGAAAAGACATACGAAAAGATGGTCCAGCCCAGTGCGGTGAAAATGGCACCCGGTAATTCGTATTTGATTCTTGATTTGCGGTTAGGCACTACAATGTAGAGTACCAGGGAAAATAATGTAAGCACACCGATAAAAATGATAAATTTGAACCTGAGTGCAAACTGGATAGCGGAGCCGACAAGCGGCCAATGCAGCTCTATCAGTTCTAAAATGCGGTTTCCGAATACGATAAGAACCAGTGAAAAAATAATGACAACAATAAGGGCAATTGTATACAGCATGGCATGTATACGGAGGATAAAATAGTTGCGGGATTCACCGCCTGTATCGTACACGTCATTTAATCCCTGTATGATTGACACGAATCCTTTTCCGGCAGCCCATATTGCCGACACTGCTGTCACGGACAGAAGTGTAAAAGAAGAGCTGTGGTATATTTCGTTGATTATTGAAATGATAAGCGGCTGAGTCTTTGCGGGCAAAAGCTCATACACGAATGTCAGCAGGTAGCTTTCCGTAATGTTGGTGTAGTTGAGTATACACAAAAGCAGCATTATAAAAGGGAAAAAGCTCACAATGATAAAAAATGATGACTGCGCAGAGTACATATTTATCTTGTCCTTCTTCACTTTTGCCACAATTTCTGCTATCATTAAAACGAGTTTCATCATAAGATTTGTTCCTTTTCCAAAAGACATTATAAATACAGTATATGCGAATTAGGACAAAATGACAATCAAAAAGTGTGTTTAATATGAATATGATGTTGAGGTCAAAACATGATGATTTAATGTACGAGTGTATAA
>DNFT01000107.1 GCA_003486385.1 Eubacterium sp. | reverse complement strand
CCCCGGCGTGACCGGCAAGCTGGCGCAGGGCATCGGCATGGGACAGTCCACCGGAACGGTCTCGTTCATGACGCCCAGCTATGAAATCACGCAGTCTGGCGAAAAGCTGACGATCGACGGTGTGGAGCTGGAGTTCCAGCTCACGCCGGGTACGGAAGCGCCCGCCGAAATGAACACGTGGCTGCCCCAGTACAAGGCGCTGTGGATGGCGGAAAACTGCACCGGCACGCTCCACAATCTCTACACGCTGCGCGGCGCGGAGGTGCGCGACGGCGCGGCATGGGCAAGCTATATCACCGAGGCCATTTCCCTTTACGGCAAGGACGCGGAGGTCACCTTCCAGTCCCACAACTGGCCGCACTGGGGAAACAACGTGGTGAACGACTACATGGTCAACACGGCTGCCGTGTATAAGTTCATCAACGACCAGACTCTGACCTATATCAATCAGGGCTACACCAGCGACGAGATCTCCAACATGATCGAGCTGCCGGAGGCGCTCAATAAAATCTGGTACACCCGCCAGTACTACGGGACGGTCGCCCACAACGCCAAGGCGGTCTACCAGAAGTTCATGGGCTGGTATGACAGCAACCCTGTCAACCTGAACCCCCTCATGCCAAGCGACAGCGCAAAAAAATGGGTGGAGTACCTGGGGGATGTTGACAATGTCCTGAAAATGGCAAAGGCGGATTTTGACAAGGGTGAATATCAGTGGGTCGCCGAGGTCACAAATACCATCGTCTTTGCCGACCCGACGAACACCGATGCACGGCTTCTGTGCGCCGATGCACTGGAGCAGCTGGGGTATCAGGCGGAGTCCGGTCCGTGGCGCAACGAATATCTGACCGCCGCGCAGGAGCTGCGCCATGGAAACGCCAATTTCACCGCTTCCACCAAATCTACCGGCGACATGGTCAAGGCCCTCTCCGCGCCCATGCTGTTTGACTATATGGCCATTGTCATGGACAAGCAGGCGCTGGCTGACCGCGACTTCACCATGAACGTGATCCTGCCTGACGTGGGCGAACAGCACATGCTCCGCGTGAAGAATGGTGTGCTGCTGGTCTATGCGGATACATTGTCTGATGATGCGGATGTGTCTATTACCTGCCCGAAGAATGCGCTGTTTGCGATCCTGACCAACAATAAGGAAACGGTTACACAGGCCGTCAAGGTTGAGGGCAGCGCAGAGCTGCTGACGCTGATGATGGAGAATATGAACCAGTTCCCGATCACCGGAGCCAACCCCTTCAACATCATCGAGCCGTAACGGCTTCGCGGGGCGGTCCGTGGGAAGACCGCCCCACTCGAGAGAAAACAGCGAGATGCTTTCAACGCAAATTAAAAGCTGTCTGTTTCTGTTGGAAACAGACAGCTTTTGCAGCCTTACGGTTGCCCTGCACACCCGAATCTGTCAGCCAACAGTAAAAATAAGAATTACTTCCTTATCACTGTTAAGCCAAGGTTTAAGAGTTATTAACAATTTATCACTCCGTCCATATACATTCCTTCCGGTAATACATGGCGACATGTGCATTGTGCCAGTCGCCGGGGTCATCGGTTATGTCGGAGTGGTATATCGGTGCCGGGCGCTTCGACAGGGCGGGAACAGTCACGAACTGTTCGTCATCGCCTGTGCTTCTTAGGTATTCATCGCGGGCAGTCAGTTCGCAGTCATAGGTTTTGGCGTCGCCGTTTATGAGTGAGAGCGTTGCGGCGGCGGACAGAGGAAGCTGGCTGAAGCCTGCGTCACCGCTCTTATATTCCGTCTCACCGACCTCTATACAGCCTATGCAGGCGATTACAAAGGCACAGAGACTTATGGCAAGCGCGAGGAGGGTGTTTTTGCGGCTTGCTTTTATTTTTTCAAAAAAATTATTAACGATGTCATCAAGGAATATATGCCTTTTTTCTGTTTTTATCTTATTCCCAATCCATCCCAGAAAATATATAAGATTAAAGGTGATGAGAACATACGCGGCAAAAAATATAATGTTCATCATTCTGTACGGCATGCGCAGCCCCTGCGCGTAGAATACAGGCGTTCCCATTGAGCAGTACAGACCGAAGGTGAACACTGCGACGAGGAGCGGATATCTGTAGGTGAAGCCGCTGCGCCTTGCTATGCGGTAAAATACCGGAATCATGCATATAAAAAATATAAGGCATGGAGCATTCAACGCTTTGGCGATGCTGTAACCGCCGAATGCAAAGGTGTAGACGAAGGTCTTTACAATGCCGGTGCTTCCGCCCACGGATTGCTGGCGCAGAGCGTTTCCCGGTGCCGCCATGCTTATAAAAAGTCCTGCCATGGCTGCGGCTGCGACGATGAGGTATGCCGCCATATGGTAAGGACGGATGACCTTATTTTTCCTAAGTATTACAAAATAAACCGCGGAACCCGCACTTAGAGCCAGAATAATGCACATGAAAAGCGCAGCTGCGTAGTTGCTTCCACCGATAAGAAAGGCAGATACAGAGCTTATTGCAGTGAGGATAATCGTGCCGGCAGCTTTGGCGGTTCTCATTCTTATAAGAAGCGCAAAGAGAAACAGCATGAGACTGTAAAAAAATGTATAATATATAGCACCGTTAAACCAGTAAAATGAATCGCTCGGTGTCGTGCACAGCTGCATTGACACGAAGGTGAGGCAGATTCCCACAGTCGCGGCAAGGTAGCTGTCCGCCTTGAATATTTTTTTCAGCGCGGTGTAAAAAAAGAAAATCGAAAAGCCTATATACGCGCTGAGAAGTATAAGCGGCGCAATAAAATAGTATTGCTCACCGAATATTCCAGGCTGCAGGCGCATGAGGAAGATTGCTGAAAAATTGCCCTGCCATATATTGTAGGTGTTAATCATCTCGTCGAAGGAGCATTTTACAACCGATGCGATGGAGTGGGTCTCATTCCACACCTGCACAGTCTCCGTGCCATAGTAATAGTCGTCGACGCTCGGGTGCGCGAACATGCCGATTACATACAGCGGTATGACCGATAGGATGAAACAGATGAGAATTATGTAAAAAATATTTTTTTTGGTTATTTTTTTGGTGAAGGATTTATTCATGGGAGCTCCTTGTGTTTGTGATATTAGTTTTTGACATGTATTATTATATTTTTTTTGAGGGGGATTGTAAATATTAGTTTGCATCAATTTGTCAGTCATAGTCGGGCAAATTGCCAAAGGAATATAATGAACGAAAAAATGATTTAACTTATGCATTTTGTAAATCAAAGAATGTCGTCAGACATATAGAATAAATTTAATTTTTTATGTAAATAATATCCACCATGAAGTACAGAAAAGTATATTACTATGACAATGAGCTGGAGGATGAATTTTCCGGCATAAAGAGGAACACGATAACTGTCGATGAAAATTACCGCTACAGCCACGGAAGGCTGTGGAAGGTGGCTGCATGGGTGCTGTATCACATAATAATGACTCCTGTTGCCTTTATATACATGAAGTTGCGGTTCTGCATGAGGATAGAGGGGAAAGATAAGCTGTGCGGACTACGGGATGGCGGTGATGGCAGGTGCAGGTCGGCATTTTTTTATGGAAATCATACCCAGGTTCCGGGGGATGGCTACATTCCAGCCTGCATAAGCTTTCCGCGGAAGGCTGTTATACTGGCACACCCGGACAATGTGTCGCTCTACGGAACGAAGAATATCATGGAGATGCTGGGGGCTTTTCCGATTCCCAACAGACTTGGAGGAATGAAAAACTTTCTTGGTGAGCTGGAGAACCACATCGGCACGGGACACCCGGTTTTTATTTACCCCGAGGCACATATCTGGCCTTATTACACGAGAATTCGTCCTTTTAACGAGAGCTCCTTCCGTTATCCGGTAATATATGACCGCCCTGCATTTTCTTTTACCATAACTTATCAGAAACACCTTTTCAGGACAAAAATCACAATATATATTGACGGACCTTTCTATCCGGACACCACAATAAACCCAAGACAAGCTGCCGTGAAATTGCGAAATCAAGTGCACGATGCCATGACGGCGCGCAGTGAAAACTCCACCTATGAGAAAGTAGAATATATTAAGAATAAGTGATTTTAATATTGTGAAGCAACAAAGCGGATTGCGGATAACGGATTGAATTATTAATCTAAGGAGGCTCCCATGAATATCCTGTTCTGCGGCAATTCACGCGCCTTTGACGGCATACTGATAGCTGTTCTTTCCATAACAAAATATTATAAGGGCGAGTTAAATATTTACATTTTTACCGCAGAGCTTGAAAATATGCGCGAGGACTACACACCGATATGCTGGCAGCAGGCGAGAATTATCGAGAATATTGTGACGGGTGTGTGCCCGCAAAGTCATGTTTTGCTGATTGATAAAACGCAAGATTTTAAAAATGAGCTCGCCGGCTGGGTCAATAAGGACACGGTATACACGCCGTATTCCATGCTGCGGCTATATGCGGACGACATTCTTGTGAACAGGCTTCTCTACCTCGACGCGGATGTGGTCGCCTGCGATGATATAGAGCCGCTTTACAACATGGGTATATCTGATTTTGAGATAGCCGGTGTGAGGGATTTTCTCGGGAAATGGTTTATTGAATATAATTACATGAACACGGGCGTGCTGCTTTTTAATATGCCGCGATGTCGTGAAAATGGTTTATTTAAAAATGCGAGAAAAATGTGCCGCGAGAGAAAAATGTTCTTTCCCGACCAGACCGCGCTGAACCGCGTATGTAAAAATAAGCTCTTTCTCCCCGAAAAATATAATGAGCAGAAGCGTTATAGACCAAACACCGTGCTGCAGCATTTTTGCAAATCTCTCCGAATATTTCCGTATATTCACACAGTAAATGTGAAACCTTGGGAGATTGAGAAGCTGCACAGTATATATAAGCTCCATGCGCACGATGAGATATTAGAGCAGTATGAGAGGATAAAAAATATAATACGTTAAACACGCTAAGTTTACAGAGCATGTTCTGTCTCCAACATCGTAGTGATTAGGTATATATAGATTATGGGAGGCAGAGAAATCAAATTTATTTGTATGTTAGATAATATATTTAAAACATTTATATGCATGTAAATTTCGCAGTGCAGCTGATTAAAAAGGGGATAATATATGGAAAACAATTTTTTGATTTTTATTACAATAATATTTCTGGTACTGTATTTTCCACGGCTGATTGGCTGGTTCGGGTGGATTTTTCCGCAGAAAAGCTTGAAGTGTGGGAGAAGGCACCGTTTTGCGCTCATTGTTCCGGCGCGCGATGAGGGCAGGGCGGTTCTGCCGCTTTTTAAGAGCATAGAGGAGCAGAGCTATAGTGCGGATTATAGTCTGTTCGACACCTACGTGGTTGTTAAAAATCCGCGCGACGAGGTGATTGGCTATGCGCGGGAGATTGGTGCGAAGGTGTATGTCGATGAGGCGCAGAAGAGCAAGGGTGACTGTCTTGATTACTGTATAAGGCATATTCTGGCAGCGGGAAAGAAGTATGATGGTTATATAATCGTCGATGCGGACTGCCGGCTTGATGTGGATTTCCTGGCAAATATGAACGATGCGCTTGCAAGCGGGGCGCAGGTGATAACGGGGCGGAAGCTGGTCGGAAATTATAGCATGGGTTATTTAAACAGCGCTTCAGAAAAAGTGGTAAATGCCATAACCTGTCAGAATGGTCTGGTATGGCCGATTATAGATGAACTAGGGAACAGGTACAAGAGCGCGCTCGGGCTCACCACTATGCCGATAACAACGGGAATACTTATAAGAGGAGATCTGGTCGAGGAGTGGGGCGGCTGGATTTACAGACAGACGCTCACGGAGGACATGGAGCTGCAGCGTGACTGTGCGTGCAAGGGGATAAAGACCTTTCACTATTCATTTGCGAAGCTGTATCTTGAGGAGACACCATCGCATACGGACACCAATAGGCGCAGAACACGCTGGATGACAGGAATGGTGGCTGCAGACAGGCTCTACTGTCGCAAGCTTCTAAAACGCCGCGGGGTGAGGGCTTCTATCGATAATTATTATATATTGTCGCTGTGGCTTGTGTATGCATACATCGGAACCTTGTCCGTGGCGGCAGTATTTAATCTGGTTACATTTAGAATATGGCAGGCAGCGGCGGCATTCATGCTTATCTATACCGCTTTTTTTGCGCTGTCCGTGATGGCAGTGCTTGCAGACTGGAAAAATATCGGACTGTCATGGTTTAATAAGCTGTGCCTAATGCTGGTGCACCCATTTTTTTACATGGAATACATCCTCATCGTGGGGCGTGCGGTGCTTGGCGTGAATCCGAAGGGTTGGGAGAAAATCGGGAGGGTGCAGTATTGATGAATTATTTTAAGCTTGCATACACAACACCCGATGTGCTTGTGAAGATAAAGGAGGCGGAGAAAAGGGGGGATTTCAATGCACATCTTGACCCGGTAGATTACGACAGCAGCCTTCCGGTCGATGAAAAATTTCCTTATATTCCGACGGGGGCTTTAAAATTCCGGCAGGCATTGATACGCACGTTTATAATCAAGCCGTTTATGTGGATTGTGAACCGCTTCATATTCCGCACGCGAATTTATAGCTTTTACGAAGAGGGTGAGGGAGAGTGCGGTGAAGATAATCATGGCATGATAATCACTTGTAACCACATAAACAAGCTCGATGCACTGGTGGTAGAATGGGCACTCAAAAGGAGTGGTGTGCTGCGGGGACGGCAGCTCAAGGTCATGGTGGCGGATTTTAATAACCGGAGGGGGCGGCTCGGTGAGTACATGAGGGCGTTCGGTATAATGCCGTTTCCACGGGGACACAGGCTGGTGAGACGGTTCAACAGTGCTGTGTCGTACTATCTTGGAAAAGGCGACTGCGTCCTCGTATTTCCGGAGCAGTCTGAGTGGTGGGGCTATGACAGACCGCGACCGCTGAAAAACGGTGCATTTTACTATGCCGTGAAAAATAATGTGCCTGTTCTTCCTCTTTTTATAACCTGCCGCGATGCAGGAGATACTGAACATTATGCGCGAAAAAAAACAGGCGGCGTGGAGAGAAGATATTTTGACGTGCATATATTGGACAGGATTGAGCCGATAGGAGACGGCATAAGCGACCACGACAGGATACGCATGCTGCGGGATGAAAACAGCCAACGATGGAAAAAAATTCTTGACATTAAAAAAAAATAAAACTATAATAGTTCGAGGTCGAACAGTTTGATACTGAACTGTTCGACCTCGAACAGTTTTTTGCTGAAGGTTAAGGCTTTTAACGGATAACCGGGCTATAGATAATGGCACCATGTCCGTTATGTATGGGTTTTTATCTAAGCCACATCATGAGGAAAGGAGCACGAGTTGGAAAAGAAACGCTATTTGGGGTTCGAGATTAAGAAGATGGACAACACTATTTTTCGTCAGCTGAAAAAGAAGCTGGTAGAGGCCGGCTTTGACGAGGTAACGGTAATGCATGGGCATATCCTTGGATATCTAAGCAGGCATAAGGATGTTGACGTGTACCAGAAGGATATAGGTGAGGAGTTCGGTATAGGCAAGTCATCGGTTACCAATATACTTCAGCTTATGGAGAGGAAGGGCTACCTGGTGTGCCGCACGGACGACAACGATGGACGCTGCAAGAAAATAGTTCTCACGCAAAAGGGCGAGGAGACACACGCTGCTACGGTGCGAGTCATCGATATGCTCCACGAGGAGCTTGAACAGAATGTCACACAAGAGGAAAAACAGGTCTTTTTGAATGTTATAGAGAAGATGAGAAAAAATATCAATGATATGAATAAGGAGGATGAACAGTGCTAAAGACATTAGGTGCTTATGTAAAAGAGTATAAGAGAGCATCCATCGCGACCCCTTTTTTTATGATTTTAGAGGTGCTTATGGAAATGCTCATTCCGTATCTGCTCTCATCACTTATCGACAATGGTGTTGAGAAGGGTGATATGGGCTACATACTCATGGTCGGCGGCTGCATGGTAGTGATTGCCATGGTCGGATTGTTTGCCGGAATCATGGGTGGTGTTTACGGAGCGAAGGCCTCAACAGGTTTTGCAAAGAATCTCAGAAAGGGTATGTTTGACAATATCCAGACCTACGCCTTTTCTAACATTGACAAGTTCAGCACAGCGGGACTTGTGACAAGACTTACAACGGACGTCACAAATGTACAGAATACATACCAGATGCTCTTAAGAATGTGTATGAGGGCACCGGTGAGCTTAATCTTTGCGATGATAATGTCATTTATCATCAGTCCGCGCATTGCATTTATATATCTTATCGCGCTTGTGATACTCTCATGTATTCTTGCCGTCATCATAGGACATGCGACCAAGTATTTCAATGCGGCATTTCCTAAGTACGATGAGCTGAACGCGAGTGTCCAGGAGAATGTATCGGCAATCCGTGTTGTCAAGGCCTATGTCCGTGAGGATTATGAGAAGAAGAAATTCAAGAATGCCAGCAACAATATCTACAGGATTTTTGTAAAAGCAGAAAAGACGGTTGCATACAACAACCCTGTTATGCAGATTACGGTATATACCTGTATCTTGCTTATAAGCTGGGTCGGCGCGAAGATGATTGTAGGCTCCGGCGGCGTGCTACTCACAACAGGTAAGCTTATGAGCCTCCTGTCCTACTGTATGACAATTCTTATGAACCTTATGATGGTTTCCATGATATTTGTAATGATTTCGATGAGTGTGGCAAGTGCAAAGCGTATCGCAGAGGTGCTTGAGGAGAAGCCTGATATCACCAATCCTGATAACCCTTGCTATGAGGTAAAGGACGGAGAAATTGTATTTGAACATGTAAATTTCGGCTACAATAAGGGCGCCGACAAGAGAGTGTTAAATGATATCAACCTCACAATCAAATCCGGTGAGACAATCGGTATCATCGGCGGAACCGGAAGCTCCAAGTCAAGCCTTGTGAACCTTATAAGCCGTCTTTACGATGTGGATGAAGGTAGTGTAAAGGTCGGTGGCAGGGATGTAAGAGAGTATGACATTGAGACACTTCGTGATGAGGTGAGCGTTGTTCTCCAGAAGAATGTGCTTTTCTCAGGAACAATACTCGACAATCTTCGCTGGGGCGATAAGAATGCCACGGATGAGGAGTGCATGAGAGCATGTAGGTTAGCATGTGCTGATGAATTTATTGAGAAATTCCCGGACAAGTACAACACCTACATCGAGCAGGGTGGTACGAATGTATCGGGTGGACAGAAGCAGCGTTTGTGTATTGCCAGAGCACTTTTAAAGAAGCCTAAGATACTTATTCTTGATGACAGCACAAGCGCTGTTGATACTGCAACCGATGCGAAAATCCGTCATGCATTTGCCACGGAGATTGCACAGACAACGAAGATTATCATTGCACAGAGAATTTCAAGTGTTCAGGGTGCGGACCGCATAATCGTGATGGACAACGGACGTATCAACGGAATCGGAACACATGAGGAGCTGCTTGCTTCCAACGATATATACCGCGATGTATATGAGTCACAGACCGGAGGCAGCGGTGATTTTGATGAAAACGGAGGTGAAGCATAATGCCGGGACCAATGGGAGGAAGACCGCCAAGAGGAGCGAAGCCTACAGTCGCTAATCCTGGAAAGGTATTTAAAAGAATAATAGGCTTTGTGGCTAAGAATTATCTGCTGCAGTGCATAGTGGTTCTTGTATGTATTGTACTCACTGTATTTTCTACGATACAGGGAACCATGTTTACGAAAACACTTATTGACCAGTATATTATGCCGTTGATGCAACAGGCCGTACCTGATTATACGGAGCTGCTCCACGCAATCATAAGAGTGGCATGCTTCTATGCGGTGGGTGTTATAGCAGCCTATGTAAATACAAGGATGATGGTTTATGTTACACAGGGAACCATGAGAAGCTTAAGGGATGAGATTTTTGTACACATGGAGTCCCTTCCTATAAAATATTTTGATACACATGCACACGGCGATATCATGTCAATCTACACCAACGATGTTGATACGCTCAGACAGATGATAAGCCAGAGTATCCCTCAGCTTATCAACAGCTCAATCACCATCATAGGTGTGCTGGCAAGTATGATTATCCTTAACATACCGCTTACACTGTTAACTCTTGTGCTTGTAGGTCTTATGCTCGTTGTCACCAAGAAGGCTACCGGAATGAGCGGAAAGTACTTCGTAAAGCAGCAGAAGAACCTGGGTGAGGTAAACGGCTTTATTGAGGAGATGATGGGTGGTCAGAAGGTCGTAAAGGTATTCTGCCATGAGGAGGAGAACATGGAGCGCTTCGACAAGATTAACGAAGAGCTCTGCGACAGTTCCTACAATGCGAATAAATTTGCCAACATCTTAGGACCTATCAATGCCCAGATTGGTAACATCAGCTACGTTATCATAGCTATAGCCGGAGGTGCGCTTGCACTCGGCGGAGTCGGCGGCTTTACACTTGGAGGTCTTGCAAGCTTCCTCACCTTCAATAAGAGCCTTAACATGCCTATCAATCAGGTGAGCATGCAGTTTAACAGTATCATCATGGCTCTTGCAGGTGGTGAGAGAATATTCAGACTTCTCGATGAGACACCGGAGGTTGATGATGGATATGTTACCCTTGTAAATGCAGTCAAGGATGGCGGTACAATAAAGGAGACCGAAAAGCGTACAGGAATGTGGGCCTGGAAGCACTATCACAAGGACACAGGCATTACCGACTACAAGGAATTGAAGGGTGATGTGGTATTCGATGATGTGGATTTCGGTTACAATCCGGACAAGATAGTTCTCCATAACATAAAGATGTTCGCTGAGCCGGGACAGAAGATTGCCTTCGTAGGCTCCACCGGAGCAGGTAAGACGACAATAACCAATCTTATCAACCGCTTCTATGATATTCAGGATGGTAAAATCCGCTACGACGGAATCAACATCAACAAGATTAAGAAGAGTGATTTAAGAAAGTCCCTCGGAATAGTTTTGCAGGACACACATCTCTTTACCGGAACAGTCATGGAGAATATCCGCTACGGCAAGCTCGATGCGACTGATGAGGAGGTGTACGCGGCGGCTAAGCTTGCCAATGCAGACAGCTTTATCACTAAGCTATCCGATGGCTACAACACGATGCTCACCGGTGACGGTGCTAACTTAAGCCAGGGTCAGAGACAGCTTCTCGCAATCGCGAGGGCAGCAATCGCAGACCCGCCTGTTCTCATTCTTGATGAGGCTACCTCCTCAATCGATACGAGAACCGAGAAGATGGTCCAGGATGGCATGGATAAGCTCATGCACGGCAGGACGACCTTTGTCATCGCGCACAGACTCTCAACCGTTAAGAACAGTGATTGCATCATGGTTCTTGAGCAGGGACGCATTATTGAGCGTGGTACGCATGATGACCTTATAGAGCAGAAGGGAAGATATTACCAGCTTTATACGGGAAATAGTATTGCGGGGTAAAATTGTATTTTATAGTGAAAAGGCTTTGGCATTATTGCCGGAGCCTTTTTTCGTAAATGAGCCATAATATTATACTAATATTCAGATGTGCTGTACAAATCCCCCGACATTTACTATAATACATGCATGGGACATAGGTGTCAGACCCCTGTCCCAAG
>DNFT01000049.1 GCA_003486385.1 Eubacterium sp. | reverse complement strand
CATGTTTTGACCCCAACATCTTAATAATAACTTCCAAGTATGCTCTGTAAATCCCAGATGCTTATATTCTGGTCATCCATAACAGATAAATAATCAATCATCCAGCTTCCGTTAAGCTTGATAACCTTCACCGTCATCTTGTCGGACTTCCAGAGGGTATCACTACCATCGCTTATAACAACTCTTCCTGTAAGAGTATAGCCTGCTGTAACCTTGACATCCTTAAATTCCTTCATGAGGTTAACAGCTACCTTACATAAATCCTTTGCCTTTGATGTGGAAATTCCAAGAGAATCTGCTAAGTCCTCATAATCATACTTATCATAGTCTGCAATCTCTTCACATGCTGACTCAAAGTATGCTGTGTACAGTCTTGAATAGGTTGAAGCAACACTTTCAAGCTGATCAGCCTCAAGCTTTTCCTTGTCGGCATAGTCGAACTTTATCTTCCAGCCATCATCATAGCTGTCATCAAGCTCATCATAAAACTCCTGAACTGACTGCTCAGCCTCGTCATACGCCTCGGCAAAATCATCTGAGGTCTTCATAATCTTTACAGCCTTCTTATATGCCGATGCCGCGAAGTCCGGAAGTACTGTCGCTGCAAGTGAATCTATACTTGAAGTCTTTTTATTTATAGCACCTGCTATACTGTCAATCGGCTTCTTATATGCATTCGCACTATGTAAGAAAAAGGTGATACCTCCTGCAACAGCGATTATAAGCACCAGCACTGCAATTACAAGACCTTTCTTTCCCTTCTTCTTTCCGCCATCCACAACCGGCTGCTCCGTGCTTACATTCTGATTGACATTCCCACCATCAGCTTTCTGTGTGCAGTTACATATTTCTCCATCAGCAAGCGGTCTGCCGCAATTTTCACAAAATGCCATTTCGTTCCTCCTTATACATTATATTGTTGAATCCCTGACAATAAAAATTATAGCTTTTTTATAGAAAAATGCAACCAAAAAGCCAAATTTTCTCAAATTTACCATATTCTCCATCAATGCTGTCATGAAGCCTTATAATCTCCATTAACTATACATCCCGCCATAAGGGAGGCAAAAATTGTCATCGTAACAGAAAAGTCCAGATAGAAAAAGCTCACAATATATCCTATCATAAAAAGTCCTAAAAGCTTATCTTCGATTGCCGTCTTTTTTCTGTAATCATCAAGTGCCTTATATGCCAGAGCGCACATAAGCGCTATCGTCAAAAACAGTGCTATGAATCCACACTGCGAAAGAATATTGTCGAGAACACCTGCGAAATTATTTATATACACGTAAATGTAGAGCAATGCCGTGGTCACTGTCTTAGTTCCGTCATGCAGCTGCATTCCGAAAATATCGTTCATATTCATTATTCCCCAGAAAAATAATACCGCAAATGTTATTCCTATCGTAGTCTGCCATCTCTTAAGTGACGGAATATGCTTCTTATCCCTGTCAGACTTTATTCTTGGATGTCTCTCTCTGAGAAGAAGGCTTGCAAATCCTAATATCACCAGGACAACATATAAGCCCTCATTTTTTGCCAGCAGCTGCATAAGCCCATCCTTCAGCGGGATATTCTTGAGAAAGAATACTATACCAACCATTTTCAGTATAAAGACCATCATAAACCATACTAATACATACTTCGATACAGCCGTATAGGTTGCGTCAAGCACCATTATTGCTGCAATAATCATCCCAATACAGATAATTATTCCATTACTGTCCTGATTAATTACAAAGATAAACATGCTTCCGATTACCCCAAGTGCAAACGGAACACATTTTGCTCCTGTTATATTGGTAAAGCCCGCTATGGAAAACAGCAGGATAACCGCGGCAAAGCTCAGAAATCCGTCATTTATTGTCCTGCTCACCAGAAACTGCACTCCCGCAATGACCAGAACAGGAATAAACATAATTGAAAGCACCATCGGCAGATACTTCTTAATACCACCAAGCATTGCCCCCGCAAGGTAGACCAGAATGCAAGCCGTCATATACACTGCCTGCAGATACTGTCCGTTAAATATTCCCAATATTGCAAAATACAACGCCATTCCGACAAACAGTATATTGAGAGATCTGTCATTCTTCATTATCAATGGAATCTCATCAATGTATTTTTTCATAATGCTTCTCCAGCTCCTCTACTTATATTCATCCTTCAGATTGAAGAAATAATACAGTACCGTCCCTTGATAGCCCTCATACATAACCTTAGGTCCATCAACCTGATAGAACTCACTCATTCTTTCTATTGCTGCCTTAGAATCTCCGCGATTCCATGGAATTTCAATATATACCAGCCGTTCAGGGAGTTTTTCAAGCTTTAGGACACCGTCAACCGCCACTCTGTTCACATTCACAAAGCAGCCATCCGCCTGTCCGCTGTGGTACACAAGCTCTCCTTTTTCTCTATCCCACTTGATATTATCCTGCCGGAACTGTGTTTCTCCTTCATTTGCGGATGAAGCCACCACTATGTCCGTGTCCGAAGCATACTCCTTGAGAATACTGTCTATTGCCTCGTTTACAAATGTATAATGATAATTATAATAACCGTAATCGCCAAGATTTCCATTGAGTGCTTTCTCATCCTTGGAAAACCCCGCAGTATACAGTATCGGAAAACGGTTAGTCTCCATATTCGTAAACAGCTTCGCACTCACAGGGTCAATCGTAATCATAGTCTCCCCCAGCATAAGAGCACCTATAACCGTAAGTGTTGAGAGAATCACCCTTCTCCTCTCAAAAAGCTTGATGAGCATGATCACGCCGAACATGGAAAGTAATGTGTCTGCCAGCATATTGTACCTTGGCAGTGTTGCCTTAGGATATGCCAGAAGATACAACACATACACTGCATAGCACCCTGTCATGACAAGCCATGGCGTAAATTCCATTCTGTGTGTTCTTCTCACGCGCATATTTGCATACACCATGACAATGCCCATAAGCACGACTATAAGCCATATCCAGTTAAAATTGAGTACATATAGCTGTGCAAGCTTTATTCTGATGTAGTAACCGGAAAATGCTATTCCGTTCACTGCGCACACCCTGATAACACCGTATACAAAGAACATTGCCGCTGCTATCGCAGCCATGGCCACTATTCCGGTCTTTACATTGTACTCATCGCCATCCGTGTCATAGCTGTTATCGTCCTCTGCCGGCTTCTCCTGTGTCCCCCGCTTCTTGTCTCTGAGCGCTGTCACAAGCAACCCGATTAAATATGTTCCAACAAAGCACAGTGCTACAAGCATGCCTGAGCTCTTGGTTGTCCCAAGCATCATAAGCCAGAACACCATCAGTATATATTTCTTGTTGACACAGCAGTACAGCGCATATATGAAAAACATCGTCATTCCATACTCTAATCCGCATAGCGTCGACATTCCAAGCGCCATAGGTGATAATGACACAACCAAAGCCGCAAAAAACAGTATTATAAGCCTTGCCTTAGGGAAAAGCCGCCTGAATGTCATATATATACATGCTGCCGCTGCCATTCCCATGAAGAACTGGCTCCACTGGAAGCCTATTCCACGGCCGGGGATAAGAAATTCGCCCATAAGCGCAAAAAAGCAGTAACCATGCGCATTTCTGTCAGCAATCTTTCCCGCCTCCAAAAAGTCTGTCACAATTATATCCGGATTATATAACAGCTTTTCCAAGGATTCATAGCAGGTCAGACCTTCATCAAGCTGCACAGTTCCAACCAGCCCGGCTCTTATAAGATAATGAATGGTGATAAGCAGGGCACATACAGTCACATCGCGATAATCAGGTTTTATAAATCCCCCTTTTATCTGAAGTAATACAATTCCAGCTATCATAACAAGCAGTAGTATCGTACCTATGACCAGTCCCGTATCCACCAGACCTGTGAAGCTGTCGCTCCATACCGTGCCATACAGCTCCGATACCCTTGCCAAAGCAAAAAACAGTACAAAAAACAGTGCAATAAAGTTAACCTGCACTATATTATTTATTAAATTACGGTTATTCCATCCGGACGCTGCATTTTTCATTTTCTATCCATTCCCCTGACATCATCAACAAACTCTGCCTGTCTTACAAGCTCATGAGCCATACTCTCACGAAGCCTCTCATCCTCGACAGCCCTCAGATACATTTTAATTGATTCCTCAAACGCATCACAGGATGGTAACTCTACATTCCTGCTGCCGGCTCCTGTTTCAACAAGTGCCACCGGCTTAAAGCCATCCGGTGCCGTATATATCCTTCCTGTTGTAAGCCTTCCCCTGCTTCCCCATAGCTCAAGTGAGCATTGATACTGACAATCCATTCCGAATGCCGCCTGTGCTATGACTCCGTCATCATTCACGAATTCCGCGGTGCCGAATATATCAATGCCTGTCTTTTCGTCATAGTCAAGCTGTGATGACACAAGCCTCATGCTTTCTCCAAGCAGCATGTCTATGAGCTTAATAGTGTAGCCGCCATTGTCCATCATGGTGCCTCCGCCAAGCTCCTTAACATACCTGAAATCGCCCTCAGCCCTCCTTGGAAATCCGAAGCTTGTCCTTACAAGTCTCAGCTTTCCAAGCTCACCCGATGCGATAAGGTTCTCTATCTCCTTTAGCTGTGCATGGAATTGGAACATATAATTTTCCTGTACAACAAGTCCTTTTTCTCCGGCTATTCCCACAAGCTCCTTAGTGTCATCAGCCGAAGTTGTCGATGGCTTTTCAAGGAATACATGTTTCCCCGCAAGCAGAGCCTTTTTTGCCCACTCATAGTGAAATGCAGGAGGAAGCGGTATATAAACGCAATCGACACTGTCATCACCTATAACCTCATTATATGATGAGTAAACATGCACATTATACTTTTCAACAAATCTCTTTAACTTATCCGGGGAGTTAGATGCCACTCCGGCACACTCCACGCCTTCAACCTTCATAAGCGCCGGAATGAACTTATTGAAGGCTATATCTGCCGCACCAAGTATTCCTATTCTAAACATAAAATATCCAATCCTTTCGATAATCTATATATACGGCTATATCTCCAGCAATGAGAGCAGATTCCTAAGCTGTATATTAAGGCAGTTATTAATCTGTATCATATAATTTAATGTGCCGTAATCAATCCAGAAATATCCCTCCGGAAGCTCCTTAAGCTCATCAGGTTCTATCTCAACAATATAATTATGATTCTGCTCGTGATAGAAGCGTCCGCCCTCCTCAGACAATATGACCTGATACTGAGTCTCATGTGCAGCAATCTTCTCACGGAACAGTGCGTCGACCGCATTATCGCTATCTGCCTTTTTAGTCGGCTCCCACTGAACCGATGGTCCAAGCTCAATATAGTCAAACGAACCTATCTCCGGTCTGCCTGCAACAAGAAATTCCTTCTTTCCATTGACCGTTCTTGTTATAAGCCCGAAGGCTGCCTTGCCGATTGCCTTAAAAAGCGGCTGGCTCCACTGCTTTACCTCTCTTCCGGTAATATCTATGTCATAATATCTCACCATATAGTCCGCCTCATGGCTGCAGGTGACTCCCGCGTCGTCCACGCTCCAGTCGCGGAGCTGATTGAGCGGCACAAGCACAGTCTTTTTCTCCTCGAACATCTTATAATTGTTCAAAAACTGATATATCTCCGATATATTTGCCGTGATTCCACCTGTAAATATCGAATGGAAAAATGTCTTATCCGTAAAATATTCCGAAAGCTCCGAAAGCTCACCCTCCGAAAATCCGCAATTGGTGAGTGGTATTCCCGAAAGAACCGTCCTTGTATCCATGTTCACCAGATTGTCTATCTTCATAAGCTGCTTTATCTGTCCCAATGTCATCCACCTGTAATTCGGCAGAACCTCAATATCCTCATCAAGAAGCATTATAATGTTGCGGTTTCGCTTCTTATAGAATCTTCCTGCCTGCTCGGACTGAATCTGGTCATAGATAACTGTATAATTTTTTGAATTGTAGAAATAATTGAAATAATTAGGGAGAACTCCACCGTGTCTTCTCGTATAATTGCTCTTGGTTGCCTGTATGGTCGGAGAAATCTGAATGACATTCACGTTGCCCGGTTCAATCTTGGCCTGCATAAGGAAATTGATTACTCCGTCAATCTCCTTACATATAATCCCAAGATATCCTATCTCCGGCTGCACGATTATGGGCTGCTCTGCTACAAGCCTGTTGTTCTCATAGCGCTGTATTCCTGTTATCGAAAAGAAGGAGCGTTTTCTGTTATGTATCTCCCCCACATAATCATCATAGAACCAGAAGCTGTTGTCCCCCGACTCACACTCCTTGATTGAAACACGCGCATCACGGTTAAGAGCCGCCACCCAGTCGAGTATCTGCGCTGTCGAGTTGACATTTCCCTCCGTTGCCGACCATGATTTAATTATTTTTCTGATAATCTCCTTCATTAAAAAAATCCCCATTTCCCTTGATTCCACAATATAGCATTGCCTTACCTTGTCTTTATTTTCCCAGAAGCCTGTTCTTTAAACCTCCGAGCTTTATCTTTAGCTGCGCCCCCAGCTGTGACATACATACCGCCGCATAGCTCCTGTCAAATGCCTGAATAGCACTCTTAGCGCGTCCCGAACAGTGAATCGCAAATACCCTGACCAACGTCCCGTCGGCTTTTACAAGGTATGGCTGCTTTCTGCCCGAGGCATCCTTCCTGATAACATATTTTTTAATTCCGGCAAATGAATTATACCTATATTCGTTCTCCGAGAAATTCACCCTGTCACACAGATTCTGGTCTATGGTTCCTCCGTCGAATATTCTGGCTGAATTTAAAACCCTGTCATTATCCTTCGACCACAGATACACCAAAGTCATGTCGCACACGCCGCCTGCAAGGTTATGCTCCCTCTGATAGTTCCACTTTTTAAGCAGAAGCTCCTTATTATCGGAAAATGTGCTCCGGCAGAAATTCAGGAAATCATCTAGTGCCTCCCTTGTCCAGTATGAACAATGGCAGCATGAACTCCATCCATAATCCTTCTCCTGTCCGTCAACCGTTGATACCATGGCATAAGCACCTTTAAGTGATGGTATGCTGCTGTAATCCGCACAGTTGTACAGATCACTCTCTGCGACAAGTATCCTGTCAAAACCAAGCTCCTTCATAAGCTCATAATACAGAAAATATCTCTTAAAGCATATCTGCGCAAAAAAATCTGTGTATGTCGAATAGTTCTCAAATACTTTTAAAAACTCATTATATCTTGTAAGGTCAAGCTTTTCATGATCAAACCATTCCCCTGCAACCTTCCTGTTTGCTTCATCGCCAAGCAGAATCACCCGCTCATTCCATCTCTGCGCCGACTGTACACTGTACGGAAGATGCTCAGGACATCCCACATGAAATATTACTACCGGTATAATATCCTTTTTCTCACTGCTGCCCATCTGTTTTTTTCTCCTGATTCTCTTCTTTAAGACCCGAAGCATTATTCATATAAGCAAGTTCATTTACTATCGAATCCTGAGTTGTCCCTGCCATAGGAACCGGCTTGTCATCAAAGTTAATCGTCTTTTCGACGACCACAAGCGGTCTGTGAATGACACGCTTATTGATGTTCAAAATGTATTCACCGATAAGCCCGATAAAAAACAGCTGGATGGAACCGATAAGGAATATACCTATCACAATAGGTGCCGTACCGGCAGTAAATGTGTACCAATGCGTCAATTTATAAACAAGGTATATTACTGCGACCAGCATTGATAGCGCCGAGGCTATGAAACCGAAAAAGGTTGCAAGTCTTAAGCCCACCTTAGTGTATGATGTGATACTAAGCATCGCAGCGTCATACAGTGAATAGAAATTATTCTTGGTCTTTCCGGCACGTCTCTTAGGCTGTGTGTACTCAAGATCCTTTCTCTTAAAGCCGTACTCTGCAACTATTCCTCTTATAAACGGCATCGGGTCATCAAGCTGTCTGAGAAGATGAATAAAAGTCTTATCATACAAGCCGAAGCCCGTAAAATGCTCAATCATCTCGACATCGGACATCTTACGTATCATCTTATAATAAATTGTTCTTAACATATAGATGAATTTGTTTTCTTTGCTGTGGCTCTTTATTCCGCTCACTATCTTATAGCCATTCTCCCACTCTGCAACGAACTTAGGAATCATCTCAACCGGATCCTGAAAATCGCAGCACACCGATATTGCACAATCTCCGGTGGTCTGGCACAGACCGTAAAAGGGTGAGTTGAACTGTCCGAAATTCGTCACATTGAAAATAGCCTTTATATTTTTGTTTCCCTCGCATATCTTCTCAAGATATTCCCTTGTTCTGTCCTGTGAGCAGTTATCTATAAATAAAATCTCATAGTCGTACTGAGGCAGCTCCCTTGTCATGACATCGACGAGTGCTTCACTCATCGGAATGACATTCTCCTCCTCATTGTAGCACGGAACCATGATACTTATTTTCTTTCTTTTCTTGTTTTCTTCCAAAATGCTCCTCTTTTCTGCCGTTTTACGGCATATACGCCTTAGTATCCGTACAACGGAATGCCATAAGTGCGTACCCATTCTATCGTCTTTTTAATTCCATCATCAAATGTTGTCGCAGGAACGAATCCAACATCCTGCCAAAGCCTGCTTATATCTGCGGTCAGGTACATTACCTGCGCACTGCCATAAGGTATCTCACCGAATCCTAAGAGACTCTCATCCGCCCCCGCCGCCCTGCACAGTCTTAATATATATTCCCTCAGCCCATCTTCTGTTTCACCTGCAAGACAGTAGGTTCTGCTCTGTACACTAAGCGATGATGCACCCAGCATAAACAGTGCCCTCGCGGCATCCCCTGAGTACAGGTAATTCCATATCTGCTCCCCCTTTGTCAGGGCGACTCTCTCCCCGGACAGAAGTCCCCTGATAACCGACATTATCATAGTGTTCCTTCCGTCAAATGGACCATAGACGCTTAAAACACGCACCCATGAATGTCTGAGCCCAAGCTCACGGCACAGCTCTGCGCTGCGTATTCCGGCAGCAAGCTTCGCCCTGCCGTACTCATTCTCCGGAAGTGTGCGTGTATCAGGTGTTAACCTGCCCTCGAACCTTCCGTACTCCGCCTGTGAGCCGACACCTATAAAATGCACACAGCCAAGGCGCTTTGCAAGTCTCACGGCGTCAAGCGTATACTCTACGTTTTTCTGCTGCATATCTGCATCGTTTCGCTGCTCACCGAAGGTTCCACTCCAGCCAAGATGATAAAATACAGCGGTGTCGGCTCCACCTGCTGCTTTCGTCAATAAATCCTGCGAAGCGTAGGTCTGCATATCCTGTGTATTCCTGCTCAGGGCGTAGCCTGAAAGCTCCTCAAGGCTCACATACTCTATCCTCAACAATCCTCTTGCAAGCTCCCTGGAAAAGCTGTCCTTCACATGGTCATTCCGCCCGGAGTCTTTCCGCAGAAAGACCGTGGTGCTTATTCCGTTTTTCAAAAGTTCACCGACAAGTGCCATCCCTATAGCTCCTGTCGCACCTGTTATATATGCTTTTTTCATAGCACGTCCCTTATTCGTTATTTTGCTATATCTTACCCGTTATATTGAATTGTATGGCGGTATCAGCATATTGCGCTCTAACTCCTCCTTAGGAAGAAACGGAGCAAGATCCTCAAGCGGTGCCGACACCAGTGTTCCGTCCTCAAGCCTCTTTGTGGCTGATTTCGGTTCAAACTTCTGTCCTCTGCTCACGAACACCTCGCATATCGCCGGTCCCTTCATCGCAAGCACTTCATCTATCACATTGAAGCTACTGTTGTTCTTAACCGCCCTGTATTCATAGCCGTAAGCCCACGCAAGCTTTGCCATATCCGGAAAGCTTAAGTCCCCGCTGTCCTCGCCGATACCCACAAGCGGCTCACCGAAGAAATTCTTCTGTGTCTGACGTATCGAATGATAGCCGCCGTTGTTAATCACGAATATTTTCATGTCCATTCTGTGATGAATAATTGTCTGAAGCTCCTGAAGATTCATCTGAATACTGCCGTCGCCGGTCACACAGATAATATCCTTATGGGCATTATTCTTTATTATATCATAACTGTCGGCAGGATTGCCACTATTTTCATTATCTGCCACCCACGCTCCTATGGCCGCCGGCAGATCATAGCCCATTGAGGCAACCGCCGAATTGATTATAAAACGCTGGTGCTCCTTTATCACATAGGCGTGGCTTCCGACAACGCATGCCGAACCATTTCCTACAACCGTAATCTGCCCCGGCTCAAGCCTTCTGCTCAATTCCTTGATAAACGCATATACGTTGGCGTACTCATGTCCGTTCTCAATACAGCTCTCATAATGCTTTTTCTGAACCACAGGATAATCATTCTTCCAGCCGCGGCATATCTCATGCCACTCACTGTCATCAAACAGCTTTTCTTTCTCACCGCAGACCTCATCAAGACATTCATCAAGCATTGTGAGAAAATCAAGTGCATCCGCCCAGACAGGCATATCCACATGGAGAGTCGGCTTTTTAAGCTCCTCGGCATCCACATCCTCTATAATCGTGTACGCAGCTCTCGCCCAGCTCTTATAGTTATATCCAACCTGTCTTATGCTCAGCCTGCTTCCGACAGAAAGAAATAAATCACTGTTCTGCACTGCAAAGTTACCTGCTCTGTCGCCCATTATTCCGGCACGCCCCACATACAGCCCATCATCGTCCGCACACAAATCTATACTGTCCCAGCCTGTCACAACAGGGATATTCAGCTTCCTCCTGACGCTCTCAAAAACCTTCTCCGCCCCGGCTATGCGTATTCCGTTTCCGGCATTAAGCACCGGACGCTTTGATGACTTTACCCTATTAATAACGGACATCACAAGCTCCCTTGATACCTTCGGAGGCAGTGTATCCTCATACTCCCTGTAATCTGCACAGCTCTCGTCATAATCTGCAAGGTCATCCGTATCGATACAGGCACCCTGGACATTGAGAGGGATGTCAAGCCATGTTGGTCCCGGTCTGCCCGTTGTCGCTATATGGAATGCCTTTTTTACATAATATTTTATCTTGTCCGGCTCCGTCACCAGCTCACAGTATTTTGTCATGGAAGCAACAGCCCTTGTTATGTCGAACTCCTGATCGCCCATAGCCCTTATCCCAAGCCCTGTGCTCCGTGCGGTGGTGTCATATCTTACCTGCCCCGATATCACAAGCATTGGTATTGAATCTAAGTAAGCACCCAGCACTCCTGTGAGTGCATTCGTGCCTCCCGGCCCCGTTGTGACACACAAAAGAGCAGGCTTCCCGGCAATCCGGGCATAACTTTCTGCCCCAATTGCGCAAGCCTGCTCATGGTGATTGTATATACATTTCAAGCTTTCGCTGTGTCCAAATGCATCATTAAGGTGCATGGCTCCCCCGCCCGTAACTGTAAACACGCGCTCTATTCCAAGCTGTGCTGTGAGCTGTGCTATATAATCTGATACCTTAATTCTCATGTATGCTCTCTCCAATCTCAATGGCTTTATTTTATACTGCCGGGTACTGTATAGGCTGTATGTGATGCTCTAATTAAAAAGTATTCTTAATTATTCCTTTTTTGCTATATTTTCTCTGATTTGCTGTCTCAGTATAATTTGCTGTCTCACTACGATTCGCTATCTTAATACAGCTTCATGGATAGTCTTTATCATATATGACAGCTTAGCCTCTGTCATCCCCGGATAGACACCTATCCAGAAGGTATTTTCCATAATTAAATCTGTATTCTCAAGGCTGCCTGCCACCCTGAAGCCTGTACCCGAAGCCCTCATTCCATCAAAGCAAGGCTGCTTTATTAAATTTCCGGAAAACAGCATTCTTGTCTGTACATTGCGGCTCTCAATATATCCAACAACCTTATTCTTGTCCGTTCCAGGTCTGCAGGTCATGCAAAAGCCGAACCAGCTTGGGTTGGAATTTTCCACCGCTTCAGGAAGGTAGAAGTACTCCGCGAGGTCGGAAAGTCCTTCATATAGCGCCTTGAAATTCTCCCTTCTTCTCTCAACAAAGGATGGGAATTTCTTCAGCTGTGCACAGCCGATAGCCGCCTGCATATCGGTAGCCTTGAGATTGTAACCAAAATGGGAGTACACATATTTATGGTCATAGCCCTTCGGAAGCTCACCGTACTGTCCGTCAAATCTATGTCCGCACAGATTGTCCTGACCGGAGGCGCACACGCAGTCCCTTCCCCAGTCGCGGAGTGAGCGTATTATCTTGTTGAGCAGTGGATTGTCCGTGTACACCGCTCCTCCCTCGCCCATAGTCATGTGATGTGGCGGATAGAAGCTGCTCGTTCCTATATCGCCCACTGTTCCGGTAAGTCTTGTCCTTCCGTCGATGGTATACTCAGAACCCAGCGCGTCGCAGTTATCCTCCACAAGCCATAGTCCATGTCTGTCGCAGAATGCCTTGACCGCGGATAAATCGAACGGATTTCCAAGTGTATGCGCTATCATAACCGCCTTAGTTCTCTCCGAATAAGCCTGTTCAAGCTTAGTCACATCAATATTGTACTGTGGAATCGTCACATCGACAAACACAGGAACCGCACCATACTGTATAATCGGTGTGACTGTAGTCGGAAAGCCCGCCGCAACGGTGATAACCTCATCCCCGCGCCCTATGGCACGCTCACCTAAAAGCGGTGAAGTGAGTGCCATGAATGCGAGAAGATTCGCCGATGAGCCTGAATTTACAAGGCTGCAGAAGCGCACCCCAAGATATTTTGCGAACTCACTCTCAAACTGTGCCGTATATCTTCCTGATGTAAGCCAGAATTCAAGAGAGGAATCAACAAGCTTCACCATCTCATCATGGTCATAGACCCTCGCCGCATAAGGCAGACGGTCGCCCTCCCTGTATTCTTTATTCTGATTATGGAAACGGTCACAGTACTCACTCACCAGCTCAAGTATCTGCTCACGCGCTTCCCTTTCATTCTTTCCCTCAAACATGTGATGGGCTCCTTTTCTCTATATAAATTTTCTTTATATATTTTTCAATATAATTAAAACAACAATTAATGAAACTTCAATCAGCGGAACCTTAATTATTGAAACTTCAATTATTAAAACTCCAATTAATAATGAAACCGCTCTGTAAATGGGTATTTATTGATAATTTACCATCTCTGTACCCATTTCTTAATGTTTTGCAAATTATTTTTCGGAGCTTCCGGGTATAAGCAGAGCTTATTTTATGTCCATACCCAAAAATCAACTATATCCTTACATTTAAAGGGTATATTTCATGTTTTTTATTTCTTATACCCATATCTTGCTTGTATTTATAAATAAGACATTCAGAATTATATCCTGTCCGCGTCCGCAATATATTCCATAATCTGTCTATTTATACAGTCTGAAAGGTTATTTCCAGATAAAGCTTTCGCTTCCTGTTCAATGCCTGTCAACGCTTCTGTTTCATCCGCTATTTTCCTGTTTCCGCAATGCATACCCTCAAGCAGCGTTGAATCAAGCAGCATTGAAAATTCCACCGTCTTTTGCACTGCCGTCCGTATGTTCCAGACCGGCTTCCACGAAAATGTGTCCTTAAGCTTATCGCAGTTGAGCTTTAAAAAACCCGCCTCGTGCGGTCCTCCATCGCCCTTAACCTGCCACTTCGTTCCCTTCCAGCAGTCCGTAAATATATTCACAAGCTCACCGGTGGTCACGCAGTCCGTGTCATCGGGTCCTACATTGTACCAGCCGGAAAGCTCCCTGTTCACATACTGCTCCATGGCAATCATAAGATAGACAAACACCGGCTCTAACACATGCTGGTATGGACGCACGGAATACGGATTTCTCACGACAATTTCTCTTTTTTCAAGTGCCGCCCTGACACAGTCCGGAATTATTCTGTCGACAGCAAAATCCCCGCCGCCTATGACATTTCCCGCCCTCGCGGTCGACACGGCAATACCTGAATCGGCAAGAAATGAGCGCACATAGCTGTGTGTCACAAGCTCAGAGCATGACTTGGAATTAGAATAAGGGTCATAGCCGTCAAGTGGCTCCTCCTCCCTGTAGCCGCCCTCACTGCGCTCCTTATTGTCATAGACCTTGTCCGTGGTCACGTTCACAAATGAGCGTACGCCCTCATAGCCGTCTGCGCCCGCACTTTTGCTCAGCCGCACACACTCACATACATTTACCGTACCCATGACATTCGTCTCAAATGTATATCTCGGATTCTTATATGATTCCCTCACAATAGGCTGTGCTGCCAGATGAAGGACCACTTCCGGATTAAACTCATCAAACACTTCTTTAAGCTTCCCATAATCGCGGATATCACCTATGAAGGACTTGATTTTCCCATCACCTTCAAGCCCCGCCAGCTCAAAAAGCGACGGCTCTGTCGGCGGCTCCAGCGCATATCCGCACACCTCTGCCCCCGCAAGCAGGAGAACCCTGCACATCCAGCTTCCCTTAAAGCCGGTATGTCCGGTCACAAGCACACGTTTATCCTTGTAAAATTCCATCAGCTTCCGATAATCCATATCTGCCCCCATCACAATATTTTTACATCAATACAGTTTTTAAAGACCAACACACCCACAACACCTTAAACCAATATAAAAAACATCACTCCCACAGCTTCCAAGGTGCATTTCCGCTCTCCCAGAGTGCCTCAAGCTTCTGCTTATCCCTCTGCGTATCCATGTTCTTCCAGAAGCCCGGATGATGGTAAGCCATAAGCTGTCCCTCCGCGACAAGCCTCTCAACAGGTTCCTTCTCAAATACGGTCTCCGGTCCGTCAATATAATCAAATATCTCCGGCTGGCATACCATGAACCCACCGTTTATAACTCTTCCATCAAGATCATGCTTCTCACGGAACGCAGTAATCACACCATCCTCACGCACATCAAGAGCTCCGAACTGCTGCCCTATATTGATAGCCGTGATGGTCATAAGCTTTCCATGCGACTTATGGTACTCAAGAAGCCTGTTGATATCCACATCCGCAACCCCGTCACCGTATGTGAGCATAAAAGGCTCATCGCCTATATACTCCTGCACCTTCTTTATTCGTCCGCCTGTCATAGTCTTAAGCCCGGTATCCACCAGAGTGACCTTCCAAGGCTCCGCCTTTACATTGTGGACTATCATATTGTTAGCCGCAAGGTCAAAGGTGACATCTGAAGTATGAAGAAAATAATCAGCAAAAAATTCCTTTACAATATACTGTTTATATCCAAGGCAGACTACAAAATCATTGAACCCATAGTGCGAATATATCTTCATAATATGCCATAACATAGGCATACCGCCAATCTCTATCATCGGCTTCGGTTTGAGGTGGCTCTCCTCACTTATTCTGGTTCCGAAACCGCCCGCTAAAATTATTGTTTTCATATTTTCGTATCCTCTACAATGTGCTTATAACTACCGGTTTAGTATACCACATTATATTGTTTCACGCTACATGCATTTCACTGCCTGTGGGACAGAGGGGTCAGACCCCTGTCCCAGGACAGGGGTCTGACCCCTCTGT
>DNFT01000008.1 GCA_003486385.1 Eubacterium sp. | reverse complement strand
ATTAAATCAGCATGTTTTGACCTCAACATCTTTAAAAATCATTATTATATATGTCTAAAATTAGCAGAAAATTTTTTTTAATCCAAAACAGCTATTTACTGTTTAATGTGCATGACCGCTATAACACCTGTCAAGCCATGTATGAGCTGCACTTTATTTTAACCTATATATTTCTTCTTTTCAATGAATTAATTGCTTTCCCATCATTTTAGTATGATATAATCCTCATTATTCCAATCCGGCAGGCTTCCCACATTTTCGTCCATCAGACATAAACGTGCCAAATCTCTCCTCATACTTACACCCATCATAGAATAGAATGGTAAAAAGCCTCTCCACGGAGGAATAATGTCAGCTAAAACGATAATAAAGGGGACTCTAATCTTTGCAGTATCCGGTATATTATGCCGTATTGCAGGATTCATTTTCAGAATATATATTTCACGAATAATGCCTGCAAGCCAGATTGGACTGTACCAGATGGTAATGCCTATATGCGTGCTCGGGCAGGCAATAGCTGTCGGTGGCCTGTCAACAGCCGTAACCAAATATACAGCCGCATATTCTGCCCAGAAAAAGAAGGATAAGGGGTATGTCAATTTTCTGGCAGCTCTTCTGTGCTGTACCGCAGTATCAACCATAATAGCTGTCCTCATAATCAAAAATGCCACATTTATCGCGAAAGTGTTTTTAAGCGATAACCTGTGCAAAAGCCTGCTCATAATTGCTGCGTACTCCCTGCCATTTGCATGTATCCATTCTGTGATATCCAGCTATTTTATCGGTCTGGAGCTGCATATTCTTCCTGCGGCGGCACAGGTCATCGAACAGGTTATAAGAATCACCTGTGTTTTTACCTTTGCCGGAATCGCTGAGCAGAACGGCGAAAGCCCCGATGCCTCAACCGCACTTTACGGAATCCTTGCCGGTGAGATTGCCTCGTCTGTTTTCTGCTTCATCGCTGTGATTTTTCTGAAAGACAGGTATAAAACAGAGGAGGCGGCACTATCTAAAACACCGCTATACTACATAAGCGAGGGGATAATCCAGCTCGCTGTAAATTACCGGTTAGCACTTCCGATAACCGCTAACCACGTATGCCTCCATCTTATGCAGAGCTTTGAAGCCGTACTCCTGCCTATGATGCTCATAACCTGCGGCAGTACAAATGAACAGGCTCTTGCCACCTACGGTGTCCTCACCGGAATGACCATGCCCCTCGTTCTCTTTCCTGCCACCTTTACCAATGCGATGTCGCAGGCGCTTCTTCCCGATATTTCAAAATCATGGCAGACCGGCAATCTTTCACGGCTTAACAAGAGCATGCAGCTGGCGCTCACCCTCTCCTGCAATATCGGCATAATGTGCATCCCCGGCTTTTTCTTTTACGGCGCCGGCTTTGGCGGAATAATATTTGATAACAGTGAGGTCATCTATCAGGTCAGGCTGATGAGTCTTATCTGTCCTGTAGTTTTTTTATCTACGCCTCTGTCAAGTGCCCTAAACGCACTGGGAAAATCCGGAACCGTGTTTATCTGCTCTACTCTTGCACAGCTCATCCGGCTTGCCATTGTCGTGTTCATAATTCCGCGCACCGGTATAAACGGCTATTGCTACGGGCTAATCGCCAGCCATCTTTTCGTGTGCCTTTACATGATGGCTGTGCTAAAAAAAATAACCGGCTGCAGCTACTCATTTAAAAATCTGGCAGCCGCCCCGGTCATCCGTTCGATTATATGCTTTTTTGCCACAATACCAATATATACAACCCTTCATCGCACAGGAAACATGTCCGAACTACTGTGCCTGCTCACCGGCGGCGGCTCCTATATACTGGCATGTGTTATTTCATATATATTTATGAAAGATTTGCAGTGAGATGTGTCTGCATGTTCAAAATAATTCTGTCATAAATTATGTTGCGGATTTTTAAGGCATAGACCTGTAATTATATCACAAATGTCGCTTAAGACTGCATTTATATTACTTATTCTTATTGCTTAAGATTGCATTTATGTTACATATTGTTATTAACTAAGACAGCATTTATGTTAAAAATCCTTGCGGCTTAAGTCTGCACAGCCAGCATATCCATCTATGTAAACTATATAATTCATCATTTCACCGTGTTTACAAGCGTTCCAATGCCCTCGACGATACACTCAACCGTATCTCCCGGCTTCAAAAAGCGCGGTGGCTGGAAGCCCATACCGACACCCGCCGGTGTTCCCATGGAAATGATAGTTCCCGCCTTGAGCGTCATACCGGAAGATAGCTCGCTTATCACATGAGCCACATCAAATATAAGCAGCTCTGTGTTGCTGTTCTGCCTAAGCTCCCCATTCACTCTGGAGCTGATGGAAAGCTTCGGTGGATATGCAATACTGTCCGCAGTTGTGATACAAGGTCCCATAGGTGTAAAACCATCAAGGCTCTTTCCAAAATACCACTGCTTATGGCGCGTCTGGACATTTCTTGCGCTAACATCATTGATAATCGTATAACCGAATATATAATCTGCCGCCTCACTCTCAGGGACGTTCTTCGCATCCTTTCCTATGACAACAGCTAACTCGCACTCATAGTCAAGGCTGTCCACAAGATTCTCATGCGCCTCGATGAAGCCCTTATTTGGAACCGCCTCATTCACTCTCTTAGAAAAATATACGGCATAAGGCCTCTCACCGCCAAACGCCTCCTGCTTATACCTGGCCGACTCGACCGCATGCTCCATATAGTTGATTCCCAGACATATTATATCCTGCTTAGGTCTTGGAATAGGTGCTAAGAGAACCACATTCCTGAGCGGAAGCGAACCGTATATCTCATCCGGCTCCTTGCGGTTATATATGCCAATAAGCTCCTTCTCAGCCCTCGACATCTTCTCCACAACCTCCTGCATGCTCTCGTACGGCATGCCAAACGCCCTGAGCGGATACACCCATGTCTCGTCCTCATTCAAAACTCCGACTCTTTCCTTTTTTCCATCAAGGTATGTAACAAATTTCATAACAATCCTCACTTCTGAGCTTATCCAGAAAATCTGCTCTCACAAATTATGTTAGAGGTATTCTAACACTCGGGATGGAAAAATGCAAGATTGCCTTTTCCCACAAATCAAGCGTCTAAGCCATCAAAGCCTTGTTTTATGCGTATTCCCGCACTATTTCTTACAAAATATACGGTGTCACCTGGTACACATAATAATTAATCCAATTCGTGTATAAATTGTTCGCATGTGCTCTCCATGAAAGACGCGGCTTTGAGTTGACATCCCCGTCAGTATAATAATTGTGCGGCATGTCTATCGGAAGGCCCTTTGCGAGGTCACGTTTGTACTCTGTATCAAGTGTCACTCTGTCATACTCAGGATGCCCCATGACGAATATTCTTTTGCCTCCCTCCGCAAGCACAATAAACACACCGACCTCATCGGACTCTGCAAGTATCTGGAGTCTGTCATCCGCTAAGATATCAGCTTTAGATACTGTTGTATGACGCGAATGAGGGGCATAGAAATAATCATCAAAACCACGGACAAGAGGAACCTTGCGGTTCAATACCTTGTGTTCAAAAATGCCGAATGCCTTCTTAGGCAGCAGCTCCTTGTGAATACCATAATGATGATACAATCCTGCCTGCGCCCCCCAGCATATATGGAGTGTTGAAGTCACATGCCCGTCCGACCAGTCCATAATCTTTATAAGCTCATCCCAGTATGTGACCTCCTCGAACTCCATCTGTTCAACCGGAGCACCTGTTATTATCAATCCATCGAAATTTCTGTTACTTATATCGCTGAAGGTCTGGTAAAACTGGTTAAGATGTGATGCCGAGGTATTCTTTGACACATGGGATTCAAGCTGTAAAAAAGTAATGTTTATCTGCAAAGGTGTATTGGACAATGCTCTAAGAAGCTGCAGCTCTGTATCCTGCTTTATCGGCATGAGATTGAGGATAAGCACCTCCAAAGGTCTTATGTCCTGCGACAAAGCCCTGTTCTCGTCCATCACGAATATATTTTCATCTTCAAGAATCGCCCTTGCAGGCAGATCATTCTGTATTCTAATAGGCATTAGTCTTCCTTCTTTCCTGTCATATTTATGAAATCCTCCTCGGATATTATCGGAATGCCAAGCTCCTTAGCCTTCTGATTCTTTGAGGAATTGCTTGTTGTATCGTTGTTTATAAGATAGTCCGTCTTGGAGCTTACACTTCCTGCCACCTTTCCTCCAAGACTTTCAATGAGAGCCTTGATCTCGTTCCTGTTGGCAAAATGTTCAACCGAACCTGTTATTACAAAGGTTTTTCCGGCAATGTCCGAGCTTAAGTCCGCCTTCTCCTCAGGGATAAGTCTTAGCTCATGCGCAAGCATAAGAGCATTCCCGCGCTTTTTCTCATCGGAAAAATACCTGACTATATCTCCGGCGATGACAGCTCCGATACCGTCAATCTGCATAAGCTCATTCTCGTCCGCTGAAATAATAGCATCAAGCTTACTGTCGAAATGCCTGCATATAAGCTTTGCATTCGCCACACCTACACCCGGAATGCCAAGCGCATAGATAAATCTGCTTATCTGCACATCGCGCGATTTTTCTATGGAGTTCATCATATTGTCAAAGGATTTTTCTCCAAATCCTTCCATGGTACAGATACGCTCCCTATAGCGTTCAAGGTAATATATGTCGGCATACGTTCTAATCATACCATCATCTATGAACTTTTCAAGGGTTGCTTCGGATATTCCGTCAATATTGAGGGCATCTCTTGAGACAAGAAGCTCGAAGCTCTTCACCTGCTTTGCCTGACATTCAGGATTGGTACAGTAGAGACTAAGAGCATCATTCTGACTTCTCAGCTCTGTCCTTCCGCCGCATACAGGGCAGGTATCCGGTATCACAGCCTCACCGTCATCTAACTTATCAGCGCCATCAGCCTTTTTCACAACCTTTGCAATCTGCGGAATTATCATGTTAGCTTTATAGACAGATATTATATCTCCAAGTCCAAGACCTAATGCTCTTAATATACTCACATTGTGTACACTCGCCCTTGAGACTGTTGTCCCTTCTATCTCCACCGGTTCAAATATTGCTACAGGATTGATAAGCCCTGTTCGTGATGCGCTCCACTCTATCTCAAGAAGCTTTGTGTCGACCAGCTCATCCTTCCACTTGAAGGCTATTGAATGCCGCGGAAACTTGGCTGTACGCCCAAGGCTCTCGCCATAAGCTATATCATCATAGGTGAGCACCAGTCCGTCCGAAGGAAAATCATTCTTCTCGACCTCCTTCGCAAAATGCCCAACTGCCTCAGCCATGTTGCTTTCATCCACAACACGGAAATCCACTGTATCGAAGCCCTGGCTTTTGAGCCAGTTAAACTGCCCCTCCTTGGAATTACCAAAATCCACATCCGGCTCATTAGTCTCGGGATTGACCGCGGATATGAGTGCAAATGCCTTAAGCCTTACATTCCTCTTAGCGGTTATCTCGCTGTTAAGCTGCCTTACAGAGCCGCTGCACAGATTTCTTGGGTTCTTGTATTTCTCACCGTCATTGGTAATCAGTGCATTTATTCTCTCAAAATCAGAGTAGGTGATTATTGCCTCTCCTCTTATGACAAGTCTTCCCTGATACGAAATCTTTGTCGGAAGATTCTTAAAGGTTCTGGCATTTGCCGTTATGACCTCACCTATATATCCATTACCACGCGTGACAGCCTTGATAAGCTCGCCATGTTCATAAGTAAGAACTACGGTCAGACCGTCAAGCTTCCATGAGAGAAGGCACTTATGAGTGCCCGCAAATGCAGCAAGCGCGTCAACGGACTTCGTCTTGTCAAGACTTAGCATAGGTGCCGCATGCTCCTCCTTTGGAAGCTCACTCACCGTCTCATAACCTACATGCTGGGTCGGGCTGTCCGACATGACTATGCCCGTCTCCGCTTCAAGTGCTGCAAGCTCATCATAGAGCGCATCATACTCATAGTTGGTCATTATTTCTTTGTCACCCGCATAATAGCTCCTGCCTGCTTCGTTCAATATGCCAATAAGCTCTTTTATTCTCTTTGTCTTATCCATTATTCCGCTCTCCCATCCCGCAAAGGCTTCTAAGCTTGACCGTCTCCTCCATGGTGAGCGGTCTTATTTCGCCCTCTTTAATTCCATTTATATTTATGTTCATTATTCTTATTCTTTTTAATGACAGAACTTCATAGCCAAACGCTCCACACATTCGTCTTATCTGCCTGTTAAGTCCCTGCCGAAGCACTATCGTAAAGGTCTTTTTTCCGTTTTTTCTCACAACACACTTTCTTGTTATGACCTTTTTACCAGTGTTTCCATCTGTTATCTCAACACCTGCACCCATCTTCTTTAGAAAATCGTCTGTCACATCCTTATTGACCTTTACAACATATTCCTTCTGATGATTATTTGAAGTTTTAAGTATATTATTCATAAGTTCACCGTCATTGGTGAGAAGCAGAAGTCCACAGGAGTCCTTATCAAGCCTGCCTATAGGAAATACCCTCTTATCAATTCCAAGGTTCTTAAGATATACGGCAAGACTGTCCGGTTCATCCGCCATTGTTGTCACTACACCCTCCGGCTTATAAAATGCATATATAACCTTCTTAACTGCACCGGAAGCCTTTATAGCCTTGCCATAAATCTCCACGTTATCGCCATCCTCAACCTGCAGCCCCATAGTGGCAGTAACTCCGTTAACACATACCTTTCCTGCATCAATGAGCCTGTCCGCCTCACGTCTTGAGCAATATCCCGAATCACTTATATACTTATTGAGCCTCATAAATCCTCCATTCTGCTGATTCACACATAACATCGGCGCAGGATAATATCCTGCGCCGATAAAATACCCATTATTCGTCCGGCTGCTTCTCATATAAAAATCTTGTCACATCATCAAATATCACTATACCCTCTAAATCCTTAAGATTAGGCTGAGTAATTTCTGCTGCATTATTTGAAAGCCGTACCTGTTTCTCCACATCCTCTATTATCTGGTCGGAGAGCATAATCGAGTTGTAGCTTCTCACCTCATCTCCGACACTGCTGCCGCATATATAGTATGTCCCGCTCTCATTGGTGCAGACATAAAATGCGTTCAGCATGGTTATAACCTGCGCACCAAGCGTAGTAAGCACACCACATTTAGCGACAACGATATAACTTCCTTCAGCCATACCGTCCATCATATAGCAGGTAAGAGATTTAACCGAATCAATATACCCACTCAGCTCCATGAAGCTGTCCCTTTCAAGATTAGAGCTGTCGTTAGTCATATACATGGCAAGATCGTACTCTCCATTCGCAAGGTAATCATAAAATTGTCTTATGAAATTCTTGACGTCATAATTCATGTCTTCCACAAATGTAACCGCATTTATGCCGGCTGCTGACTCTGGCGCATTGGCATTCTGCAATTCTGCTTCAATACTCTTGTTCTGTATCACAACAACATCCGTCATCTGTTCAGCAGCAGAACTTTTTGCCGAGCATCCGCTTAAAAGACAAATTATGCACGAAAAACACAACGCAAAAATTCTTCTATACACGATAACCTCCGAGAAAAAAAGCAACATAATATATGATTTTAACAATTTTATCCAAAAAAAGCAATAACTTTTATATCTATACATCTGCAATAAATATCGCAGCATCCGTGCCGACCACACCCGCAAAATAAAATGCATTAATATTTACGCTTGCAAAATATACAATTATAGTATAGAATAATAAATAGCGTTTTCGCATGCACTTGTAGCTCAGTGGATAGAGCACCGGTTTCCGGAGCCGGGTTGTCGTGGGTTCGATTCCCTCCAGGTGCATTTTTTTATTTGCTAAAATCAAGTTATGCTTTCTGTAAATTTATTCAAACCCATTCTCCCTTGTATAAATATAAGAGGTATCTGAGAGCACCTCTTCCTTTGAGATTTCCGTACTGTTTATGGATTTTATCATATCGTCAAGGTCGTCCCTTGTTATATCCTCAGCCACAGGAATAAGTATAAGCTCGTGAACGCTGCTTGGAATAATATAAAAATCCGTGTTCATGCGCAATGCCAGCTTTCTCATAAGACCATCATACAACATACAGGAGGCGCCATAACTCCTATATGTATTTGTCAGCACATACATCGGGAACTGTTCATTCATGCTGTCCACATGGGCAATAAGTGTATCTACATCTATATCCCTGTCCTCTTTAAGAATCATATCCGAAACCACCTGATTCATCGGTTTCAGCTCTGCCGGATAAAGTACCGGTGTATTTTTCATTGCAAGCTTATAAAGTAACTCCTCACCAACCTTCCAATGCTCTAAATGGTTATTGTATATCGTCACAATTCCCCTGCCGTTATCGACATTATCTATCACTGCAAAATACACTATCGCAAGATTGAGAAAACATCTATGTGGTATTTTTTCCAATAGCTCCTTATTTTTATCGCAATTCACAAGCCTGAACGCTATATTCTTCTCAAGACTGTGAAAATCCTCAAAAAAATCCGACGGAATACTCACTGTCTGGCAGTTATCAACGTATATTTTATAGACCTTTCCGGCTATCTCATCCACCTCACATCCCGACAAATACATCGTATAATATGCATTAAGATATATAGTAGGTGAAAAGTTACTATGCCTTGTCATTATCACAATCCCATCTAAAACTATTCCATTATTCTTAGTTACGCGGTGAATAAAAACCTCAGCCTCCTTTCCGACTATTTTCTTTACGCAATCCACCACTGCGTTTAAAAAATCCTGATAATTCATATTCAATTTCCTTTCTATAAATAAACTTTGACAGGCAATCAAAGGTTATTCCGCTAAAAGCAATGTTCAACACCGGAGTAATTTTATCCGCTGTATCCTGCAAAATATATCAATTAAAATATGTAGCTGTTAAACTAATATTGGGAATAAAAAGAATCAAAATGAAAATTAAAACTAAATAAAGAGTTGTAATTAAGAAAACATTATTGTTATACGAAAGAAGATATACTAAATCTTCTTCCGCATAACAATCTGTCAGGATTATGCTCTTGAAAGATACTCACCTGTACGTGTATCAATCTTAATCTTCTCACCCTGCTCAACGAAGAGAGGAACCATAACCTTAGCACCTGTCTCAACGATAGCCGGCTTAGTAGCGCCTGTAGCAGTGTTACCCTTAACGCCCGGCTCGGACTCTGTGATCACAAGCTCAACGAAAAGAGGTGGCTCGATAGCGAATACATCTCCGTTATGAGAGAGAAGCTTAACCATCTCGTTCTCCTTAACGAACTTAAGAGAATCACCGACTGTCTCCTTAGTGAGCTGAATCTGTTCATAGTTCTCTGTATTCATGAAATGATAGAAATCATCATCAGCGTAAAGATACTGATACTCAGACTTATCAATATGAGCTAAATCAAACTTAGCAGTAGGGTTGTATGAATTCTCAACAACACCGCCATTGATAATATTCTTAAGCTTAGTTCTAACGAATGGTGATCCCTTACCTGGCTTAACATGCTGGAACTCGATTACCTGCCAGATTGAACCGTCCATCTGTATTGTCATGCCGTTTCTAAAATCGCCTGCTGTTACCATATATAGGTATACCTCCTTGGAATAATCAATCTTCTGTTCATTTTAATATATCTTAAAACATATTTCAACTATTTTTTGAATGTATTTTGCTCTTTTTTGACTTTTTTCCGTTTTGTAGCCTATGTATCAAGCTCAAGGCTTACTAAAAGTGCCTGATTTACCTTCTTTATTATCTCGCTGTCAAGATGGCATACCTTATCTTTCAGTCTCTTTTTGTCTATCGTCCTGAGCTGTTCTAACAGAATAACCGAATCCTTGATTATATCGTATCTCGAGGAATCTATCTCCACATGTGTCGGCAGCTTGGATTTATGCATCTGGCTGGTTATGGCCGCACATATTACAGTCGGGCTGTGCTTATTCCCGGTGTCATTCTGTATTATAAGCACAGGTCTTATTCCTCCCTGCTCCGAACCGATAACAGGTCTTAAATCAGCATAATATATATCCCCTCGTCTAATTATCATATTATACACTCCGTCCTGTATTGCCTATTTTCAATAATTCATCAGCACTACACAATAAGTATTTCCATATTTTGCGGAAGTGTATTCAATAAAAATTCTCTTTTTAAATATATATCCTCTTAACCCTTTTATTTATATCACATACAAATTCATAGTTAAACCGTCCACACAGGTCTGCCAGCTCATCAACCGTAATAACTGCATTCCCATCATGTCCGAACAGTGTCACCACGTCCTCAAGCTCCACATCCGGAATGTCGGTAATATCAACCATCAGCTGATCCATACACACCCTGCCGACAATCGGAGCCTTAATGCCTCTTATAAGTACATAGCCCTTATCAGAGAGTTGTCTAGGATAGCCGTCACCATATCCTATTGAAACCGTTGCTATACGCCTCGGTGAGTCCGCCACATATACCCCTCCATAGCTTACCTCATCCCCTTGCTGTATTGTCTTTATATGCACAACATGACTTTTAAGCTCCATAGCAGGGTACAGTTCAATATTATGTACAAGCTCATCCGACGGTCTTAACCCATACAATGTGATTCCCTGACGCACCCACTCGAAGGTGCACTCAGGCATATCAATGATTGCCGCCGAATTGGAACAATGTCTATATGTAAAATCTATATTTCTCTTCTTAAGCTCATCAAGAACAAGGCAGAAATTGTCATACTGCTTCTTTGCCTTGGTCTTATCTGCCTCATCCGCCGTAGCAAAATGCATGAAAATACCATCACATATAAGATTAGGAAGAGTCTTTATCCTTTCTATCTCATCCACTGTAGGAATGATGTCATCAGGGTGCTTTGCCGGCAGACCAATCCTATTCATTCCTGTGTCTATCTTTATATGACATCTGCCGCATTTTCCCATTGCTCCCGCAAGCTCCGAGAGAGCACAAGCCTGCTTATAATCAAACATTGACAAAATTATATCATGTTCAATCGCTGCCGCATATTCCCTCGGTGAAATATATCCAAGAACAATTATATGTGAGGTAATTCCGGCTTCACGCAGTTCAACGGCTTCATCTATTGTTGCCACGGCAAATCCTGCTGTGATATCCTTCACCGCATCCGCCACCTTAGCTGCCCCATGACCATACGCATCCGTCTTGATAACCGCTATTATCCCCGTATTTTCAGGCAGAAATTCCCTGCTTTTTAAAATATTTCTGCGTACCGCCTCAATATTCACAACAGCATATGCCCGGTTATACCCGCCTGTAAAACTATCTAAATCCATTATAAATTATGCCTCCAATTCATGTCAACGCCTACTCACTTAAGCAGTTCAGGTATCGAGTCAATGATGTCCCGCGCCATGACCGAATGTTCTCCAAGTCTGCCCGCCGCCGCATCACCTGCCATTGCATGAAGCTGCACTCCGACAGCAATTCTATCAAAAAAGCTGTCCTGCACCCACGCATTAACGGCTGCAAGAATACCTGTAAGTACATCGCCCGCACCTGCCGTAGCCATTCCCGGGTTTCCACAGGTAGTTAAAAACACCTCGCCGTCAGGCGAAGCCACAACACTCACTGCATCCTTAAGCACACAGTATACTCCATATCGCTTTGCAAATTCAAGTGCATAATGCCGTATATCCGCTGCTATTGCCTTGATGCTGTCTCCGGTCAGCCTGCTCATCTCACCCACATGAGGTGTGATAACAAGCGGAAAAGCCCTGCCTCCTGTCCATTTACCTGCCAGCCATTCATCAGTGTTCTCCGATATAATATTAAGAGCATCAGCATCAGCAATAACCGGAACCTCAGCATGTGAAAGTACATAGGCTGTAACTCTTTTGGACAATTCATTAACCGACATTCCCGGTCCGATGACAACAACGCTCGCAGCCTTAAGCGCACTCTCCAAAACCGCCTCCGGCTCTTCGCCATAGCTCTTTACTATAGCCTCCGGAAGCATCGATTTAAGATAAGCGTCCGCCGATTCATGCGTGAGCACCGTAACAACACCTGCGCCTGTCCTGTATGCCGCAAGCCCCGACATAAAAGCCGCACCTGTCATATCCTTAGAGCCGGCTATTATAAGCGGTTTTCCGTAATTTCCCTTATTGCTTCTTGCAGGGCGTTTCAGGATATATTTTCCAAAATCCGTACTGCTCTCAAAATATAAAGCACTCACACCTGTGCCCTGCGTTTTTACATATTCGGCAAAATCAAACGGAAGAAATCCTATGTTCTCAACATGTAATTCACCTGTGAAGCTTTTCCCCGGGTAAAGCAGCTCTCCAAGCTTGGCATATCCGAATGTGACCGTAATATCAGCGTGTACAGCAGCACCCATCACCTGTCCGTTGGCTGAATTGATTCCCGACGGAATATCAACGCTCACTACTTTTTTCCCCGATGTATTGATAAGCTCTACCACTCTTCTGTATGCACCTTCGATATCCCTTGAAAGTCCGATGCCGAACAGAGCATCCACAATTACAGTATACTCATCAAAAAATTTTCCGTGTATGTCCTCGTCAAAAAAATATACCGGAATACCCAAATGCTTTACCAGCCTGAGCTGGACATTAAATTCCGGTGTGGCATGCTCTGAATTTCCGATTAAAAGTACATGACATTCTTTTCCATCCATGGCTAACATTCTGGCAGCGGCAAGACCATCCGCTCCATTATTTCCCATGGAACAGACAAAAAGGGCACACGCCGTGCCCCCTGTCCCCATAAGCTCAGCAGTATATTCTGCCGTTTTCATCGCTGCACGCTCCATAAGCACAAGCGACGGCATACCATTTTCTATAGAATAACTGTCTATTCTCTTTGCCAATATTCCGTCAATTGCTCTTTTCATCGAACGCCTCCATCACTCCCGCTCCTAACATTCCATGCAGATATGTATAGATTTCCTCGTTCGTTATCTCTTTATCCTGTTTTAACACAACTCTTTCCTTGAGCTTCTCTCTCATCTGTTCAATCCACTGCTCAAGCATATCTATATCCTGCTTATTCTGATTGATTCTCTGATAGCATACCCTCACACTCTCAAAAATCAATGCGCTGTTGGCTTCCTTTATCTTGTCGGGAAGCTCATCAAGCTCAAGCTCAAGGTTATCCTGCTTCTGTCTCGCCTCGACTATAAGCCTCTGGCTTGCCGCCTGCTTCTTAAGACGCTTATTCTCAGGAATGGAGGTATCCTCCGCTGTTTCAAGCACACTCTGTGTCAGCTTATCGCGCACCACCCTTATATCCTTAAGGTCGGTATTGACCTTTCCCTGTCTCTTTAAAAGCTCCTTAAGTTCATGCTCAAGCTTCTTTATCAGCGGAGTCTTCTCGCTGTCCGGAAACAGCCGCAGCCACCTCTCATCTAAGCATGCTATCGGAATATTCTTCTTCTTTAAAAGCTCCCATATACGCATCTCCTGTGGTGTCATCTGTTCTTTTTTCTGTTCTGTTTTACCAAACCTGCCCATAATAAGCCGTCCTCTTCATAATTAAAGCAGACATCCCTCTAGCTTTTCCTGTCCGCTTCATCTTAAATATTAATCTGATATTACCACAAACAGGCTGCAGTCCGCAACACAAAAAAAGCAGACCATGCAATGCATAGTCCGCCATTTCATTTCCTATCTGCAGCTACTAAAATATTACTGATTACTTTTCCTTGCGTGCCAATCTGTATGACAGCTGCATAAGGCTCTCCGACAAATGTACATTCTCGACAACAACGTCATCATTGAGTGCCAGATCGGTATGTGCAAAATTCCATATTGCCTTAACTCCGGCCGCAGCAGCCTCCGCCGCAACCTCAGTTGCGCTTGTCTTTGGAATTGTAAGTGCAGCGATATCAATATTCTCCTTCCTGACAAACTCCGGCAGATCCTCAAGGTTCATAACCTCTATACCGCGTACCGTCATTCCGACAAGCTTCGGATTGATATCAAATATTCCCTTTACAACAAAGCCTCTCTTCTCAAACGCAGAATAGTTAGCAATCGCCTGACCGAGATTACCCGCACCTATGATAATCATATTGTGCTTCTTGTCTATGCCAAGTATCTTGGCAATCTCTGCATGGAGATACTTCACATTATAACCATAGCCCTGCTGCCCAAATCCGCCAAAATTGTTAAGATCCTGACGAATCTGCGATGCCGTAACCTTCATTCTCTCACTCAGCTCGTTAGAGGATATACGCTCAACACCGCTGTCAATAAGTTCCTCCAAATATCTATAATATCGAGGGAGACGCCTTATAACGGCGGTAGAAATCTCTCTTTCGTTCATTGGAACACCTCATATAATATATATTAACATTAAAACATTTAACGTAATCTATTATATTCGCTTGTTAAAAAAAAGTCAATTAAAATCGTATAAATTACTTAGCCGGTTATTCATCAGCAGAAAGTGTTTCCCAATCCTCATATAATTTTTCCAGCTTTTTCTCTATCTCCTGCTTTTTCTCATTCAATTTCATAAGCTGCTTTACATCTGAATACACCTCAGGAAGTGCAAGCTGTTCATCCAGCTCGGAATTATCTTTCTCTAACTGCTCAATACTCTTTTCTATCTTCGCTATATCATTCTGCCGTTTTCTTAATTTTGCCTGTTCTTCCTTCTGTGCCTTCCAGTCATCCTTCACGGCGGTGTTCTTTTCACTGCTTACCTGCTTAACCTCCTTAGGTGCAAGTATGTCCCTCTTCTCAAGATAATAATCATAGTTTCCGATGTAGTTGGTCACCGTATTTGCGGAAAGCTCCATAATTCTGCTCGCAGTCTTGTTAATAAAATATCTATCATGCGATACGTATAGCACTGTTCCCGTATATCTGTTAAGCGCCGACTCAAGAATCTCCTTCGACATAATATCAAGATGGTTCGTCGGCTCATCAAGTATAAGGAAATTGGCATTTGACAGCATAAGCTTTGCAAGGGAAACTCTTCCTCTCTCTCCACCACTTAAATCCGATATCTTCTTAAAGACATCATCACCCGTAAATAAGAAGCATGCCAGCATATTCCTTATCTGCGTGTTGGTCATATCAGGATATGCATCGCCGATTTCATCAAATGCTGTCTTGTCCATGTGAAGCACATTGTGCTCCTGATCATAATAGCCTATCTCGACATTCGCCCCAAGCTTAAGCTTGCCCGCATCTGCTTCAATTATGTGATTTATTATCTTAAGGATGGTGGTCTTGCCTGTTCCGTTATTTCCAATCAGTGCAACCTTCTCACCTTTTTTTATCTCAAAGCTCACATTATCAAAAAGCCTGTTCCCGCCAAACGCCTTTGAAAGTCCTTCTACACTCAGGACATCATTTCCGCTCTCCTTTGCAGGCTCTAATTTAAAATGCATTGTCTCCTGCTCGGTAATAGGCTTATCTATAACCTCAATCTTATCAAGCAGCTTTTCACGGCTCTCGGCACGCTTTATTGACTTCTCCCTGTTAAAGGACTTAAGCTTGGCAATAACCTCCTCCTGATGCTTTATATCACGCTGCTGATTATAATATTCCTTAAGCTTTGCATCCATAAGCTGCTTTTTCTTTGCCGCATAGTCGGAATAGTTTCCCGAAAATACACTGACAATACCTCTCTCCACCTCAATAACCTTAGTTACCACCTTGTCAAGGAAATAACGGTCATGTGCAACTATAATAACACTTCCATCATAATTCACAAGATAATTTTCAAGCCATGCTATTGAATTCATATCAAGATGATTCGTAGGCTCATCAAGCATAATTATGTCCGGCTTCGACAGCAGTAATCGTCCAAGCGCAACCCTTGTCTTCTGCCCGCCCGAAAGAGTATTCATCTTTTTTTCAAAATCACTCTCATCAAAGCCAAGCCCCTTGAGTACTCCCACGACCTCACTCTTGTAAGCATATCCGTTCTGAAGCTCGAACTGGTGCGTGCTCTTAGAATAAGCCTCCATTACAGCCTCAAGCTCAACGCCTTCTTTGCTGTGCATCTCAAGCTCAAGCCGGCGTATCTTCTGTTCAAGCTCTATGATATCCTTTTTTACGCTCAGCAGCTCATCATATATTGTATTATCACCGGAAAGCTTCTGGTGCTGTGCAAGATAGCCTATCGTTCTGTCCTTAGCTATTATGACTTCACCGCTGTCCGCCTGATACTCTCCCATGATAATGCGCAAAAGAGTTGTCTTTCCCGCGCCATTGATACCTACTATAGCCGCCTTTTCACGCTCTTCTATATTAAAAGAGGCATTTTTTATAATCTCATCTATACCGAATGACTTCGATATATTGTTACATGCTAAAACCATATTTTACACTCCCTGCATACTGCAGGCATTGCCTGCAGTACTGCCACCAATAAATAGCCTGAAGGCTTCACCTTCAAGCTTCATCACTTACTATTCATCCCCAACAATTATATTAACCGACATGGAGATAGGTATTACACCATCATCCGCCGTAAATGTAATCTTATATTCTCCTTCCTTCTCAGGAGTCCAGATAAAATTGCCACTTAACGTATCAAAATCTGCTCCATAAGGAAGCCCCTCCGCCTGCATAAGGATAGTGCCCGATTCACACTCGACCACATACTCTGCACCATCATCCGCCTCAGACATAAACTGTTCTGCTGCTATGTCTATGCCATCCGTAAACGGATTTCTCACCATGACATCAAAACATACCAGCTTTCCGGCCGTGACATGTATATCCTCCACCGGTACAAAATAAGGTCTGTGGACAGTCTGCAAAAGCCCATATTCCTCTGTCGGCACCTCGAATGTATAGCCGCACTCTGTATCATCCTTGACAGCCGCCGTCGGATAAGCATAGAGACTGTCCCGCGGTGTTCCCGGTGCAGGTGCATCGACAAGCACCTTCTCAACCCGGTAGTTCTCCCTGTCATGTCCCGGAATAATCGTAACCGCATTGTCCGTCGCATGATATGGATAATCCGGTACATATTCAAAACCGGTCGGTCTTTTATAGCTGTTATCCACCAGAACAATATGCGCCGAATCCTCGCACGCCATAAGCTCACAATTCTTTAAAAGACCATCGTGTACATCATCAAAGACAACCGCCGGTCTCTCATCCTCAACAATATATCCAAGCTTAATATTTTCGAGCTCAAGTCCATCAACATGGCGCGCATACAGCCCGTATGCGGGAAGTATTCCCCAGTTGCTCGGTTCAGGATATACATTTGCAAGCTCCGGCACGTTGAAAGGCGACGCAGCAAAGCATTTTCTGTCTGCATCCCAGCTCATTCTTGGAAGCAGACCCTCATTTTTTAGGAAAAAGTCATTTACAAGCCATGGCAGAACCTGTACCGACGGCTTAGAACCTAGCTGCGAATACTCCCACGCGGTGTTGAGCTGCCTCTGCTCCACTGCATGTTCCATAAGAATACCGCCGCGGTACTCAACATCTATATTCTTGATGCTTACATTCTTTACATGGCTGCTGTCCACACCCATGATAATGATTGGATACCTCGGATCTGCGTCCCTGACAGTGATATTGCTTATCTCGATATTTCTAATTGAGGCAATATTCTTATTTCCAACCGCATTGCCATAAAGACATAAGCTTTTCTTATCTATCTCCCTTGAAAAATCAGGCTCATAGCCTCTGCTCTGATTATTATAAGAGTATTCATAATATTTTCCGTCCTTCTCATAATAATTGGCAGGATTAAGTCTCACCGGATTCTTCTCATCCACAATATTAAAGTAAGAATGTCCGTCGACAGTTACCTTTCTGGTATAGTTGTATGACGGAACATATCTCATGGCAGGATAAGCGGAATATCCTTCCTTATCCGGCAGCACCCATTCCGTATTATCTATTCTTACATTATTTTCAGCGTTGATAAGCTCCGCAGCACTGTTTCCGGTAACAGGAAATCTTCCCCTGTCCCCGATTCTTATATAGATTGGCGAACTGCTCACATTCTCCATTGTACAATCCGTAAACACAATATCAGTCAGAGCCGATGTATCAACCGCTTCAAGTGCGAACCCGCGTGAACGTCTGAAACGCACATTCTTAACCGTCACAAGCTCATAGCCACAGGTTGATTCCGTTCCTAACTTCACCCGTGCGGTCGGACCGCATTTATCCGTTGCCACTACCTTGTCACAGGTATATTTGCCCTGATATACACTCCCGGCATCATATCCTGTAACATCACAGTCCTCTATGTACACGTTATACAGTGGCTTAAGCTCTCCCGCCCCATACGAAGCCTTCATAACGATGGCATCATCGGTCAGCGAATTGAATTTTGAATGAACCACTGTTACATCACGGCAGCAGTCTATATTGAAAGCATCCCTTATAGTGTCCACAAGTATCCCATCCACAAGCATGTTCTCCACGCCCTCACAGATAATGGCAAAATGTCCTGCGTCCACTATCGAAAAATCCTTGAGCACAACATTCCTACAGTTAACAATGGCAATCCCCTTGTTACCATACCATGTCCCATTATGTCCATTTTCATTGCGGTACAATCCGCCTTCAGGATCCTCCCCTGAAAGAGCGTACCTTGTATATCCATATTCATCCTCATAGCTTCCGTCGATAAGTCCTTCGCCGCATATCATCACATTGGAAAGCTTCTCTCCATATATAAGGCTATTGGCAAAATATGTGTGTCCATGATCCTGAAGCCCTGCATATCTGCGAACCTCCGGCTCATCATAATTACCGCCCTCGCCTTCACAATTCTCATGGCTTGTATGTATCTCACTCCTTGCCGCGCGTATTACCGCTCCCCTGCATATACAGATATTGACATTGCTCTTAAGCCTTATCGTGTATGTCCTGTATTCACCCTCCGGAAAAACAACAGTTCCTCCGTTCACAGAAGCTTCTTCTATCGCCCTGTTAATCGCTGCGGCATTCGCGGCGGGAGGCTCCTCAGAACCTGCACCATAATCCCTTACATCATATTCCTTCTTACCCTTTTCTAACTGCCTCGCCGTTATATTGCAACCCGTGGCACGTTTCACTGTGTCCATGCTATCCTCCTGTTCTCATCTGTTTCACACTTGAACATATACAATAAATGTAATATAATTATTTTGATTAGTCAATAAAAATAAAAGTAACTACTATTCAGAAATGAGGATTTATATGGATACTATCACAATCAAGGTTGACCCATCCGGAAAGGGTGATTTTACAACCATCAATGATGCTCTCGACTCAGTTGAGGCTGTCAATGACAATATACCTGTAAGAATTGAGCTGGCACCGGGCGAATACTATGAAAGACTTGAGATAATCCGTCCGCATGTAACTCTCGTCGGTGAGGACCCGGACACCACCTGTATAACGCACAGTCTCTATGCGCTCATGCTCATGGAGGACGGTACCAAGCGCGGTACCTTCAGAAGCTACAGTGTCTTTGTCGATGCCAACGATTTCACAGCGGAAAATATAACCTTTGAAAATGCTTCCGGTGATGGAAGGGATGTCGGACAGGCGCTTGCCATCTACTCAGAGGGTGACATGGTAAAGTATATCAACTGCTGCTTTCTAGGCTGTCAGGACACCATATTTACAGGTCCGCTCCCACCTAAGGAGCTTAAGCCGGGCGGCTTCATCGGTCCTAAGCAGTTCGCTCCAAGAGTCAACGGAAGGCAGTATTACAAGGACTGCTTTATACGCGGTGATGTGGATTTTATATTCGGAAGTGCCACGGCATACTTTGAGAACTGCGAAATCTTCTCCAACAACCGCGGCGAGGAAATTAACGGCTATGTGACCGCCCCATCAACCCCTGAGGGGCAGGAATACGGCTATGTATTTGAGGGCTGTCATTTCACAAGCAACTGCCCTGCCAACTCCGTATACCTCGGACGTCCGTGGCGCAACTACGCAAAGGCAGTCTTTTTAAACTGTGAGATGGATGCCCACATAAGACACGAAGGCTTCCATGACTGGAACAAGGAAGCCACACACGAAACGGCATACTGGGCTGAATACAACAGCACAGGCGAAGGGGCAAAGGGCGAACGTGCACCATGGGTTCATAAGCTCACCGACGAGGAGGCTGCACACTACAGCCGTATGAATGTACTGGGCTTCTAGTAAATCCATGATTGACGCCTATCAGAAACACAGCTATCCCGGAAAGGAGAAACATGAACTACGCAGAAATCAAAAATGTAGATATAGCCAACGGTCCCGGCGTAAGAATCTCCCTCTTTGTCAGTGGATGTCCACACCACTGCAAGGGATGCTTCAATGAAGTAACCTGGGACTTCACATATGGTAAGCCTTACACGCAGGAAACCATCAATCACATATTGGAACTTCTAAAACCGGACTATATAAAAGGAATCACCTTCCTTGGCGGAGAGCCGATGGCACCATCAAATCAGGAGGCGGTTCTTAATACCATGCGTCAGATTAAGGAGCACTATACCAATAAGGATATCTGGCTTTACACAGGCTACCTTCTTGACACCGATATTATGGGAAAGATGGTTGACACCCTTCCCCACACTAGTGAGATTCTCAGCTATATAGATGTGCTTGTCGATGGTCCATTCATAGAGGAGCAGAAAAACCTGAATCTGCAATTCAAGGGTTCGGAAAACCAGCGGATAATCGATATGAAAAAGACACTCTCCAGCGGAAGCATTGTGCTCTGGAGCGAAGATTAAAAAATGCACCTGCGGCACGATATGTACACTCTTAACTGAACAGACTTTACAGCAGTGACTTTGCCGCGTAAATCAGTGAGTATGTTACATATCGGTTTTGCAGGTGCATTTTTGTCTCTACCCAGCTTGCTCAATCTATCATAAAACAAATACAGCCTCATATACTTTAAAAGTATATGAGGCTGTAAACACAAGTGCAGTCGGCGGGACTTGAACCCGCACCCAAGCAATATGGACTAGATCCTTAGTCTAGCGCGTATGCCAATTCCGCCACGACTGCTTAGTATGTAGTTCGTTGTAATCGCTCTTGCGTCACAACAGAATGTATAATATCACATGTGTTTTCAAATTGCAAGTACTTTTTAAAATTTTTATATATTTTCTTTTCATTTCTTTTCATTTTCCACTTTCCCTTTTCCGATTGTTCAATTATAATAATACTGTATTACTCAATTGATAGTGTAAAATCAGGTTATAAAAACGAAACGAGGTTACTATGAACAACATTCAGATTAAAGTTAAAAAACTTAAAGAAGGTGCCGTTATGCCAACACGCGGCACAGAATACGCTGCCGGTTCAGACTTATATGCATGCATTGATTCACCCGTTGTCATCGCACCGCATGAGACCGTTATGATTGGCACAGGTCTGGCGATGGAGATTCCTGCCGGGTATGCAGGGCTTATATATCCAAGAAGCGGAATCGCCTCCAAGCGTGGTCTTGCACCTGCCAATAAGGTAGGCGTGGTCGACCCGGACTACCGAGGCGAATTTATGGTGGCAATGCACAATCACTCAGAAGCACCTGCCACCATTGAGCCGGGCGAAAGAATAGTACAGCTTGTCATCACACCTTTTCTCACGCCGGACTTTGAGGAGACGGACGAACTCTCCGATACTGTTCGCGGCGAGGGCGGATTTGGTTCCACCGGTGTGCATTAAAATAAAAATACCGGAGTGTGATTGAAAAATCATACACTCCGGCATTTACTATAAGCCTGTAATGAAGGACATTATAGTATGTCTATCATTACAGCTTTTTTTGATTTAAAATTTTAATTCTATATTACCCAAGATGAAACTGTTTGACAATACTTCTGAGTTCTTCAATTGACTGTCTGCACTCCTTGAGTTTTTCGTACCCTTCCGCAGTAATCTCCTGTGTCTCACCGGATTTTTCGGCTATATCATTAATTCCGGCAGAGGACTGCGCCATCATATTGTTAATTCCCGTGGAGGCACCGGATATCTGCTCAATAAGCTCCTCCAGCTTCTGCATTGCTTCCTTCGTGCTACCCATAACGGACTTAAACTCTCCTGCATCCTGCCTGTATTCGGCACCGGCCTTCTTAAAGCTCGCATAATCTCCGACAACCGTATTTTCCATAAAGTCCATTATGGTGGATATACATTCTGTAAGATTGTTAACCGCCAAATTGACCTCACCGACAATCTCATTGATATTGTCAACGCTGTGAAGTGTCTGTGCTGCAAGTGCTCCTATCTCAGACGCAACCACTGCAAAGCCCCTTCCCGCATCACCTGCCCTTGCAGCCTCTATGCTGGCATTGAGTGCTAAAAGATTGGTCTGTGATGAAATATCCTTTATGTCATTGGTCAGTTCATTGATCCGCTTGACCGCCTTCGACTGTTCAACAGCCTCATTAGTCCTATCCTTAATCTTAGAATATACCTCATCAACCTTGCGGCTTGACTCAGTACTTGCCTCCTCCATCGCAACGGCACGCTCCTGTACAAGCTTTGAGTTCTGCTCACCATCCACAGCAAGCTTGTATATCATGCCGGAATTTTTCTTTACCTCCTGGATATTCTTAGAGATATTCTCAGTATTATCAAGTGTCTCCTGCATTCCTGCAGCCAGCTCCTGAGTTGCTGCGGAATTGTCCATGGCATGATCACTGTTAACCTTCATTATATCATCAAGTCTTGTCACACTCTCTACAATTGTTGAATTGGCACTGTCAAGCCGCTCCATAATGCTCCTCAATACCTTTCTCATATCATGTACTGAGTTAGCCATGACTCCGATTTCATCCTTCTGCTGCCTAAGCTTCTTACCCATCTGCGTAGGTGTAAAATCAAGTCTTGAAGTCTGCTGTATGATATCCGTAACATATTTTATAGGTCTTGAAATCATATTTCCTATTAAAATACCTATTCCGGCAGACACCATAAGTGCCAGCACAAGTGCACCTAATATAAGTCCGACCATTCTGTTTGCATCTGCAAATATCTCAGCGTTCGGAGCAGTGAGTACAAGCTTCATTCCATTATCAAGGTTAAAATAGAACATCTGCTTTCTAATATTTTCATACCTGTATATGTATCCCTCTCCCTGCTTTGAGCTATCATTCAAATAGCCCGCTATACCTGACAGAGACGAATCTAAGTCTGCTATATTCTGTGACTGAAGCTTATCCTTATGGTGCATAAGCACACCATCGGCATTCGTTAAAAATGCATAGCCTGTATCATATATTGAGATACCATCAACTTCATCTGTCAGAGTTGAAAAATCAATATCCATTCCTACAATACCTATCGAGGTTCCATTCGAGGCATAGAGCGGAACTACATACGATATCATATATACATTGATATTTTCATTGAGATATGGTTCCATCCACATTGCATGTCCTGCTTTGACCGGCTGATAATACCAGCCGACATGAGCTGAATCGTCCTCATCATACATGGAAAAATCTGTCGGTGTAAGGAGTGTAAATTCATCATTCAGCGAATCCCTGGACATGAATATTCCTGATGTCGGATTGGAATACTGTGGATTGTACCGTACATATGCCGTAACCGCACCATCCGTGTGCGAGGCAAAATTGACTGCCGCATCCGTAATCAGCTCAGTATACTCATCAGCATACTTTTTACTCTTTACAAAAGCTTCATAGTCAAAATCATTGCTGACTGCATCACTCAGAGTATTCACAGACTGTTCAATCTGTGAAATAATACCATTAATCCTCTCTGCATACAGTTCACCTTCCGTCCTCGCCCGTTCCTTAGAATCCTCCGACGCCATCCGGGACGAATTATACATTGCAAGCGTTCCTATTACCGCAGCAGTCAAAAGAGAGCACATCAGAATAGCCATAATAATCTTTGTCCGTATGTTCTTCATAAGCATGCCTCCATATTATGTTTTCACAAACTTATTGTTTACATAATTTTACTCCTGCGTCAAATAATCTGTCAATATAAATATCAAATACTTATTTGTTCTATTGTATGATGTTGGGGTCAAAACATGTGCTATAAACTTAGCATGTATAACGTATTATATTTATGCATATCACGACTTTTGGTAGAAGCTTAGATGTTCTTAGAACTCTGCTTAATACCTAGCCAAAAGCAGCACGGATGCTGCTTTTGAA